>CAZKRB010000046.1:18190-20146 GCA_964555065.1 uncultured Syntrophus sp.
GGCGAGACCGGCGACGGTAAGATCTTCGTCCTCGATCTGCAGGATTGCGTCCGGATCGGCACGGGTGAACGGGGACCCACCGCCATCGGCTGAAACCGCCGCCGTGACGGAAATCAACTTCACCGGGGCTCTCCCTGTCCCCAATGGGCAGAGCCCCGGTAAGGGAACTCGCCGATGGCGGACGCCGCTTTGGACAGGATCGCCGGTAACGGTCATGGGACAGACCACCCCGGTAAGTTCCGGTGATTTTCCAATTTGTAGGATCTACCAGTACTTACCGGAATATTTGGTTGATGAATCGAGAGAAATATGCAATCTATAAAGCGAATGAAAGGGGCAACAGAAAAGAGGGATCAATGGTTGGATGCCCACATCTTCAGCGCCGGAGAACCACTTACCTGTGAACAGAAAACCCACCTATGAAGAGCTCGAAGAAAGAATCAAATCCCTGGAAATAGAATCACACAGATGCACGCAGACGGAAAACAGACTGAGCGAGGCATTGCAGCGGCTTAATTTCCACATCGAGAACGCCCCGCTTGCGGCTGTGGAGTTCAACAATCGCTTCCAGATTACCTTATGGTCAAACCAAGCGGAGAGAATTTTCGGCTGGAGCGCCGAGGAGGTGCTGGGCAAACGGATCGACCAACTGCAGTGGGTTCACAAAGAGGATATGCACCACGTCGCCGAGTTGAGTATGGAGATGCTTGCGACCCGCCGAACCAGCAACATCCATGTGAACCGCAACTATCGCAAGGACGGATCGGTCATCATTTGCGAGTGGTACAACTCGGTGCTGCTCAATTCAAAGGGAAAACTCATCTCCATCCAATCTATGGCAAGGGATGTGACGGAGCAACACCGCCTTGAGGCCGCTTTGGCAAAAGCCTTTGCTGAGATCAAGAAACTGAAGGATCAGCTGGAGGCTGAGAATATCTATCTCCGCGATGAGATTGTATCAAGAGAGGGCTTCAGCGAAATCATCGGCACAAGCGATGCCATCAAATCCACCCTGCACAAGGCTCAGCTGGTTGCCCGTACAAAGACGACCGTGCTCATTACCGGTGAGACGGGAACGGGGAAAGGCATCTTCACCCGATTTCTCCATCGTGAAAGTGACCGCCGGGATCGGCCTTTTGTGCATGTAAACTGCGCCAGCCTACCCGCCAATCTCATCGAGAGCGAGCTCTTCGGCAGTGAAAAGGGTGCTTTCACCAGTTCCATCGCACGGCAGATCGGCCGCTTCGAGCTTGCCAACAACGGCACCATCTTCCTGGACGAGATCGGCGAGCTGCCGCTGGAACTTCAGGCAAAGCTGCTGAAGGTCATCGAGGAGGAAGAATTCGAGCGCATCGGCAGCCCTCGCCCGATAAAGGTTGATGTCCGGATCATCGCGTCCACCAACCGGGACCTCCAGGAAGAAATAAAGAAAGGCCGGTTTCGACAGGATCTCTATTTCCGGCTCAATATCTTCCCCATCAAAATCCCCCCACTGAGGGAAAGGAAAAAGGATATCCCGCTTTTGGTGAAAGCCTTTGTGACAAAATTCAGCAAGAATCACAAAAAAGATATTTCACGAATCCCCACAAAAATCATGGAATCCTTGATCAATTATCCCTGGCCGGGAAACGTGCGCGAACTGATCAACGTGATTGAGCGGGCCGTTATCGTCAGCGAAGGGTCCGAACTTCGGCTTGCGGAAAAGATTGACGCCATCCCTGTAGATTTAATCCGGAAGGAAGACGCCCCCGCCACAGGAGCACAAGAAACGAAAGCCCTGGCGGAAGCAGAGCGTGAGCACATCCTGAAGGCGCTTCAACAAACCGGCTGGAGAATCGAAGGGCCCCAAGGGGCTGCTCTGATTCTTGATTTGCATCCGAACACACTGCGGGCGCGGATGAAGAAGCTTGGCATCAAGAGACCGGGAACCCCTTAAAACATTTCCTCAAGCTTCAG
>CAZKRB010000046.1:20246-25782 GCA_964555065.1 uncultured Syntrophus sp.
CGTTTGGAGGTAAACGTCATGAAAAACATGAAAATTAAGTCATTGGTTGCGTGCTTAAGTTTTCTCATTTTGTTTCTGCTGATGATCAATCCTGCGTCTGCAATGACTGCCGGGAACTCGGCATCGTCCGGTGAATTGCTGAAACAGCATCTTACGCAGAGCAGTGCCGTGTCGAGCCTGGCCGGCAAGAAGATCTTCAGCAGCAGAAATGGGGCCAAGGGTGGCACCGCCACGTTTGCAGTTATCATTTTAGCAGGACTTGCAGGGATTAAAATGGCCGACTACCTCTTTCATGATTCGGAGCTGAAAAAAAATGGCTTTTTATTCCCTTAGGATCCTTGCCAACAAGTAAAAAATCCGCCGTTCCTTACGGAAAGGTGGATTAAGGTGAGGGTGTGGGAGGGGTCACCACACCCTCACCAAAACTAAAAAATCCACTTTTCTTGATGGACAAGCGGGTTAACGCGGGGGAGCCTTAAGACCGACAAAGCGATAAAGGACAAGAGCCGTGATGACGAACAAACTCCGCTCAAGAACCGTTGATCAAATATTAGAGGTAATCGACATAGCAAAGGTCCGTTACTTAAGCGGATCCTCCATCACTTCAGCCATAAATGCCGGAATAAAGGAAGTTGCAAAAAGTTACCATACATCATACCAGACCATAGGGGACGCGTGTCGAAAACGACTGGGTTTTCATGATATGGAAGAGTTTAAGGTCGTATTGCTGAAATATTTCGCTGGAAATCCTACTGAAATTATTTCTGTTCTTAAAGAACACACGGACCATGAATTACAGGGTAAAATTAATCAATATTTCTTTCGAGATTACAATCTTCGTCAAATCATTGCCGATGAAGATAAACAGGGAAATAGTTCCCAACAGAACTCGGAGGTATTTACTTTCCGTTTAGACAGTGAGACATCAAAAAGACTTATAATGTTAGTTACTTATAAGGGGATATCGCTGTCGGAATGGGTGTCGAATACATTGAAGATCAGATTGGATGACCTGAAAGAAATATTCGAAGTATTGGATAATCGGAAGAATAATCGATCCTATACATAAAAGGAAATGGATGAAAATGTTTATCTCATCCTTAACCCGCCCAGAAACCGGGGGCCTTGCAAATCGCTTCCAATGGCTAACCGGGCAGCCGGGGGTTTTTCTCCTCCAGCTTCAACTCCGGTGGCCGTCGCGAGCCGGTCCATTCGGCTGTCCCAAGCGGTTCACTTTTTTTCGTCCCGCACCCTTTTCGGAACGACGTCCAGCGAGGCCGGCGCCGGCACTTCCAGTCTTTCCCCTTTTGTGACCGTTTCCGGAGCGTAGGCGTCCAACCGGTTCTCCCAGAGGTATTTCTTCGTCTCGGCGACGACGACACCGTTCAGCAGGAAGAGGGAGACCAGGTTCGGGATTGCCATGAGAGCGTTCATCGCATCGGCCAGATCCCACACCAGCGGCATGGTGGCCACCGAACCGAGAAACACCGCGAGCACCCAAAGGTATCGGTACGGCCGCACACCGCCCTTTCCGAACAGATATTCCACCGCCTTCTCGCCGTAATAAGACCAGCCCAGGATCGTTGAAAAGACGAAGGTCAGCAGCCCGCCGGTAAGCACGATGGGGCCGATGACGGGGATGTGCTCGAAGGCCGCCTTGGTGAGGGCGGCGCCGTTCAGGCCTTCCATCCCGGCGGGCATTCTCAGGATGCTGCTGACCACCACCAGCCCGGTCAGGGCGCAGATCACGACCGTGTCCCAGAAGGTTCCCGTGGCCGATACCAGCGCCTGGCGAACCGGATTGCGGGTCTGTGCCGCGGCCGCCACGATGGGCGCCGAGCCAAGCCCCGATTCGTTCGAAAACAGTCCGCGGGCGATTCCGAAGCGGGCGGCCATCATGACCGTCGCCCCTGCGAAGCCGCCGCCTGCCGCCTGGGCCGAAAAGGCATGGTGAAAAATCAAGGTCACCGCCTGTCCCAGCCAGGAGGCGTTGATCGCCAGGATGATCACGCAGCCGAGGATGTATAAGGCCGCCATAAAGGGAACCAGCAGGGTGCATACCCGGGCGATGGAGGTAATGCCTCCGAGAACGACCAGGGCCGTGATGACAGCCAAAGCCAACCCGGAGGCCGGCGGCGGGATGTTGAAGGTTTCCTTGGCGAGGGAGGCGAGGGAATTCGCCTGGACCATGTTGCCGATGCCGAAGGCGGCCAGGGCCGTAAAGATGCAGAACAGAACTGCCAGCCATTTCATGTTCAATCCATGAGCCAGGGCGTACATGGGACCGCCCAGCATGGTGCCGTCCGAGGTTTTGACGCGGTACTTCACGGCCAGAAGCGCCTCGGAATACTTGGTGGCGATGCCGAACACGCCGGTCAGCCACATCCACAGCACCGCTCCCGGACCACCGAGCGCCACGGCCGTGGCCACGCCGACGATATTGCCGGTGCCGATGGTGGCGGCAAGGGCGGTTGCCAGGGCGCCGAACTGGCTCACATCTCCCGAGCCCACCCGGTCGCGGCTGAAGGAAAGCCGGATGGCTGTTCCGATGTATCGCTGCAGGAAGCGCAGCCGGACGGTTAGAAACAGGTGGGTGCCGAAGAGCAGAATCAGCATCGGCGGACCCCAGAGGTAGGTGTTCAGCCAGGTGATAAAGGCGTGGACGGAAGACATAAGGGTAACTCCTTGGAAAAGGGCCGGTCAAGACGGTCAGAAAAAGCGGTGTAAACTATCATAGAAACGGTGGTGCGCCAAGGAGATTTATGGGAGTTCTTTGCCGGGAAAAAAGATGCGTTTCGTATCAATTTTGATTTGAAAATCATGTCCTGGAGTTCTATATGCTTAATCACGACAAAAAATATCGGCAGTTCTCGTCGTGAGGGAAGGAGAATGAAGTCGTGAGCGTCTTGTATCTGCTGATCGGCAGCCTGTGCGCCTTTGCCCTGGCATACCGTTATTATGCCGCCTTTATCGCCGCCCGGGTGCTGATGCTCGATGACCGCAACATTGCGCCATCCGTCCTTTGCAACGACGGCCAGAATTATGTTCCCACCAACAAGTGGGTCGTCTTCGGCCATCATTTCGCGGCCATTGCCGGCGCGGGCCCGCTGATCGGACCGGTCCTGGCGGCCCAGTACGGATGGGGCCCCGGATTTTTCTGGATCCTCATCGGCTCGGTCTTTGCCGGCTGCGTCCACGACATGATCATCCTGTTCGCCTCCTATCGTCATGAGGGGCAGTCGCTTTCCGTCATTGCCGAAAAGGATGTCAGCCGATTCACCGGCGGGGTGACGGCGGTCGTCATCCTGTTCATCATCCTGGTCGCCCTGGCCGGGCTGGCTGTCGCTGTCGTCAACGCCCTGTTCAACAATCCCTGGGGGGTTTTCTCCATCGCCATGACCATCCCCATTGCCATGGCGATCGGCCTCTACATGTTCAAGATTCGGCCGGGCGCCATTCGGTCCGGATCGCTGGCGGGGGTCGTCCTGGTCTGCACGGCGGTGTTCGCAGGACCTTACGTCGCCGATTCCGGCCTGGCCGGCTGGTTTACCTTCGACCGGCAACAGATGTCCATTCTGCTTCCGATCTATGGCTTCTGCGCCGCCGCCATTCCCGTCTGGCTGCTCCTTGCGCCCCGGGACTACCTCAGCACCTTCATGAAAATCGGGGTGGTCGCCGCCCTGGCCCTCGGCCTGATTTTTGTGAATCCACCCATCAAAATGCCCGTTTTAACCGGCTTCATCGCCGGCGGCGGGCCGATCATTCCCGGTCCCTGGTGGCCTTATGTATTCATTACCATTGCCTGCGGCGCCATCTCCGGCTTTCATGCGCTGATCGGTTCCGGTACAACCCCCAAAATGATCGAACGGGAAACGGAAATCACCCTGATCGGCTACGGCGCCATGCCGACGGAAGCCTTCGTGGCCATGATGGCCCTCCTGGCGGCAGTCGCCCTGGTTCCGGCCGATTACTTTGCCATCAACACCTCGGCAGCCGTTTTTCAAAAATTGAACATGCAGGTCGTCGATCTTCCCGCCCTGAGTCAACTGGTCGGTCTGGATGTGGCCCACCGCCCCGGCGGCGGCATTTCCCTGGCCGTCGGCATGGCCTATATCTTCTCCCATATCAGCGAAGGTCTCCGCCATACGATGAAGTACTGGTTCCAGTTCATCATCATGTTCGAGGCCCTCTTCATCCTGACGACCATCGATGCGGGCACCCGGGTCGCCCGCTACATCCTCCAGGATGTCCTCGGTTATGTCTACAAACCCTTCGGGAAAAAGGACTGGCTGCCCGGTGTCCTGATCACGAGCGCCCTCGTCTCGCTGACCTGGGGCTATATGCTTTACACTGGAGACATCTCCTCCATCTGGCCCATGTTCGGCGCCACGAACCAGACGCTCTCCGCCGTGGCCCTGGCCATCGGCACCACGATCCTCCTGAGAATCGGCCGGAAAAAGGTTTATGCCCTGATCACCTTTGTCCCCTGCGTCCTGATCACGGTGACGACCCTGGCCGCCGGGATGATGAATGTCCGGACCTATCTGGCCAAGGACCAGATGCTGAACGTCTGGCTCAGTGTGTTCGTCATTCTCCTGGTGGTGATGATCCTTGCCGACAACATCCGGGTCTGGCTGAAGCTCCTGCGGACGGACCAGCCCATGGGAATGAATGATGGGCGCGACCAGATCTACTGCCCCATCGTTTCTGCCGATGCTCCGCCGGATATTCCACCCTGACGCGGGAGAACCGCGGCAGTCTGGACCGTGTCCGGGCAAGGCGGGATGGGGATGCCGGGGTGGGGTGATGAACATCCGCATGATGCGACGGAACCCTTTCCCCTGTTGAGAATTTTCATAGGTGCTCCCGTCATGGGCGGAGTTCCGCCATTCCCTAGAGAAGGGCCTGTCTCACTCGGAAAACGTGGCTGCCTATAGCCGCTCCGGATGGTCATGGGCTCTGATTTGACGACAAAACCCCTGTGGGTTGGTTCAGGCGCCGGCCTGGCCGGTACAATGCTCCCCGCCGGTGCTTTCAGGCGCCGCACTCCAGGGGTTCCCCTTCCCCCGTTAACTTCCTGCTCCGGTCTTTCCGCTGCTTTCCCCGTATCCTCCGTCGAGAACCCCAAAGATCGATGGGGGCCCCCGGGTCGCCCGCGATAACCTTCAGGCCGTCCGCGGAGCTGGTTCTGTGTTTTCCTTCCTTTAACGATTCCTCCTGCCGTCTTTCTGTTCAACAGTCGCACCTGAAACAAACGCCGCCCTCTATTTGATCTCCCCCGCACCGACGGGAGAACCCCCAGCGCCATGCCTGTTGAGTCAGTCAAGGGGCCAGCCTGTTTCGGATCGGAATTTACGAAATGTGCTTGACATTATGGCATCTGTAATATAAGTCTCCCGAAACATATGTAAATAAAGACATATACAAAACCCAGCATATGGATAAGGGCGCAGGGCAGGGATTCCGTTTCCGCCGGGGATGACCGACCGGTACCGGGATGGCTCCGGCATCTTTGCAGAGGATCTAGGTTCATGAA
>CAZKRB010000047.1:0-25505 GCA_964555065.1 uncultured Syntrophus sp.
CATGTGCTGCCGGCTGCGAATCGACAATCGGCAGCTGCAGATCCGGGGCGGGGGGCTTTTTGGCTCCAATCCGCTGACAGGCTCCATCGGGGTCATCACGCTCAACATGCCCCGCCTCGGCTATCTTTCGGGGACGGAAAAGGAGTTTCTCGACCGCCTGGATTCCCTGATGATCCTCGCCCGGGAAAGCCTGGAGACCAAAAGAAAAGTCCTGGAAAAATTATCGGACCGCAACCTCTACCCCTACACGAAGCACTACCTGCGGAGCGTCAAAGAGCGCTTCGGCGAATTCTGGAAGAATCACTTCTCTACCATCGGCCTGGTGGGGATGAACGAAGCCTGCCTGAATCTCCTCGGCAGGAATATCGCCACGGAAGAGGGGCAGTCTTTTACCAAAAGGGTCCTGGATTTTATGCGGGAGCGGCTGGTCGAATTTCAGGAGGAGACGGGAAACAACTACAACCTCGAATCCACGCCGGCCGAAGGGACCTCCTACCGGCTGGCCCGGATCGACCGGAAAAAAAATCCGGATCTGCTCCTGGCAACGACGGATGAGGATCTTCGGGAAGGGGGGGAGCCCTTTTACACGAACTCGACCCAACTGCCCGTCAATTATACGGACGATGTTTTTGAAGCCCTGGATTTACAGGATGAAATTCAGGTCAAGTACACCGGCGGTACGGTTTTCCACACCTACGCCGGGGAAAGGATCGAGGATCCGGCCGTGGTGAAAAAACTGGTCCGCAAAATCTGCTCCTCTTACCGACTGCCCTATCTGACCTTCACTCCGACCTTCAGTGTCTGCCCTTCGCATGGATACCTCAGCGGTGAGCGGGAGACCTGCCCCCAATGCCATGAGCCCTGCGAGGTGTATTCCCGGGTGGTCGGTTATCTCCGTCCCGTTCAGCAGTGGAACCGGGGGAAGCAGCAGGAATTTGCCCTGCGGCGGGTGTACAGTTTCCAGGAATGAGAATCGGGGGCTTCCAGAGGGCATCCCTCATTGATTATCCCGGGGAGATCGGCGCCGTGGTGTTCTGCCAGGGCTGCAATTTCCGCTGCCCCTACTGCCACAACCCGGAACTCGTCGACCCGGGCCGGTTTTCCGCCGCAATCCCCGAGGACCAAATCTTTTCCTTTCTCGCCCGAAGGGTCGGCAAACTCGATGCCGTGACGGTGACCGGCGGGGAGCCGACGCTGCAGGATGATCTTTTCTCTTTCCTGTCATGGCTGAAAGACAAGGGTTACCTCGTCAAGCTGGATACCAACGGCTCCATGCCTTCCGTCTTGGAGCGGCTGATCGCCGGGAAAAAGGTGGATTACCTCGCCATGGATCTCAAGGGACCCCTGGAGAAGTATCCGGAAATCACCGGGGTGTCCGGCTTTTCCGGGGCTGTTGCGGACTCCATTTGTTTGATTATGGCTTCGGGTCTGAAGTATGAATTCCGGACGACGGTTGTGGACGCTCTCCTGTCCGAGGCGGACCTGCTGGCCATGGGAGGCCTGATTTCCAAGGCCCGGCGCTACGTGCTTCAGCCTTACGTTGCCTCGAAAGTCCTGGATCCGGCCATGTTGAATGCTAAATCCCTTCCCCTGAAAAGTCTGGAGAAAATAAGGAGTGAACTGGAGAGAAAA
Source organism: uncultured Syntrophus sp. (assembly GCA_964555065.1). GTDB lineage: Bacteria > Desulfobacterota > Syntrophia > Syntrophales > Syntrophaceae > Syntrophus. The sequence goes on from CAZKRB010000047.1 coordinate 1,633, forward strand.
ATAGAGTCTGTGACGATTCGGTAGTTCCCTCTCTCCCCTTGGAGCGGCCGGAGAAAATATAGAGTGAACTGGAGGGGGGCGATAGAGTCCGTGAAGATTCGCTCCTTCCTTCCGTTCCCGTTCCGGAGAAAGAGGCGGATAGAGGACCGCCTGTTGACGAGCCTGTCCGGTCGTCAGCGGATCGCGACCTTTGACCCGGAGTCAGGGATCAGAGGCGCTCAACTTCCACCGAATCGCCGGTCATCAAAAGAAACGAAGGCGCCGCTGCCCATGGCTTTGCGGTTTTGGACTCTTAAGCGGATTCTCCTTCTCCAGCTCCTCAATTTCCTTTACGCTGTCCGCTCTGCGGGGATCATCGACAGCCAGGCTGTTCAGGGCTGCCTTGAAGTGAAACAGGGCGCTTTCCTTCTTTTTGTTTTCCTTGAAATACCTTCCGAAGTGATAATGGGATGCTCCCTGATCCTGGGTCCTTCCATAAGCGATCGCCAGATGGTAGTGGCCGTCGGCGGCCATCGCGGGCCTGCTTTCAAGCAATTTCAAAATCCGCAACGCTTCCGGAAAGTTGCCTGCCGTATCATAGGCCCGGCCCAGGTAGAGGATCGTATTTTCATCGTCGTTGCGCAGAGACAGCGACTTTGCCAAATAACGGACGGCCGCATCCATCCGGCCCGCCCGGAAAGAGGCAATGCCCAGGTCCCGGACAATGTCCGCATCCTCGGGGACAAGTTTCAGCGCTCTTTGAAAGGTCCTGATGGACTCTGCCGTCATGCCCAGTTTGTCCTGGGCCAAGGCAAGGCCGTAAAGAGCGTCCACATCGGAAGGATGCTGATCGACGGCACTCTGAAAGAAATGGAGGTTGACTTCGGGATTTTTCCCGCCGAAGAGGAGATAGACCTGCACTCTCTTCAGCCCCCCGATCCTGCTCTCTTCACCTCTGTTCCGGTATTTGACCTGGAGAAGACCATCCAGGTAGCGGATTCTTTCATCGGTTGCCGGGTGAGTGAGAAAATAGGAGGGAACGCTTTTGGAGTAAAACTCATATCTTCTCATGATCTTGAGAAAGTCGAGCATGGATTTGCCGTCGTAACCGGCGCCGGTGAGGTAGGTGATGCCCAGACGGTCGGCTTCTTCTTCGTGGTCGCGGCTGTACTTCAGATTCACGGTGGTCACGGTCGCCATGGAAAGCGTCGCAATGGCGGCGGTCGCCTCACCGCCGCCCCCGAGAAAAGCGCCCGCCAGCAGGGCCGCCAAGGCCGCAATATTCAACTTCGTCGATTTCTCAATAATCGAGGCAATATGGCGGGCATTGATATGGGCGATTTCGTGGGCCATCACCCCTGCCAGTTCACTTTCATTTTCCGCCAGGTTGATCAGGCCTTGGTTGAGGTAGACATATCCACCCGGGGTCGCAAAGGCATTGACGGCGGAACTCTTGATCACGTGGAATTGGAATTCAAAGGGGGCTTTCGGCGACGCCGCAAGGACGAGATTGCCGACGCGATTCACATAATCGCAGACACGCGGATTCTTCAGCAGAAGGTTGTTTTTTTCCAGCTTCTCATAGAATTCTTTCCCCAGTTTTTTTTCGTCCTCCAGGGTAAAGGAGGCTTTTGCCGCCTCGGCGGTCCCCAGAATCAGCAGGAGGGCCACCGCGCCCAAAGGGAAAAATTTTTTTAGAAAAAGGCAAATCAACATCGAAAACGGAATCCTGAATTTCTTTCCTGGTCGGGGGATGAATGCTTCCCCGGGGGAACGCCATTTCTTTCCTGTTTCTCCTTATACCATTGCCCCCCAAACCATGCTATAGAAATCAATCCCCGGATTTCTTTAAGATGCTCCCGCCGCTTGCGGACGGGAAACGGTCGGGCCTCCAGGCCGATGAGGGAAGGCCTCGGCAGCCACCGCCGGGAAGCGGCGGAAAGGGAGGAGGGGGAAATCCTTTGGAATGAATCAAAGGGAAGCCATGGGAAAAAAGCTGCTCATTACCATCGACGGTCCTGCGGGATCGGGTAAAAGCACCCTCGGCAGGGTCCTGTCGGGGAAGCTGTCCTATCTCTATCTGGATACGGGTGCTCTTTACCGGGCCATCGCCTGCAAGATCATCGGGGAAAAGGGAAACCCTGACGATCTTGAGTTTCTTCATGCCCTCATCGACCATCTGGAGCTGCGCCTGGAAGCGCGGTGCAGCGGCTTAAGAGTGATCCTTGACCGGGTGGATGTCACGGATCGGCTCCGTACCGAAGAAGTCGGATTGATGGCCTCAAAAATATCCGCCCTGCCTGAAATCCGTGAGGCCCTGCTGCCTATCCAGCGGAAATTCGGAACCCGCGGCGGCGTCGTTGCCGAGGGAAGGGACATGGGGACTGTGGTATTTCCCAATGCGGATGTGAAGTTTTTTCTCTCCGCATCCGTTTCCGAGCGGGCGCGAAGGCGCCATAGGGAACTGTCGGCCGCGGGTCTCCCCTCCACCAGGGAAGCCATTGAAAATAAGCTGATTTTAAGAGACCGGCAGGACACAGAGCGCTTGATCGCACCCCTGAAGATCCCCGAGGACGGGCAGGTCATTGATTCCACGGATCTCACGATCGAAGAAGTGACGGCCGTGATGCTCAATGCCGTCAAGGCCGCTTTGATCTGAGTAGGCACGGGTCTTTTCCCCCGGGAAGCTTTGGAAATTTGCGGATGGAATTCATCTTGATATTTTTATAGCAGTGTGTTAACAGCTATCGCTTATGTAAAGGTTTTAAAAAATTCAAGGGGGACGGGTTAATGGTTAACGATGACAACTTAATTTCAGAGGAAAAAGGAGACTTGGAAGGAAATCAGCAGAATCAGAGCGCTGAAGACACGATGGGATTCAAGGAATTGTATGAACAAAGCCTGCAAAGCGTTCATCTGGGCGAACTGGTAAACGGGAAAATCGTTCAGATCAACTCCGACACGATTATGGTTGATGTTGGCTGGAAAACCGAGGGATACATACCGGCTAAAGAGCTTAAGGATGAGGCAGGCAACATCACCGTCAACGTGGGGGATGACATTGAAGTCATGGTCGATAGAAGGGACCAGGAAGGAAACCTGGTTCTTTCAAGAGATAAAGCAGCCAAAATGAAAATCTGGGATGACGTGAAGGTTGCCAGCGAGGAAAATCGTCCCGTGCAGGGAACGATCGTTGAGAGGGTGAAGGGCGGTCTGTCCGTGGACATCGGGATTTCGGCATTTCTGCCCGGCTCCCAGGTCGATATCCGTCCGGTGAGAGACCTCGACAAGTACGTCGGCCAGACGTTGATGTTCGATGTGCTCAAGTATGACCGCAAGAGAAACAATGTCGTCCTCTCGCGGCGCTCCATCCTGGAGCAGGAACGGGAAGTGGAAAAGAAGGAAACCCTGGCCAATATTCACGAAGGCGCCATTGTCGAAGGGATTATTAAAAATATCACCGATTACGGTTTGTTCATCGATCTGGGGGGCATTGACGGACTTCTTCATGTGACGGATATCTCCTGGGGAAGGATTACCAAGCCTTCCGAAACCTTCAATCGGGGGGATCAGATCACGGTCAAGGTCCTTTCCTTCGATCGGGAAAAAGAGCGGGTCTCCCTGGGACTCAAGCAGTTGACGGACAATCCGTGGGAAAACATCGCCGATCAGTATCCGGTGGGAGGAATCATTGAAGGCAAAGTGGTCAATCTTACCGATTACGGCGCCTTCGTGGAACTGGCCCCGGGAGTGGAGGGATTGATTCACGTATCGGAGATGTTCTGGACTCGAGAAATAAGGCATCCCTCGAAAGTACTGTCGCTGGGGCAGGATGTGAAGGTCATGATTCTTGACGTCAACAGGGAAAACAAGCGGATTTCCCTGGGACTCAAGCAGACCACGGACAACCCCTGGGAAACCTTGAAGCAGAAATATGCCGAAGGGACGCTGGTCAAGGGCGTCATTCGTAATGTGACCAATTTCGGGATCTTTGTCGGGGTCGAGGACGGCATCGACGGGCTCGTTCATGTCTCGGACATTTCCTGGAAGCAGCGGGTAAAACACCCGTCGGAAATCTACAAAAAAGGGCAGGAGATTGAAGCCGTCGTCCTGAATATCGACGTGGAGAATGAAAAGTTTTCCCTGGGCATCAAGCAGATCGAAAAGAATCCCTGGGAGGAGTTCTGTGAAAAGTATTCCGTGGGCGCGACGGTTAACGGAAAAGTGACCAATCTGACCGAATTCGGCGTCTTTGTCGAGGTGGAGGAAGGCATTGAAGGACTGGTTCATATTTCCGAGTTGAGTCACAAAAGGGTAAAAACCGCCTCCGAAGTCTTTGCCGTGGGGGATACCGTTTCCGCCATTGTGAAAAGCGTGGACACGAAGGGGCGAAAGATCAGGCTGAGCATCAAGGATACGGAAGCGAATCCCGAGGTGGGTCACACGGCCAGTCAATACCTGAACAACAGGGAAAACGTGGGATCCAGCCTGGGACAGGCCCTGGCCGATTTTGACGTCAAATTGATCGATCCGAATAGGTAATCCGGGACGCAACGTGAATGAAACGACATCCGGTGATTTGGGGAATGATCCTGCTGCTTGGGCTGCTGATCGCATTCTTTACCGTGACTTATGGATTATCCTCCTTCACCGGAAAACGGGGCGGCTTCTCCGCTGCAGATAAAATCGGCATCGTCACTATCGACGGGGTGATCAAAGACTCCACGGAAATTGTGGAGAATCTGCAGGAGTTCGGTAAAGACGATTCCGTCAAGGGTGTCATCCTGCGCATCAATTCTCCGGGGGGCGGCGTCGCCCCCTCGCAGGAGATCTATGACGCGGTCCTGGCGCTGCGCAAGAAAAAGCGCGTTCTTGCCTCCATGAGTTCCGTGGCTGCATCGGGCGGGTACCTGATCGCCTGCGCCGGGGAAAAGATCATCGCCAATCCGGGAACGTTGACGGGAAGCGTTTCGGCGGTCATGTATTTTACCAATACGGAAGACTTGATGAAGAAGGTTGGAGTCAAGGCTTCCGCGATTAAAAGCGGGAAGTACAAGGATATCGGATCGCCGATCCGGGAAATGACCGTTGAGGAAAAAGAACTGCTCCAAGGACTTGTCGATGACATCTACAGCCAGTTCCTTGAAGTGGTCCTGCGAAACCGGGGCATTTCCGGCGAAGCATTGAAGCTGGTCTCCGACGGCAGAGTATTCACGGGCAGGCAGGCAAAGCAACTGGGGCTGGTGGACGAACTCGGCGACCAGCAATTGGCCGTGCAGATGCTTTCAAAAATGGTGGGGATCCAGGGGGAGCCAATCCTTGTCTATCCCCGGAAGAAGTATGAGTCCATGCTCGACTATGTTTTTCAGCAGACGGGGTCCACGCTGGCCGGTGTAATTTTCGGGGAGCAGTCTCTTTCCTACGGGGTTCACTATCTCATCGATTCCTACGGCTTCCGGATTCCGATCCCCCGGAGCCTGGAGCGTTGAGACCGCTTTCGGCCTTTAACTTCAGCAAGGGATAAAGGACTTCAGAGAGAGAATTGTGACGGAAGGCAAAATGAAGAAAGAGGAATCCTTCCCCCTTCCCGGAGATTTTACATGACATCCCACTCGTTGTTCGGCAGGGCGAAGTCTTTTAACTGATCCCGCCTTTTTTTGTGCTGGAGTTTTTTCAGCGCTTTGGCTTCGATCTGCCGAATTCTTTCGCGTGTCACGCCCATCATGTCGCCGACTTCCTCTAACGTGAACGGACCGTAATTGCAGGCAACCCAGGTGCAGTTCAGGAAGGATTCATTTTTCAGGTACCATTCACAGGCCGGCTCTTCGCAGATGGCCTGAATAATCCCGCCCCTTTTTTTACACTTGTATTTATTAATCAAGAAGATCATCTCCTTTAAATTTTTTAAAACCTAATCACTGTTTCCCCTGTTGTCAACTACAAATGAAACCGGCCGTTCAAAATATCTAATCTCCGGAGGGAAAATTGTCTTGACATTCAGCCTAAAATAATGAATAGTCCGCCAAATCAAGAGGCATATTAGACGGTTATTTCAAAATACCGCTCTTCGTTCGCCAGGAAGGGATTTCAAAGCAGTCATCACACAAGGAGGTGCTATGAACAAGTCCGAACTCATCGAGGCTTTGAGCAAAAAGGAAGGTTTGACTGAAAAAAAAGCCATTGAGGTGATTAATCTGCTTTTCAAAGGATTTACCGAAGAGTTGCGCAATGGGGGGCGGATAGAAATCCGGGGGTTTGGAAGCTTCGTCGTGAGAAATTACAGTGCCTACACGGGAAGAAATCCCAAAACTGGTAAAAACATTAAAGTATCTCCCAAGCGGCTGCCCTTTTTCAAGGTCGGCAAAGAGCTGAAAGAGCGCGTCGACGGCAAGGACTGATCCCGACGGAGCGGGTCATTGCAGTGGAGGGGAAGCATCCCCTGACTCCGGATGGCGAACCCGTCAAAGCCGCAGCGTAGCCGTTATTTATTAAGGATGAAGATTAAGGAGGCTGGAAATAGCCTCCTTTTTTGTTGCTTATCGGGGCATGATTCCTTCCTCCCGGAAGCTGAAAAAGCGGTTTTCACCGATGATCAGGTGATCATGGACCACGATATCCAGGAGTTTCGCCGTATCCTGAATGGTCCGGGTCAAGCGGATATCCGCATCGGAAGGCTTGGTGAACCCGGAAGGATGGTTGTGCACAAGAATCAACGCCGAAGACTTATGGGAAAGGGCCCGTTCAATAACCTGGCGCGGGTATACGACGGCCTGGTTGACGATTCCCTTCTGGATGGTTTCGAAGGCGATGATCCGATTCTGGGTGTCAAGGTAAAGGACACAGAAATTTTCGTCCTTGAGGCCGCCCAGGGCGATTTTGCAGAAATCGAGCAGCTCGCCGGTGCACGTAATCTGGGGTTTCTCGCGGGCTTTTTCCTGAAGATAGAGGACGCCCATCTCCTTGACCATTTTGAAGAGCCCTGCGGCATGCGTACTGATGCCCTTCACCTCAAGCAGGCTTTCCAGTTCCGCATCCATGACCCCTTTCAGGGAGCCGAAACGTTCCAGGAGATGTTTTGCCAGTCCTTTGATGTCCTTTCGGGGAATGGCATAGGTGAGCAGAAGCTCCACCGCTTCGTAATCATGGAAGGCCGGGAGTCCGCATTCGAAAAACTTCTTTTTCAGGCGCTGACGGTGTCCGAGATAGTGGGCGGAAGGTGTGGATGAAGATTCCATGGAATCACGGCATCTCAAAAAGTATGCCGTGACTTTCTGTCGCGGAGAAAAAGAGAAGAAGGAATTCAAAGGTGTTCCTGCCTGGAACCCGGTTGATTCCGGCAGGAACACCTTCGCCCGATGTCCTGTCAGGCCGCTTTTTTCCTGGCGTTCAGGTCGGCTCCCCGAACTCCATCCTTCGTGGGCCTGACGTTCGCTTCCAGCCTTCGGTTGTGGAAAGCGGCCCGAAAATCAGGGGGAGTTCCCTCAGCCCAGGCAGGAATTGACGAAATTCCAGTTGATCAGTTTCTCCACGAAGGTATTCAGGTAATCCGCCCGGCGGTTCTGATAGTCAAGGTAATAGGCATGTTCCCAGACATCGACCGTCAACAGCGCTTTCTGGCCGTGGGCCAGGGGCGTGTCCGCGTTGGGAGTCTTGGCAATTTTCAGGGCATCCCCTTCCAGGACGAGCCAGGCCCAGCCGCTGCCGAACTGGGTCATTCCCGCATTTTTGAATTCCTCGGCAAATTTTTCAAAACTTCCCCAAGTGGCGTTGATTTTTGAAGCAACGGCGCCGGTCGGCTGGCCTCCGCCATTGGGCTGCATGCACTGCCAGTAGAAACTGTGGTTCCAGACCTGGGCCACATTATTGAATATCCCCGCTTTGGAGGCGTCGCCGCTCGTTTTTCGGATGATGGATTCCAGACTCTCATTGGCCAGGTCCGTATCGGCAAGCAGTTTGTTGGCATTGTCCACATAGGCCTTATGGTGCTTGCCGTGATGAAATTCAAGCGTATTGGCGCTGATGTAGGGCGCCAAGGCATCCTTGGCATAGGGCAGATCGGGCAGGTGAATCATCATAATCGTATCTCCTTTCTGGTTTTTATACCGTTAACTCCGAAGCGGAACCGATCCCTCGACGGGCCGAATTCCCCGATGCGGCACACCGCAGAAAATCCCTTTTCCGTCCCGGTTTTCCCCTCGGGAAAACCGGAGTTTACCCTTTTAATGCTTGCCGTCTCCCGGCACTTCATTTCCCGGAATGATCCGGATGTTTGAATGAGGAAGATCGCCCGGCTCCGTTGGCGGGGTTTTCACACCGCGCCGGCGATGAAGGGTGATCAAACCACGAGTTCCAGGACCTTTTCGACCAGCTTTTCGATTCCGGCCGCAACCTCCTTGATCCCCGGTCCCAGCATGTAGGCCGGCGTCGTTACGAGCCTGTTTTGCAGATCCACAAAGATCTCTTCCACGGCGGCGGCTTGATGCCTTCCCCCCATGGCTTCGATGGCTGCGGCTGTTGAAGGATCATCCCCGATGGTGACTTCGGGGGAAAAGCCGCTCAGGGCGGCAGTCAGGGTTGCGGGTGCAATGCAGATGGCGCCGATGGGTTTTCCGGCCTTTGCCATCTCCGTGAGCAGACGTTTCACCTCCGGCTGGACGGTGGCCTGATTCCCCTTCGTGGCAAAGTCGCTGAGGTTTTTGGCCGCTCCGAAACCGCCGGGGAGAATGAGGCCGTCGATATCGGTCGCCTGGACATCGCGCACATCGCGGATGTTTCCCCGAGCGATCCTTGCCGACTCCACGAGGACATTTCTCTTTTCCGCCATCGGTTGACCCGTCAGGTGATTGATCACCTCCATCTGTTCCATGTCGGGGGCCAGGCAGAGAATTTCCGCCCCCGCCCTGTCCAGGGCAAGGAGAGTGACAACCGCTTCATGAATTTCCGAACCGTCGTAGACGCCGCACCCTGAAAGCAGGACGCCGATTTTCACCATTTTTCTTTCCTTCCTGTTTGAAAGAGAAGTGAGAATTCCGCCGTGCGAAATCCCCGATGAATCGTTTGATGATCCAGAGCCGAAGCCGTGAAGGATCGTTGGAAGATCCCGTGCCGTAGCCCGTTGACCGCCTGCTTTTACCTCCCGCGGAGAACGGGGAGAAGCGGGCCTTCAACGAAGTAACAATTTAATAAAAAGAAAAAGGCCTGTCAATTCAAATTACATGAAATTCACGGGGTCTACATCGACCTGGACCTCCAGTTTACCGGCGCACTCCGAGGTCAGCAGGGCGCGGGTCAAGGAGTGGAGGGCCTGCAGGTTGTCGCTCTTCAGGAGAAGCTGCCAGCGGTGGCGGCCTTTGATCTTGGCAATGGGTGCTTCGGCAGGTCCAATGACTTCCACCGCCGGAAAAATTCCCGATTCCGATCCGCTGAGGGCTCTGGCCCTTCGGCCGAGTTCCTCCACCTCCCGGCTGCCCCGCTCCTCGTGCAGGCTGGAAAGCTGGAGGTTGATCAGGCGGGAGAAGGGAGGGTAGCCCAGGGATGTGCGAATCCGGATCTCCTCTTCATAAAACCCCTCATAATCATGATCTTTTGCCCTCTGAATGGCGTAATGATCCGGGTTGAGCGTCTGGATGACAACCTGGCCTTCCTGTTCACCCCGGCCGCCTCGTCCCGAAACCTGTGTCAAAAGCTGGAACGTTCTTTCCGCCGCCCGGAAATCGGGAAGATTCAGCGCCGTATCGGCTGCGATGACCCCGACCAGGGTTACGTTGGGGAAATCGTGCCCTTTGGTGATCATCTGGGTGCCGATGAGGAGGTCGATCTCCTTTCGGTCGAAGGCTTTGAGAATCCGGGTATGCGCGCCCTTCCGGGCGGTGGTATCCCGATCCATCCGGGCGGATCGGATCTGGGGAAAGTGCTCCCGGATTTCCTTTTCCAGACGCTCTGTCCCGGCTCCATAAAACTGAACGTGCCGACTGCTGCATCTCGGGCAGAGGGAAGGGGTCTTGAGGGAATAATCGCAGTAATGGCACTGCATTTTTTCCGCTTGCGCATGCAGGGTCAGGGAGACGGAACAGTTCGGGCAGGTAAAGACGTAGCCGCATTCCGGGCAGAGGAGGAAGGTGTGAAATCCCCGTCGGTTGAGGAAAAGAAGGGCCTGTGTGCCCTTCTGGAAGGTCTCCTCCAGGGCCGTCTTCAGGGTCCGGGACAAGACCGGAATTCCCCCTTTCTCTTTCGGTTCCGCCTTCATGTCGACAATCCGGACCTCGGGCAGGGGGCGGTTTTCCACCCGGGAAGGAAGGGAGAGACGAATGTATTTCCCCTGGCGGGCATGGAAAAAGGTCTGCACATCCGGCGTGGCCGAGCCAAGGACGATGACGGCATTCTGTTGCCGGGCGCGCAGGATGGCCAGATCCCTTGCTGAATAACGCATCCGCACATCCTGTTTATAAGAGGCATCATGCTCTTCATCAACGATAATCAGACGCAGTCCGGGAAGGGGCGCGAAGAGTGCCGAGCGGACACCGACGGCCAGGCGAATCTCGCCCTGCTGGAGTCGGCGCCAGTTGTCGTAACGGATTCCCCGGGCGATGCTGCTGTGCAGCACGGCAATCTCCACTCCCGGAAAGCGTCGGGAAGTGCGGGAAAGCAACTGAGGCGTGAGGCCGATCTCGGGCACCAGATAAAGCGCCCCGCCGCCGGCAGCCAGGGCGCCCTCAATCGCCTGGAAATAAACCTCCGTCTTGCCGCTGCCTGTGACGCCGTGAAGGAGGAAGGGCTGAAATTGTCGGGAGGCAATGGCCTTATCCAGGATTCTGCAGGCGTCGGCCTGATTTTCGTTCAGGCACAGATTCGCACCGGCGCCTATGACCGGGGATTCTTCGGCGCAGCGGTAGACTTCCCTCTCGGAAAGGGTGATCAGCCCTTTTTTCAGGAGTTGGCCGACAATCGGTGAGGGGTTGGGCGTGAGCGTGCGCAGTTCGGCGTATCCAGCCGTTCCCCTTTCCTTCAAATAAGAAAAAATGCGTTTCTGAACCGCTGGAAGGGGCGGCGTGGCAGGGCAATCCGCGGCGAGGGAGATCTGCTTCTCCATTTTCTTTTGAATTTCCGGCCGCTTCAGCTCTTCATCGCTGACGATGCGATTCGCCGCCAGGAGAGCGGCAAGGTCCCGTCGGAGCGACGCGCCGGGGAAGAGTTTCTGCAGGCGGCGGAGCGTCAATCCTTGCGGAGAAGCCTCGATCTGCTCCAGAATGATCTGCTGCCCTTCCGAAGGGGGGTTGGAGAAAGCCCCATGGGGCGCGGCTTTAAAGAGGCGGTCGCTTTTCAGGTCGATGCCGCCCGGGAGAATATCATGGAGGGCTTTGCCCAAAGGATAATGGTAATAAGCGGCAGCCCAGGAATAGAAGGCCAGATCCTCCGGGGTAAAAAGGGGCTCGGCATCCAGGACGTCCAGAATTTCCCTGGTATCGGTGAAATCCGCTTCGTTGAGAATGGCAAGGATATAACCGGTCAGTTTCGTCGTGCCAAAAGGGACCAGCGCCCGTTTTCCGACTGCGGTCTCATTCCGGAGAGATTCCGGCACCGCGTAGGTAAACTGGGTATCCGTCGGAATATTGACTGCGATCTTTACATACATGGACATGGGGTGATAGGCGGAAGAGAAATCAAGGACTTCGGTGGACAATCTTTTGAATGAAAAGGCCTTCACCTCGGACAGGAGAAGGCCTTCAGCAGAATGACGGCAAATGAGGGGAGGGACCGTTCCTGGATTATTCCCCCTTGAGTTTCTCCAGCTTCTCCTGTTTGGTCTTGCAGTCGATGCAAAAGGTCGTTACCGGTCTGGCCATGAGTCTCTTTTCCGAGATTGGTCCGCCACAGACTTCGCAGATGCCGAACTCACCATCGTCAATGCGCTTGATGGCCTCCTGCATCTTCGCGATCAGCTTCCTTTCCCGGTCGCGCATCCGCAGTTCAAAATTCCGGTCGGATTCGAGAGAGGCCCGGTCGGTCGGATCGGGATAGTTTTCCTTGTTGTCCGTCATGTCCGCGACGGTCTTTCCGGCATCTTCCAGCAATTCATTGATTTTCTGAGTCAGCAGATTTCTGAAAAATTCCAGTTTGTCAGACGATAGAGTCATTTCACGCACCATTTCCATTGCCCCAAAAAAAGAGTTGTTGATGAGCAGACTGCAAGCATCCGAAAGCGTACCTTCATACACGATGAAGAGACTTTTGTAAAGGACAATTATTCCCTATCCCCGTAAACTGATAATATCTTTTCCACAATGTTGGTGGTGGACGCACCGGGAATTTCGGGGATGATCGCTACGGCGCCCCCCCAGCTCATCACTTCCTTCCGCCCCACCACCTGCTCTTCGGCCCAGTCGCCGCCCTTGATCAGCACATCCGGTTTCAGGTAGAGAATCAGTTCCAGGGGGGTCGTTTCCTCAAAGATCGTGACATAATCCACAAACTCCAGGCAGGCGAGCAGATCGGCCCGCTCCTCCTGGGGAATCAGCGGGCGCTTTTCGCCCTTGATTTTTCTGACCGAGGCGTCGCTGTTCAGGCCGAGAATCAGGAGATCTCCCTTTTCCCGGGCCTGGCGCAGGTAACGGGCATGCCCCACGTGCAGAATGTCGAAACAACCGTTCGTGAAAACAATTTTCTTTCCCTGCCGGCGGAGCCGATCCACTTCTTCCTTCAGGTTTTTCCAATCGAGAATTTTGTTCATCTTCACCTCTCCATGGTTGAAGAATATTATTTCGCCGCTCCGCCTGCCGGCAAGGAAGAATTTCTCCTTTCCGTTTCGGATTCTCTCCCGGCTGCCGGACGTAAAGTGACGACAGGCGATGAGAGAAGGAGGGGGCGATTTCGAAGGCGCAGCCGCTCCCCCGAGCCGCAGGCGATGTTGTCCAGCGAGGTCAGGCCCTGGCGAGGGTTGCCACCGAAACCGATCGTGCGCCGCCTGCCAGCAGAACCCGCGCGCATTCCCTGACGGTGCTTCCCGTGGTATAGACATCATCGACAAGCAGAATCCGGGCATCGACGATGGCTTCTTTCCGGACGACTTCAAAGGCGTTGCGCACATTGGCGCCCCGCTCCTCCTTTCCCAGGGCGATCTGCGGGGTGGTATGGAGGCGGCGGCGCAGAGAGGAAAAATCGAGGGTCAGGGAATAAGCCCGGGCCAGCGGCCTCGCCAGAATGAGCGACTGGTTGAACCCCCGCTCCCGCAGCCGTTTTTTGTGAAGGGGAACGGGGACAACCCGATCGAATTCCTCCGGGGGCAGGGCGGTTCGCCCAAAGGCCACCAGCATCTCCCCCAGGACGGCTCCCGCCGCCATGACGCCCCGGTATTTGAGGTCGTGAATGGCCTCAAGAAGGACCGTCTCGTATCGCCCCAGGGAACGGCATCGCTCGAAAGGGGGACGCTGATCCACGCACCGAGTGCAGAGGGCGCCATCCTCCGTTCCTGCAGGCAGAGGGGCACCGCAGATCGAGCAGAGGGGGGGCGCAAGGAAGGAAATCCGGGAAAGGCAGTCCGGGCAGAAACCGAAAGGCTGACCGGAGAGGAGCAGCTCGGAACAGGACAGGCAGCGCGGAGGAAAGAAAAGATCGACCATGCCCTGAATGAGAGAGTTCAAGGTTACATCCCGTCGTCGAGGCTGGTCAGTTCCGTGGCTTCATCGGGAATTTCCATCCGGGGCACATCGGCCCAGAGACGCTCCAGATCGTAAAACTCCCGGATCGGCTGATAAAAAATGTGGATAATCACGTCGGCATAATCGAGCAGAACCCACTTGCCGACGCTTTCCCCCTCCACACCCAGGGGCAGGATCCCGGCTTTTTTCATCCGCTCCTGCACCGCGGCGGCGATGGCCTGAACCTGGCGGTCCGATGATCCGTCGCAGATGATGAAGTAATCGGCAAAGGAAGAAATCTCCTTGACATTGAGGATCACCAGCCGTCCGGCTTTTTTCTCCAGAATGGCATTGATGCACATCAGGACCCTTGCTTTGGAATCCGTTTCGGTCGTTGCTTTTAGAATAATCAAGGCCCTCCTGTAAATAAATGGGAACAGCGAAAATTTCAGCGATTTAAGTAACAAAAGGCAAAAAACCTGTCAATTGCAAATCGCGGGCAATTGGCGGTTGTGCAATCAGGATTCTTGTGATAAAGAAAACTCCCTGTAAAATCAAGAAACAAGAGCGGAAGGGCCTTTTCCTCCATGAGAGAGATTCTTAAATACCTCCAGGTTCATGTCCCGTTTCGAATGCTTCTGGGTAATTTCCTCGATACGGTCATCGCGAGCGGAATTCAGCCGGAGATCGGCTTTGATTACGCTATCCTCGATTCGGTGGGGAAACGGGAGGGCCGGGAGGTTGCGGACCGTCTGACCGAGGCGGGACTGAGGGTCACCTTTCATGCGCCCTTCATGGATCTGCGGCCGGGAGCCGTCGATCCCAGAATCCGCGCTATTTCCCGGGAACGCCTGCAGCAGGTGTTCGATCTGGTTCCCCTGTTCCGGCCCCGTACCGTGGTTTGCCATCCCTCCTTCGACGCCCGTTACTATGTTTCGACGGAGATGCAGTGGCTGGAAAACAGCCTTTCCCTCTGGGGGGACTTTGCGGGACGGGCGGTGGAGCTGGACACTCTGCTGGTCCTGGAAAATGTCTATGAATCGACGCCGCGCCAGCTCGCCCGACTCCTGAAGGGGCTCGCTTCCCCTCACGTCCGTTTCTGCCTCGATACGGGACATCTCAATGCCTTTTCCGCCCTTCCCCTGGCCCCCTGGCTGGAGGAACTGGGGGACTTCCTCGGGGAGATCCATCTCCACGACAACGACGGAAGCCGGGATGCCCACCTTCCCATCGGCGAGGGCACCTTCCCCTTCCCGGAGCTTTTCGCTTTTCTCCGGGAGAGAGAGCCCAGGCCGATCCTGACCCTGGAAGCCCATTCAGCGGAACATTTCCAAAGAACGGTGGCCACCCTGGAAAAAAATCGTCTCTTCGGCCTGATCAGCAGCTGAAGGGGCGGGGAAAGCCATGCTGTCGTATATCCTGAAACGCCTGTTCTTCATGATCCCGCTGCTGATTGGGATTTCCATCATCTGCTTTGCCGTGATGCACCTGGCTCCCGGCCTGCCCACCGACATGGAAACCCAGATGAATCCAAGGGCATCCGCCGAGGCCAGGCAGCGCCTGAAAGCCCTCTATGATCTGGACAAGCCTCTCCACCAGCAGTACCTCATCTGGGCAAAGAAGCTCGTCGTTTTTGACCTGGGGACTTCCTTTGCCGCCGACCATCGCCCGGTGGCGGACAAAATTGTGGAGCGCCTGCCGATTACGATCTCCCTGAACGTCCTCTCCCTGCTTGTGATCCTTGCCGTCGCCATTCCCCTGGGGGTCCTGGCCGCGGTCCACCAGGATTCCCTTTTCGACCGGATCTCCAGCGTCATCGTCTTTATCGGCTTTGCCACCCCCACGTTCTGGCTGGCCTTGCTGCTCATGATTTTCTTCGGCCTCCAGCTCGGCTGGCTGCCCATTTCGGGAATCCGTTCTCTGAACTATGAATACCTGCCGCCGGGTGCGGCCCTTCTCGACCTGGGCAGGCACCTGATCCTGCCCGTTTTCCTCTCCGCTTTCGGCGGCCTGGCCGGGCTTTCCCGGTACATGCGGGCCAACATGCTGGAGGTGATCCGCCAGGATTACATCATGACGGCGCGGGCGAAAGGGATGAGCGAGCGGGCGGTGATTTACCGGCACGCCCTGCGGAACGCTCTTCTGCCGGTCATTACGATCCTGGGCCTTTCCGTGCCGGGTCTCATCGGCGGCAGTGTGATCTTCGAGACGATCTTCGCCATTCCCGGGATGGGGCAGCTTTTCTACATGTCGGTCATGGCCCGGGACTATCCCACGGTGATGGGGATTCTCTTCATCGGGGCGGTGCTGACGCTGATCGGCAACCTGCTGGCCGACGTTTCGTATGCGCTGGCCGATCCCCGGATCCGGGTTTCCTGAAAGGATCGGAGCTGCCATGGATAAGGATTTCCGCCGCCGTTTCCTGAAAAACCGTTTTGCCCTGGCGGGGTGCGTCCTGGTGCTGTCCCTCTTTGTCGTTTCCCTCCTGGCTCCCTGGCTTGCCCCCTACGATCCCAACGCCATCGACTTGAAGAACATTCTCGCCCCACCGACCGCCGCGCACTGGTTCGGGACGGATCAACTGGGGCGGGATGTGTGCAGCCGGATGATCTGGGGGGCGGGGATTTCCCTTAAGGTGGGCTTCGTGGCCACGGGCATCGCCATCGTGATCGGGACGATCCTGGGGGCGGTGGCCGGCTATTACGGCGGCTGGGTGGATGGCCTCATCATGCGCTTTGTGGACATCATGCTCTGCTTCCCCACGTTCTTTTTGATCCTGGCCGTGATCGCTCTTTTGGAGCCCTCCATCTGGAACATCATGATCATCATCGGCATCACCGGCTGGATGGGAATCACGCGCCTGGTCCGCGCCGATTTCATCTCCCTGAAGCAGCGGGACTTCATCCTCGCGGCAAGGGCCATCGGGGCCGGTGATCTGCGGATCATCTTCGTCCACATGCTCCCCAATGCCATGGCCTCCATCCTGGTGACGGCCACCCTGGGCGTTGCGGGGGCGATCCTCACGGAATCGGCGCTCAGCTTTCTCGGCATCGGGGTGCAGCCCCCCACGCCGAGCTGGGGCAACATCCTCACCGCCGGAAAGGACAACATCGACATCGCCTGGTGGCTGTCCCTCTATCCGGGGCTGGCCATCCTCCTCACCGTCCTGGGCTACAATCTCCTGGGGGAGGGGATCCGGGACTCATTAGACCCCCGCCTGCGCCGCCGCTGACGCCAGCGCTCCGGGGAATTCCGCATCAGAGGCCCGCGGCGGCGAAGGTGGCATTGATCAGGGCCTGCGCCTCTTCCCGGATCCGCTCCAGATGTTCCTTCCCCTTGAAGCTTTCCAGGTAAATCTTGTAGATGTCTTCCGTGCCCGACGGCCGGGCGGCAAACCAGCCGTTTTCCGTGACGACCTTGAGTCCGTCGATGGGCGAGCCGTTGCCCGGGGCGTTCGTCAGGGTGGCCAGGATGGGTTCCCCCGCCAGTTCCGCCGCGGTCACCTGTTCCGGAGACAGTTTTTTCAGGATCGCCTTCTGCGCCGCCGTGGCGGCGACATCCATCCGGTCGTAGAGCGACTCCCCGAACCGTTCGGTAAGGCCGGCGTAGATCTCTCCGGGGTCGCGCCCCGTGCGGGCGAGAATTTCCGCCGCCAGCAGATCCATGATGAACCCGTCCTTGTCTGTCGTCCAGACTCGGCCGTCATGGCGGAGGAAGGAAGCTCCGGCGCTTTCCTCGCCGCCGAAGCCGAGCTCGCCGGCCAGCAGCCCGGTGACGAACCATTTGAAGCCCACGGGGACCTCGCACAGCCGCCGGTCCAGGGAGGCGGCAATCCGGTCGATCATCCCGCTGGAGACCAGGGTCTTGCCGATCGCCACTTCCTTTCCCCACTGCGGCCGGTTCCGGAACAGGTAGTCGATGGCCACGGCCAGGTAGGCGTTGGGGTTCAGCAGCCCGGCGCTCCGGGTGACAATTCCGTGACGGTCGAAATCCGGATCGTTTCCGAAGGCGATGTCAAAGCGGTCTTTCAGCTCGATCAGGCGGGCCATGGCGTAGGGGGAGGAGCAATCCATCCGGATCTTGCCGTCCTTGTCCAGGGTCATGAAGGCGAAGGTGGGATCGGCGAAGGGATTGACGACCTCGATGTCCAGGGCATAACGGTCGGCAATCCGGTCCCAGTAGGCCAGCCCGGAGCCTCCCATGGGATCGGCGCCGATGCGGAGCCGGGCGCCGGCCAGAACGTCCATGTCGATGACGTTTCTCAGATCCTCCACGTACGGCTGGATGTAATCATAGGGTTTTACCCGGTCGCTCTTCAGGGCCTGCTCCAGGGGGATCCGCCGGACGGAGCGCAGTCCGGAACTCAGCAGGGCGTTGGCACGCCGCTCGATATCCCCGGTGACGGTCGTGTCGGCGGGGCCTCCATGGGGTGGATCGTATTTGATGCCGCCGTCCTCCGGCGGATTGTGGGACGGCGTAATGACGATCCCGTCGGCATGAGCCGTCATGTGCTTCTGGTTCCAGGTCAGGATGGCGTGAGAGATGACGGGCGTCGGCGTATAGCCGCGTCCCTCCTGGATAAAAACCGTCACCCCGTTGGCGGCAAGCACTTCCAGGGCCGTGGCAAAGGCAGGTTCGGACAGGGCGTGGGTGTCCATGCCGATAAACAGCGGCCCGGAAAGGCCCATTTCCTTCCGGTAGTCGCTGATGGCCTGGCAGACCGCCAGGACGTGGTCCTCATTGAAGGTTCCATTCTTCGGCGTCCCGCGATGGCCGGAGGTGCCGAAGGCGAGGCGTTGCCCTTCCTGGGCGGCATCGGGGTGAAGGGTGTAGTAAGAGGAAACCAGCCGCGGAATATTGGCCAGCAGGGTAGGGTGAGCCGGCTGACCGGCAAGGGGATGAAGGGACATAAGGATGCCTCCTGGAAAGTATTGGATGAAACAATTTTATAATAACCCACTTTATCCCGTGTCTCCAGACAAATTGCAGCCGCAGCTTCGTTTTCCCTTCTGAGTAAGTTCGACAAATTTACTCTACTTCAAAGCGCCCGAAGGGGCGTGGGTCGCTCTTAAGTAACTTCAAGTCATCTGTTTGATCAATGAAGCGAGACGTTATTTTATGATAAATCGCTCAGCCTGTGGACAGAATAGGGCGCTTCTGAGGAATCAGTTGCGTAAAAAGGAAAAATATTATAGAAAACAGCCGAAAATTAAGAAGATTGGAGCGGGAGGTATTTTAAAATGGAGAACAGGCCAAAAGGAATCAGAGGAGAGGTGGACCGGCGGATCGTAGACAAGATGCTGATCCGAAAAGAGATTTCCCCTGAGGAATTGAAGGAATATACGGATACGCTGCCCGACGTGTCCGGCAATGCCGAGGAAATGACCGTGGAAATAACGGCTGAGGGCGCCGACGAGCCGTCATGATGATTGATTCCCATGCCCATCTTGAGCTGCCGGAATTTGATTCCGACCGCGAAGAGGTGATCACCCGGGCCCGGGAGGCGGGAGTCGAGGCGATCGTCACCATCGGCATCGATCTCGAAGACTGCCGGAAGGCGGTGGAAATCGCCGGAAAATATGACATGGTTTATGCGGCGGTGGGCATTCATCCCCATGAAGTCAAGGCGATCGACCGACAGACCTACGAGCGGATGCGGGAGCTTGCCGCCGCCCCCAAGGTCGTCGCTTATGGAGAAATCGGCCTGGATTTTTTCCGGAATCGTTCTCCCCGCCAGGATCAGATTCGCCGGTTCGGGGAACAGCTGGAACTGGCGGAAGACCTGAATCTCCCGGTCGTCATTCATGACCGCGAGGCCCACCGGGAAACGCTGGAGCTTCTCTCCGCCTGGAAGGGCGAGCGGCGGGGCGTCATCCACTGCTTTTCCGGCGACTACGCCATGGCCAGGAAATGCCTGGATCTGGGATTTTACCTTTCCATCCCGGGAACGGTGACCTTCCCCAAGGCGGACACCCTGCGCGAGGTCGTCCGCCGCGTCCCGGCGGAGTCCCTCCTGGTGGAAACGGACGCCCCCTTCCTGACGCCCGTCCCCCGCCGGGGAAAGCGCAACGAATCGGCCTACGTGAAATACACGGCGCTGCGCGTCGCGGAAATCAAGGAAATGCCCTTTGAAATCCTGGCGGAGACAACGGCCCGGAATGCCTGTGATCTCTTCGGGATTTCACTTTAAAAAACGAAGCGTCAAGGACAGGGAAAGGGCCGTATCCCGGAAGAGGTATGGCCCTTTCCCGTTCGAAGCAGGAAGCGATGAAGAAGAAAAAAGCTGTGGTGGTCTGTGGCGGGGAAATCCGGGATTATTCCTGGCTGCGGGAGAGGATTGCCGCCCTGGACCCCTGTCGAATCATCTGTGCCGACGTCGGCGCGCAGCACTGCCTGAAAATCGACGTCTCGCCGGAGGTGGTCATCGGCGATCTGGATTCCCTCAACCCGGAGACGGCGGAGGTCCTATCCCGGCGCGGGACGCGCATTGCCGGCTATCCCCGCGAGAAGGACGAGACGGACACCCAACTGGCCCTGCAGTACGCCCTCTCTCTGGAACCGGAGGAAATCCGCATCTTCGGCGCCCTGGGCGGGCGGCTCGATCACACCCTGGCGAATCTGTCCGTTCTGAAGCTGGCCCTCGATCGGGGCGTTCCGGCCCGGCTGGTCGATGAATGGAGCGAGATCCTTCTCACCCGAGAACGGTGCGTCCTGGAGGGCGCGGAAGGGCAGACCGTCTCCCTCTTCCCCTTTACTTCCGCCGTGACGGGCATCACCCTGGAGGGCTTCGCCTATTCCCTCGAGGGGGACACCATGGAAATCGGCCGGCCTTACGGGATCAGCAATGTGCTTACGGGGCAGCAGGGGGTCATCTCGCTGGCCGAAGGCATTCTGATCGTCATTCATTACTATCGCAAGGGGCATTTTCCCCGGGGAGTTTGAAGCCGATGAACAGAATACCGGCGCGCGTCCTGACCATTGCAGGCTCTGATTCCGGCGGTGGAGCGGGAATACAGGCGGACCTCAAGACGATCACCGTCCTGGGCGGTTTCGGGATGAGCGTGGTCACCGCCCTGACGGCGCAGAATTCCCAGGGTGTCCAGGGCGTCTTCGAGGTTCCGGTGCCGTTCATTGAACGGCAGTTCGATGCCGTGGCCTCGGATTTCGGGGTGGACGCGGCGAAGACAGGCATGCTGGTCAATGCCGACGTGGTGCGGGCTGTCGCGGCGAAAATCCGCCAGTATCGCATTGCGAAGCTCGTGATCGACCCGGTGATGGTGGCCAAGGGCGGCGCCCGGCTGATCGGGGATGACGCCCTGGAAGGCCTGTTTTCGGACCTCCTTCCCCTGGCCCTGGTTGTGACGCCTAATGTGCCGGAGGCGGAAGTGCTGGCCGGCATGACCATTTCCTCCCCCTCGGATATGAAGGAGGCCGCCCGGAAGATCCACCTGCTGGGCGTTTCCAATGTGATCGTCAAGGGCGGGCATTTGCCCGGGGAGGCGCGGGATATCCTTTTCGACGGCAGCGATTACTTCGAATTCAGTTCCGAACGGATCGAGACCAAGGACACTCATGGAACGGGCTGCACCTTTTCGGCGGCCATTGCCACGGGTCTTGCCCGGGGAAAAACGCTCTACGAAGCGGTCCGGGAGGCAAAAAATTATATTTCGGAAGTCATTCGCTTCGCCTGGCGAATCGGGAAGGGGCACGGTCCGACGAACCATGCCGCGCCTCTCTTGAACGCCCTTGACCGTTGCGGTTGGAAAAGATAGGAACATCTCATTTGCGAACCCGGGAGGAAAGAAGGAACAAAATGACGCAGTTGGAAATGGCAAGACAAGGCCGGATTACCGAGGAAATGAAACGGTGCGCCGAGAAGGAAGGCGTGTCTCCGGAATTTATCCGTAAGGGAGTGGAAGAGGGCAGCATCGTCGTGATCCGCAACAACCGCCATACCGCCATTGACCCTCTCGCCGTGGGGAAGGGGATGCGGACCAAGATCAACGCCAATATCGGCACCTCCCGGGATCATGTAGATCTGGAAATGGAACTGGAAAAGGTCCGGATATGCACGGCCGCCGGCGCCGACGCCCTGATGGATCTCTCCACCGGCGGAGACATCCGGGCGATCCGCCAGGCCCTGATGAAAGCCTCCACCATGGCGGTGGGAACCGTTCCCATCTACCAGGCCGCCGCCGACACCCTCAATCGTGGGCAGTCCATCATGGAAATGACCGCCGACGACCTGTTCCGTGCCATCGAACAGAACGGCGAAGACGGCGTGGATTTCATCACCGTGCACTGCGGCGTGACCCGCGAGAGCGTGGGGCGCATCGCCGCCCAGGGACGGATCCTGGGCATCGTCAGCCGCGGCGGCTCCATTACGGCCCGGTGGATGGACCGCAACGACTCGGAAAATCCCCTTTACGCCCAGTATGACCGCCTGCTGGAAATCGCCCGGCGCTATGACATGGTCCTCAGCCTCGGAGACGGCCTGCGGCCGGGATGTCTCGCCGATGCGACGGACCGGGGCCAGGTCCAGGAGCTCATCCTCCTGGGAGAGCTGTGCCGCCGGGCCCGGATGCAGGATGTCCAAGTCATGATCGAAGGGCCGGGGCACGTGCCCTATCCCCAGATCGAGGCCAACATCGCCCTGCAGAAGAGCCTCTGTGAAGGCGCGCCCTTTTACGTCCTGGGGCCTCTCCCCACGGACATCGCCCCCGGTTACGACCACATTACGGCGGCCATCGGGGGGGCTCTGGCCGGCGCCGCGGGTGCGGACTTCCTCTGCTATGTGACGCCTTCGGAACATCTGCGGCTCCCCAACCTGGAGGACGTGCATGAGGGGATCATGGCCTCCAAGATCGCCGCTCACATCGCCGATATCGCCAAGGGATATCCCGGCGCCATGGAAAAGGACATTCTCATGGCGAAATATCGCAGCGAATTCAACTGGGACGGCCAGATCGGCCTGTCCATCGACCCCGACCGGAGCCGCGCCTGGCTGGAACGCAGTGAGAGCGCCAAGGAAGAAGGATGCACCATGTGCGGCGATCTTTGCGCCATCAAACTCGGGAAAAAGAACACTCCCTGTTAGAGAGACGGTGTCCCCATGAGGATAGAGGATCGGAGAGGGGAGGGAGAATCAGCCCCGCGACGCCGGGAGATTGCCGCCGGAATCGTCCGCCGCCTGAAGGAAGCGGGGCATGAAGCGTGGTTCGTGGGCGGCTGCGTGAGGGATTTCCTGCGGGGCGTGGACGCCGGGGATTACGACATTGTCACCTCCGCCCCGCCGGAGACGGTTCAGGGCCTCTTCCCCCATACGGTCGCCGTGGGAATCCGCTTCGGCATCCTGATTGTCATCGAGGAAGGCCATTCCCATGAAGTGGCGGCGTACCGTTCATCCGGCGGTTATCTCGAAGACCTGCAGCATCGGGATTTTACCATCAACGCCATGCTCCAGGACCCGGACTCCGGCCTGATCGTTGATGTGGTAGGCGGCAGGGACGACCTGGAAAGCGGTCTCATCCGCGCTGTCGGCCGGCCCGAAGACCGCTTTGCCGAGGACCGCCTGCGGATGCTGCGGGCAGTGCGCTTTGCAGCCAATCTGGATTTTTCCATTGCTCCGGAGACGCTGGCCGCCATCAAAGCCCATGCGCCGGAGATCTGTGAAGTCAGCATCGAACGAATCGCCGATGAACTGAACCGCCTCCTTTCCCTGGGTGGAGCGGGGCGGGGAATGCGCCTGCTCATGGAAACCGGCCTGCTGGAGCAGATTCTGCCGGAAGTGGCAGCGCTCCGAGGGGTGGAGCAGCCCCCGAAGTTCCATCCCGAGGGTGATGTCTGGACCCATACCCTCCTCATGCTCCATTTGTTGGCGTACCCCACCGATTTCCGGCTGGCCTGGGCCGTGCTGCTCCACGATGTGGGCAAACCGGAGAGGTGGAGCAAAGACGAGCGGGGCATCCATTTTTACGGCCATGACCGGCAGGGCGTTGAAGTGGCGGAAAAAATTCTGCGCCGCCTGCGTTTTTCCCGCATCGATCGGGAACTGATCCTGGGGCTCATCCGATGCCACATGATCTTCGCCAATGTGCGGGAGATGCGGCCGAACCGGCTCAAACGGCTGCTGAGGATCCCCGATTTCGACCTCCACCTGGAGCTGCACCGCCTGGACAGCCTTGCCAGCCACGGGGAACTGGACGCCTACGAATACTGCCGGCGGAAACAGAAGGAACTGACGGAAGAGCAGTTGAAGCC
>CAZKRB010000048.1:0-24985 GCA_964555065.1 uncultured Syntrophus sp.
AAATGCCATGGTCCTTTGCGGCTGATCGCCACAGAGATGGCCACATGGAGCGATGTTCCCAGTTTGCGAAGCTCACGCACCTGGAAATTAGAAGAGACTATGCTGAGGAAAGCAGATTGCGCTTTGAATCCTCGCCAGAAGATGTCGCTGAAGCACAAGGGCAGCGATATCTTCCCCTTTGATCTCAGTCGCCAAGTTGGGCTGTGAGGATGATTGGGTGTACCATCTACGGAAATTTTTAATGGGTAGATGTAATAAGCCAACGAATGGTAGTATTAAAAATATCTGCCCGTTTCAGAGGGTAAACAGGAGAACGGTTATGAAGAAAGTCAAGTCGAAATTTGGATACGCCACAATTCTAGTTTGTTATCAACTTTCGATTCTCATTGTCCTTTTCGCGTCAGCCGTACCGGGTTCAGGGTATGAATGGACGCCTTTACCTGCCATGAACTTCTTTCATACGGGGGGAACCATGACGGTCCTGAGTGACGGCCGGGTCCTCCTGGTCGGCGGAGCGGCCGGCGGCCCTTCCGATACCCATGCCCTGGCGGAGCTCTTTGACCCGGCGACGAAAACCTTTGCCCCCACCGGTTCGCTGAATCAGAAGAGGAACGGGCACTGCAGCGTTGCGCTGCCGAACGGGAATGTTCTGGTGGCGGGAGGTTCAGGCGGGCGGGTATTCCCCGAGCTGAACAGTGTTGAGCTGTATGACGCCCAGGCAGGTCAATTCTCCCTGATCGGGAATATGTCCGAAAACAGAATTTTCCATCCTGCCTGCACGTTGCTTCCGAACGGAGATGTCATCCTGGCGGGCGGAGCCTACGAGGGATCGATGGGCAGCGGCAACATCACGGTGGATCGGTTCGATTCCTCAAGTTCAAGCCTGGCGCTGAATGTCGGACGACTCCACGCCCCGCGATCGGGAGGCGGCCATTCGGCGGTGCTGCTGAACACGGGAAGCATTTTGAATGTGGGCGGAGAAAGCAGCCATGGCTCTTTCACTTTGCCTGTCCTTGAGCTGTTCGATCCGGTCACCAACAGGGCGACCGCAGTCAAAATCCAGCCGACGGGCGGTCCCGGGCAGTATGCCGCGGGGGCCTTGCCCGACGGAAAGGTTGTCCTGATGAAGAAAGAGGAGGCAACCTATCCTGAATATTACGATCCTTCCGGATGGCAATTGGAGACCGCGGTCGGTGCCGGTGCTTTTACCATGCATCCGACAAAGTCATCCCTCGTCGTGCTGCGCAGCGGCAAGGTCCTGTTCAACACCGGCTGGCAATTGAGAATCTTTGATCCCGCAAGCAGCCAGTTGGAAGTGATCGATTTTCCGGCACGTTTTGGAAACGGCCAATGCGTGGAACTGGAGGACGGCGATCTTTTCTGTGCCGATATGGATAAAAAAACCGCAGCTCTGTTAACGCTTCAAAAATGATCTTCCGGCGGATAAGCTGGGTTTATTCGTAGTGCAGGGCGTCGATGGGATTGAGGAGGGAGGCTTTGTAGGCCGGGTAGAAGCCGAAGAAGATCCCCACCAGACCGGAAAAGCCGAAGGCCAGTAGGATGGAAAGGGGCGAGACAATGGTCGGCCATTCGGCCACGGCCGACAGGACCTGGGAGGTGCCGACTCCCAGGAGGATTCCCACGATTCCGCCGGTCAGGGAGAGGGTCAGGGCCTCGATGATGAACTGGAGGCGGATATCCCAGGTCTTGGCGCCGACGGCCATGCGGATGCCGATCTCCCGGGTCCGTTCGGTCACCGAGACCAGCATGATGTTCATGATCCCGATGCCGCCGACCAGAAGGGAGACCGAGGCAATGGCGCCGAGCAGCAGGGTCATCACCCGGCTGGACTCCTCCGCCGCCTGCATGACCTGCGTAAGATTTCTCACGGTGAAATCATTCTCCTGCTGAGGCCCGATGCGATGCCGCTCCCGCAATAATTCCGTGATCTGCCGCTCCGCCTCATCGAGGGCGTCCGAACTTCTGGCCTTGACCATAATGGCGCGCACCTGCCCCGGAAAAGAAGTCCCGAAGATCTTTTTCTGGGCGGTCGTCACAGGGATGTAAATGATGTCGTCCTGATCCTGCCCCATGGGGGACTGCCCCTTGCTGTCCAGGACACCCACCACCATAAAGGGCACCTTCTTGATCCGGATAATCTGGCCGAGAGGATCCAGACCGCCGAAGAGATTGTCCACGACAGTCTGCCCGAGCAGGGCCACCTTGGTCGCATTCCGGGTATCCTGTTCGGTTAAGGAGCGCCCCGCCGTCAGGGGCCAGTCCCGCACGGTGAGAATGCCCGGCGTCGTCCCGTAAACGCCCGTGGCCCAATTCTGATCCCCATAGACAACCTGGGCGGCGCCGTTCAGCGTCGGTGCGACCTCCTGCACCGCGGAGCACTCCCTCTTCAGGGCTTCGGCATCCCCCGTGTTCAGCGTCTGCTGCGTCCCCGCACCCATCCTGATTCCCCCCGCCGTTGTGCTGCCCGGCAGGACAAGGATCAGATTGCTCCCCATGCTGGAAATCTGGCCGGAAATCTTTTCGCTGGCGCCGGTGCCCACAGCGAGCATGGCGATGACCGCCCCCACACCGATGATGATCCCCAGCATGGTGAGGGCGGAGCGCATCTTGTTGACCCGCAGCGCGCGGAAAGCAATTTTCACGGTGGAAGGGAGATTGATCATGACTGCTTCCCCATGACTTCATCCCGGACGATTCGCCCATCCCGGAACATAATGATCCGCCGGCTGAATTCGGCGATATCGGGCTCATGGGTGACCAGCACGATGGTAATCCGGGACTCCGAATTCAGGCGGACCAGCAGTTCCATGATCTCGATGCTGGTCTTTGTATCCAGGTTTCCCGTCGGCTCGTCGGCGAGAATCAGCGGGGCGTCGTTGGCCAGGGCCCGGGCGATGGCCACCCGCTGCTGCTGCCCCCCCGAGAGCTGGTTGGGCGCGTGATGTTCCCGCCCGTCCAGCCCCAGCAATTTGAGAGCCGCCATGGCCCGCTGATGCCTTTCGGCTGAGGGCAGGTTGTTATAGAGCATCGGCAGCTCCACATTCTCCAGGGCCGACGTTCGCGGGAGCAGGTTAAATCCCTGGAAGACAAAACCGATTTTCCGGTTTCGGATTTCGGCCAGTTCATCACGAGGCAGGCCGCCGACTTCGATTCCGTCGAGGAGATAACGCCCCTTCGTCGGCTCATCGAGGCAGCCGATGACATTCATGAAGGTGGATTTTCCCGAGCCGGAGGGTCCCATGATCGCCACGAACTCCCCCCGGTCGATGGTCACGGACACCCCGTCCAGGGCATGCACGGCCTGCCCCCCCACCTCGTAGATCTTATAGAGGTCCCGCGTCTCCAGAAGCGCCATGTTAACGAAACATCCCCGGTCCCCGCAGCGGCTGGGACGCGTTGCTTTTCTTTTTATCGCTCAGGGCATCAACGATCACATTTTCCCCTTCCCGGAGGCCGCCGGCGAGGATTTCCGTGTTACTACCGTCGCTGATCCCCGTGGAGACGGCGATGCGTTTCGCCTTGTCTTCCGCCGGAACCCAAACCCCCTGGCCCCTGGCCCTCGATGGGGAGGCCTTCCCTCCTTTTTCGGCATCTGCCGGGCGCCAGCGCAGGGCCGCGTTGGGAACCCGCAGCACGCCCGTCTTTTCTTCCAGAACGATGGAGACATTGGCCGTCATGCCCGGTTTGAGCTTCAACTCCGGGTTATCCACACGGACGACCACATCATAGGTGACGACATTCTGAACGGTGATCGGGGCGCTTCGCACTTCGGCAACCTTCCCTTTGAAAACGAAATCGGGATAGGCGTCCACGTTGAACTCAACCGGCTGGTCCACCCGGATCTTTCCGATGTCCGCCTCATCCACGCTGGTATTGATCTGCATCCGGGTCAGATCCTGGGCGATGTTGAAGAGGGTCGGGGTCTGGAAGCTTGCGGCCACCGTCTGCCCCACATCCACGCTCCGGGAAATCACCGTCCCGTCCACGGGGGAGATGATTCTGGTGTAACGCAGGTTGGTTTCCGCCCCGCTCAGGGCGGCCCGGGTCTGTTCGACCTGGGCTCTGGCGGCGGCGACCTGGGTCCGGGCGACCTCCGCATTGGTTTCCGCCGTATCCAGGTCGCTGCGGGCGATCAGGTTCCGGTTGAAAAGTGTCCGGTTTCTCTCCATTGTCCGGCGGGAATCGGCCAGGGAAGCCTCGGCTTTTGCCACGTTGGCCTTAGCCGCCAGCATATTGGCCCGCGCCTGACCGACCTGGGCCTCGAAGATGGCGGGGTCGATCTGTGCCAGGAGCTGTCCTTTCTTCACGGAAGAATTGTAATCGACATACAGATACTTGATGGTTCCCGATACCTGCGTACCCACCAGGACGGTGGTGACGGGGTTGACCGTGCCGGATGCCGTAACCGTCGCCCGGATTTCGCCCCGCGAAACCGGCTCCGTTCTGTATTTCGGCGCCTTCTCCCCGCCCTTCACGAGGAAGAACACCCCACTTCCCAGAAGAATCAGCAGGATTACACCGGCGATCACTTTCTTTTTCATGATTCCGCCTTTCTCATTTCACCCCCATGGCTTTTTCCAGGCTTGCCTGGGCAATCCGGGAATCGGTGAGCGCCGAGATATGGGTCGTCCGGGCGTTGCTCAGGGACACCAGGGCGTCCGTCACCTCGATGGGGTTGCCCACACCGGCCCCATAGCGGCCGTTGGCCAGTTCCACATTCTCTTCCGCCTGCCGAACGGCGACCTGTGCCACGATCGTCCGCTCCCCAGCTTCCCGCAGGTTGGAAAAGGCCTGCTCTACTTCGAGACGGATCTGCTGCCGGAGAGACAACTCTTCCGCCCTGACGACATCGAGCGCAGCCCGAGCTTCCGCCACGGCATATCGGGTCTGGAGACCGCTGAACAGGGGGACATTCAGCGCCGCCCCGAGGCTCCAGCCTTCCCCGAGGGGAAATTCTCCGCCGCCGTAACCGTATCCGGCATTCCCCGTCAAATAGGGATAGTATCCCTTATTTGCCAGGTTGATCGATTGATCCGCCGCCTCGACCCTTTTTTTGACGGACAGGAGGTCCGGCCGGCCGGCATAGGCCCTTTCCAGGGCAAGGCGCAGATCCGCGTTGTACGGCGTCTGAAGAAGGGTGTCGTCGATGGCGAATTCCGGAGCATCGGGAATCCCCATGGCGTTGTTGAGGTTGACCCGGGCGATCCGGGTGGCGTTTTCCGCCCGGATCCGGTTCAGGATGGCATTGCTCAAATCCACTTCGGCCTTGGTGACATCGAACTTCGGCTTGGTGCCCACTGCAAAGAATCCCTTCGCCTGTTCGAGATGGTGCTGGAACTGGCCGACCGTCTCTACGGCAACCTCCCGGTTTTTCTCCGCCTGCAGAAGGGTGTAATAGGCCTGTTTCACCCCGAAGACGATCTCCGTCTCCGTATTGTTCAGGTCCTGCCGGAAGGAATCCGTCGAGAGTTTCTGGATGTCCACCTGGGCCTTGGTCTTCCCGAAATCGAAGAGCATCTGGCTCAGACCCACCGTGGTGCGGTAGTCATTGGTGGTTTGCCGTTCGATGACCCTGGAGGTGGCGGGACGGACTCGGCTGTAGTCCGTCTGCCAGTTGACCTGGGGATAATAGTTCGAACGGGCCTGGCCGATCCGGCTTTCCCCGACCCGGACCGTGTCCCGGGCGCCTTGAAGGGCGGGATGATTCCGGAGCGCCGCTTCGATGCACCGCTGCAGATCCAGCCGTTCGCCCTTCCCGATCGGTGCCTCTCCCGCCGTGGCGGCCCAGGGGGACACGAGAACCAGCAGGATTGCACCGGCGAGAAGACAAAATGCTTTCTTCATGATATCACTCATTATTTTTTATTCAACCAAGGGGCGATGCTGAAACAGGAAAGACCATCGCCTCATGAAATGGTCATGCAAAGCGAATCAGCAAGCACCGTGCCCTCAGAGATAATAAGTTACATCCGATTGTAATCATTAAGTGATTTTTTAAGTCTGGGCGATAAAGATGTCTTGGGACGGATTCCGCGGCAGAATTCGGACCGTTTGTATCCAGTTTTGCTATCCACCCGGATATTTTGTATCCAGTCTTGGCCGGCAGAACGGGAAGGAAACCCGGGCTTCCTTCCCGTTTCTTTCCGCCTCAGGCAAACAGTTGCGCCAGCCGGCGCTTCGGTCTCCCCTGCCAGTTGCCCTGGTGATAGGCATAGCTGGTCAGAAGGGGGAGCACGGACGTCGCTTCGGCAAAGACCATCTGCTCGGAGGAGACATCGACCTTCCCCCAGGACGTCGCTTCCCGGAGCGTGGAGCTGGAGCAAGCGCCGTCGCGGGCATCGGCCACGGTGATTTGAATGGCATAGCGATGCATGGGCACTTCCTTGCCCAGCACTTCCGCGCAGATCACCGTATCCTGGGCGAAATTCTTGGGAACACCGCCGCCGATCATGAGCAGTCCCGAATGCTCCACCGCCATCTTGATCCGGGTCAGCTCCCGGAAATCCTTCACGGAATCAATGCTCACATGCCGGTCCGGATGGCTGTCCTGGTGCATGACGAGGCCGAAGCCCGCGCTGCTGTCCGAGAACGCGGGACAGAAGATGGGAACCTCGTGCTCGAAGGCCACCTGGACCAGGGAATTCTTCTTGGCCGCGTGGGTCGTGAGATACCGCCCCATCTCCCGGATGAATTCCCGAGAGGAGTATGGTCTGGGGTCCAGGCCGTCGGCGATCTCGCGGATCGTGCGGTCGCAGACCTGGAGGGATTCTTCGTCAATATAGGTGTCATAGATCCGGTCGATATAGAGCCGCCGCAGTTCCTGGTCATCCACGTGGGGAGTGCCCTGATAATGGCGGAATCCCAGCGCCTCGAAGAAATCCATGTCCACGATCGTCGCCCCGGTCGCGACGATGGCATCGACCATGTTATGGCGGACCAGATCCGCGTAAATCTGCATGCAGCCGGCGGCGCTGGTGCTGCCCGCAATCGTGAGGATGACGGCGCAGTCCCGGTCCGCCAGCATGGCGTCATAAATTTCCGCGGCGACGGCCAGATCCCGCGCCGTGAAGGACATGCCGCGCATGGCCCGGATGATGTCCACTGCATTGATCGCGGTGAAATCCACATGTTCAACGGTTTTGTTCAGATAAGCTTTTTTGTCCATAAGTTCTCCTGAAAAGTTTTCCCGTTTCCGGTCAAGGCGCCTTATTCGCCGGCGATCGGACCGCCTGGCCCGCATCCGGTCTGTTGGCCCGCCTGTGTCGCCACGGCATGGGCTCCCTGGGCCATTCCCGCGGTTGGAACTCAAATCGCAGGCGCCCCGGATCTCATCGATCCAAAGGCCTGGGATAAAATCGCCTAAGGGACGAAAAGAACAGCAAAAGTGATTCTTCTTAAATCATGGCCTCACAAATGTCAACGGCGGAAGAAGGGCCAAAAAACGTGCTTGTCAGGGATAACAATATCTGATAGGTGCATGCCGATGATGGGAAGTATGACGGAAATATTAACGGTTTCGGAACTGAGCGAACACATTCGGAACCTCCTGGAAACCCGGTTTGACCTGCTCTGGGTCGAAGGAGAAGTCTCGAACCTGCGCCGCCCCGCCTCAGGACATCTCTATTTCACTCTCAAGGATGAAAAAAGCCAGATCCGGGCGGTCCTCTTCAAGACTTTCGGCGGATCACGGTCCCTTCACAACCGCCGTGCCCCCGCCTTTGAACTCGAGGAGGGCATGCAGATCGTCTGCCGGGGGCGACTGGCCGTCTACGCTCCAAGGGGGGAATATCAACTGATCCTGGAGGCGGTGGAGCCGCGGGGGACGGGCGCCCTGCAGAAGGCCTACGAGCAGTTGAAGGACCGGTTGCAGGCCGAGGGGCTTTTTGATCCCTCCCGAAAAAAACCCATCCCCTACCTCCCCCGGAAAATCGGGATAATCACCTCTCCCACGGGCGCGGTGATCCGGGACATCCTGAACATCACGGGCCGGCGGTTCCCCTCCGTCTCGCTCGTGGTCGCGCCGGTGCGGGTTCAGGGAGCGGAATCGCCCCGGGAAATCGTCCAGGCCTTCCGGGACCTGCACGCCCTGGGATCTGTGGATGTCCTTATTATCGCCCGAGGAGGCGGCTCGCTGGAAGACCTGGCGCCGTTCAACGAGGAAAGCGTCGCCCGCGCCATCGCCGCCTCAGCCATTCCCGTTATTTCCGCCATCGGCCATGAAACGGATTTCACCATCGCCGACTTTGTGGCGGATCTCCGAGCGCCGACGCCCTCCGCCGCGGCGGAGCTGGCCGTACCGGCGAGAAAAGATCTCCTGGCCTCCCTGACCGGCATCCGGAGCCGGCTGATCCATCGCTGCCGCCGGCAGCTGGCCCAGGATCGGGAACGGCTGATCCGGTGCCGGGAGCGGCTGAAGGACCCAAAACGGCTTATTGCCGGCTTCCGCCTGGCCCTCGATGACCGCTGGGAACGCTGCCGTTTTGTGGGGCAGCAGCGCCTGGCGGCGGAAAAACAGAAACTGATGCTCCACCAGCTCCGGCTGGCGCAGGCGGGACCCCTCCGCAGGATCCGGGACACCCGCCTGGAAATTGAAACTCTGGAAAAGCTGCTGATCGCAGCCTGCCGCTCCCGCCTTGAAGGGACCCGCGCCTGCTGGTCCCTTGCTTCGGCTCGTCTGGATTCTCTGAGCCCTCTCGCCGTTCTGCAGCGGGGGTACAGCATCACCCGGGCTTTGCCGGAAGGCGGGATTATCCGGGATGCCGCGGCGGTTACGGCCGGGGATTCCTTGGAGATCCAGGTGCTCAAAGGCCGCCTGGAGGCGGAAGTCACAAGGATTCTCCCCAAATAAAAGGAACACCGATGGCAAAGGAAAAATTTGAAGAGGCAATGGCCAAACTGGAAGCCCTCGTCCGGAAAATGGAGGCGGGGGAAATGACCCTGGAAGAATCCCTCAAGGCCTTCGAGGAAGGCATCCGCCTTTCCCGGCTCTGCGCGGCCCGCCTGGATGAGGCGGAAAGGCGCGTGGAGCTGTTGATTTCGGAGAACTCGAAGGTGACAACCCAGCCCTTCGCCGACACGGGAGAAAACCATGAATCTTGAACCGGCGCTGGATCTGAATGCCTACCTGAAGGAGAAAAAGCAGCGGATCGACGAAGCCATCGACCGCTTCCTCCCCGGAGAGGAAGCCCCGGGTGAGCTGTTCAAGGCGATGCGCTACAGCCTCTTTGCCGGAGGCAAGCGGATCAGACCCATTCTCTGCCTGGCCGCGGCGGAGGCCGTGGGTTCGCCCCTCCCTCCCGATTCGCTCCTTCCCGTCGCCTGCGCCCTGGAATACATCCACACCTATTCACTGATCCATGATGATCTTCCGGCCATGGACAACGACGATTACCGCCGGGGGAAGCCCACCAGCCACAAGGTTTTCGGGGAGGCCCTGGCGATTCTGGCGGGGGATGCCCTCCTCACGGAGGCCTTCGGGCTCATGACCCGCGGCGGTCTGCGCGGCGACGCCCCGGAAAATCTTCTGCAGGTCGTTGCGGAAATCGCCGCGGCGGCCGGAGCGCTCGG
This sequence comes from uncultured Syntrophus sp., assembly GCA_964555065.1. Lineage (GTDB taxonomy): Bacteria > Desulfobacterota > Syntrophia > Syntrophales > Syntrophaceae > Syntrophus. Next base: position 9,589 of record CAZKRB010000048.1, read on the forward strand.
CATGGTGGGCGGTCAGGCGGACGATTTGGAGGCGGAAGGAAAACCGGCAAATATCGAAATACTGAACCGGATTCACTCCCGGAAGACGGGGGCCATGATCGTCGTGTCGCTGAGAGCCGGGGCGATTCTCGCCGGCGGGACGGAGCAGGATCTCGCCGCCCTGACGGCTTACGGCCGCAAAATCGGCCTGGTTTTCCAGATCGCCGACGACATTCTCAACATCGAGGGGGACCGGACGCTGCTGGGAAAAAACACGGGAAGCGACGCCGTCCGGGGGAAAATGACCTTCCCTCTTCTAATGGGGCTGGAGCCGTCACGGCAGAAGGCCTTTTCCCTGGTTGAGGAGGCCCTGGTCGATCTGAGCGCTTTTGACGGCCGGGCGACGCCGCTGCGGATGCTGGCTCGATATTTTGTGGAGCGGCGGTTCTAGACCGGCGGCGGCCCATGGTCTTCTTGGTCAATCGCAACGATGTCGTCCACTTATTTTTGAATCATGAACCCTTTAGATAAAATGTCCGGCAGTATTCTCAGCCGCATTCAGGATCCTGAAGATATCCGGAATCTGAACATCGGCTCACTGACGCTCCTGGCGAAAGAGCTCCGCACTGCCATGATTGAAACGGTCTCCTGCACGGGAGGGCACCTGGCTTCTTCCCTTGGCACCGTGGAGCTCACCCTGGCCCTTCACAAAGTCTTCGCGACCCCGAAAGACCGGCTGATCTGGGATGTGGGGCATCAGGCCTATGCCCACAAGCTGATCACCGGGCGCCGGGACCGATTTTCCACCCTGCGCCAGAAGGGGGGGATCAGCGGCTTCCCGAAACGGGAAGAGAGCCCCTACGACGTCTTCAATGTCGGCCACAGCAGCACCTCCATTTCCGCAGCCGCGGGCATCGCCGAAGCCCGGGATCTGAAAGGGGAGCGTTTCAAGGTCGTGGCCGTCATCGGCGACGGCTCCATGTCGGCGGGGCTCGCCTTCGAGGGATTGAACTGGTCCGGAGACCGCAGGAAGGACCTGATCATCATCCTCAACGACAACGAAATGTCCATCTCGCCCAACGTCGGGGCCCTTTCCTCCTACCTCAACCACATCATGACCGGCCAGACGGTTAAGAAAATACGCAAGGAAATCAAGAGTATCCTGAAAACCATCCCCTCCATCGGCGAGCAGGTGGTGGAATTCACCAAGCGGGCGGAAGAATCCCTCAAGGCCCTCCTCGTCCCCGGCGTCCTCTTCGAGGAACTGGGCTTTACCTACGTGGGGCCCCTGGAAGGCCACCGTCTCGACCACCTGATCCGAAATCTCGAAGACGTGCGGACCATGGAAGGTCCGGTGCTGGTCCACGTCATCACCCGCAAGGGCAAGGGCTACCGGTACGCGGAAGCCGAACCGCTTCGCTTCCACGGGATCGCCCCCTTCGAGCTGGAAACGGGGAGGCCGGCCAAAGCCGGAGGACATCCGGCGCCGCCGTCCTATACCTCGGTCTTCGGCGGCGCCCTGGTGAAACTGGCCCGGGAAAATCCCAGGATTGTCGCCATCACCGCCGCCATGTGCGAAGGGACGGGCCTGAACGCCTTCGCCGAGGCGTTTCCGGACCGCTTTTACGATGTGGGCATCGCGGAGCAGCACGGCGTCACCTTTGCCGCCGGGCTGGCCACGGAAGGCTTCCTCCCCGTGGTGGCCATTTACTCCAGTTTTCTCCAGCGGGCTTACGATCAGATTCTCCATGATGTCTGCCTGCAGAATCTCCCCGTCACCTTCGCTCTCGACCGGGCCGGATTCGTCGGAGAGGACGGCCCCACCCATCACGGCCTCTTCGATTTCTCCTACCTGCGGGCGATCCCGAACATGGTCGTCATGGCCCCGAAGGACGAAAATGAACTGCAGCGCATGCTGCGCACCGCCCTGGCCTGTGGAAAGCCCGCGGCCATCCGCTATCCCAGGGGAAGCGGACTCGGCGTCCCCCTCGACCCGGAACCAGAGCCCCTGGAAATCGGCAAGGGGGAAGTGCTTGCCGAAGGCACGGAGGTGGCGATCCTGGCCATCGGGGCGGCGGTTTATCCGGCCCTGGCCGCCGCACAGCAGCTCCGGGAGGAGGGCATTTCGGCGGCCGTGGTGAACGTTCGGTTTGTCAAACCCCTGGATGGAGAGCTCCTTTTAAAGCTCGCCGGATCTTTCCGGAAAATCCTGACGGTGGAGGAAAATGTCCTCAAGGGAGGGTTCGGCAGCGCCGTTCTGGAATTCCTGGAAGAGCACAACCTCCAGGGCGTTCAGGTCAAACGGCTGGGAATCGGAGATGAATTCGTGGAACAGGCCACACAGGCCGAACAGCGGGCCTCCTGCGGCATCGATGCCCAGGGGATCGGGGCGGCCGTTGCGGCCATGATGGCCAGGGAATCGGGCCCGACCTGTGGCTTTCTGCTGAGATGAAGACGGCCTTTCCGATCGGCAACCTGTTGCCATGACCGCCAGGGAAGAAAAAATCCGCCTGGATCTGCTGCTGACGAATCTGGGGCTGTCGGCAAGCCGCGAACGGGCCAGGGCACTGATTCTCTCCGGCGCCGTGCTGGTGGATGAAAAGCCCGTGGATAAGGCGGGAACGCTCGTTTCTCCCCGGGCCTCCGTCAGGATCAAAGGTCAGGACCACCCCTACGTGAGCCGGGGAGGGCTGAAACTCAAAGGCGCCTTGGATGCCTTTGAGCTCGACGTCCGGGATTTCACCGTCCTCGACGTCGGGGCCTCGACGGGCGGCTTCACCGACTGCCTCCTCCAGGAGGGCGCCGGCCGGGTCTACGCCCTCGATGTGGGCTACGGCCAGTTGGCCTGGAAGCTACGAACCGATCCCCGGGTGGTCTGCATCGAACGGACGAATATCCGCTTTTATGATGGAACGGGGTTGGAGGGTCCGGTGGATCTGGTGACCATTGATGCCTCCTTCATCTCCCTGAAGCTGGTCATTCCGGCTGCCGTGAACTTTCTGAAACGCGGCGGCCTGCTGCTGGCCCTGATCAAGCCTCAGTTCGAAGTGGGAAAGGGGGAAGTGGGGAAAGGCGGCGTTGTCCGGCAGCCCGCTCTCCACCAGAAAGTTCAGGAGGAGCTGGCCGCCTTTCTGTCGAGCCGGGGGCTGGAGGTCCTGGGAACGGCGCTCTCCCCTCTTCCGGGCCCCAAGGGCAACAGGGAATTTTTTGTCCTGGCCCGGCTTCCGGAAAACAAGACGAGAGAAGCCTCGGACATTCTTCAAGATTCGGAGACCTTGTCAAACCAATGAGCGTCATTCTCGCCAAGACGGCAGGGTTCTGCATGGGCGTCAAGCGCGCCGTGGATACGGTCCTGGATATCGCCCGGCAGAAGGGTCCGGAAAAGATTTATACTTACGGCCCATTGATTCACAATCCGCAGACCGTGGATTTCCTGCGGGAACGGGGCATCATCCCGATCCAGGATATCGAGGCGATTCCCCTGGCGGATTCGAAGGCGGCCATCGTCATCCGGGCTCACGGCATTTCCCCGCTGGAACGGAAAAAGCTCCGCGATAAGGGCCTCCGGATCATTGATGCGACCTGCCCACGGGTGACCCATGTCCAGGCGATCATCAAGCGGCACGCCGCCCGGGACTATGACATCCTGATCGTCGGCGACGGCAACCACCCGGAAGTGAACGGCCTTCTCGGCCACGCCAGAGGCCGGGGACGGGTCATCGGCGGCTGCCGGGACGTGGATGATCTCCCGGTTCTGGATCAGGTCTGCGTGGTGGCCCAGACCACTCAGAGCGTGGAAGAATACGCCGCCATCGTCCAACGGATCCGCGAGCGGTTCCCGGAAACCGTTGTTTTCGATACGATCTGCGATTCCACGGAGCAGAGGCAGGCTGAAGTGCGGGAACTGGCCTCCCAGATGGAGGCCATGGTGATCGTCGGGGGCCGGAACAGCGCCAATACCCGCCGCCTTGCCGCCCTGTCATCCCAGCAGGGAACCCCGACCTTTCATATCGAAACCGCCGCCGAACTGAACGAGGAGAAACTGGCGCCCTATGACCGGATCGGCCTTTCCGCCGGCGCCTCCACCCCCAACTGGATCCTCGATCGGGTCGTGGACCGGATCGCGGAACAGCAGCGGATCCGGAAAAAGAAAGGCAAGGAGTTCCTGAAACTCTGGACCTTCTCCGTCCGGACAGACCTTTACTCCGCCCTCGGAGCCTCCTGCCTCTCCCTGGCTGCCATGTTCCTGGAGCGCATCCCCGTCAATATCCTCTCGCTGCTGATCACGGCCCTCTATGTCCATGCCATGCATACCTTCAACCGGTTTGTAAACCGGAAGACACACAGCATCGGTTCCTTCCGGGAAGAATTCTATCGGAAACATGAAAATTTTTATCTGTCCGGGGCCATCGCGTCCATGCTGGCCGGCCTTGCCCTCGCCCTGAGCCAGGGAATGCGGGCCTTTCTGCTGCTCTTTCTCATTTCCGGGCTGGGGATTCTCTATAATCTTCCCATCTTCCCGGCAGCATGGCGGTACCGCAGCCTGAAAGATCTGCCCGGCTCCAAGAATATTTCCATGTCCCTGGCGTGGGCAACCGTCGTGGCCATCCTGCCCGCCGTCGAGCAGGAGATCTCCTTCTCCCCAGCAATCTCTATCGCCTTTCTGTTTACCATGGGCATCGTTTTTGTCCGCTCCTCCCTTTCGGACCTGCTGGACATCCAGAGCGACCGGCTGATCGGCAAGGAAACCATTCCCGTCCTCATCGGTCCGGAACGAACCCGGATTCTCCTGACGATCCTGTGCGCTTGTCTCTTCGTTCTGCTCATCGCCGGGGCGGCCGCCGGCTGGGTTCCCTCCCTTGCCTGGATTCTTGCCGCCAATTTATTTTATGTGTGGATTTGTCTAAAACTTTGTGATAGAAGGGCGTCGTTTTCGGGGGTCGTTCTGGAAGGTCTTCTGGAAACCAGTTACCTGATCGTCGGATTCAGTTCCCTGTTGTGGTTTGTATTCACCCGGTGACGCCAGGCCGAAGCAGGCGGGGAGAGGAGAGTTCCTTGAAGAAAAGAGGCAAGTGCGTCCTGATTGCCCTGTTCCTGGTCCTGATGCTTTTCGGCTGCGGCGGATTGCACCATTCCCAGGTGGATCCGGAGGCGCGGAATTTCCATCCCCGGCGGATGGGGGTTCTTCCCGTGGATGTGGGCGCCTACCGGGAAGCAGGCGGAACCATGGATCAGATGATCGTCGGGGTGTTGCGCGATAAGAGCTGGTTTCGCGAGGTTGTGGGCGGGGAAAGCCTCAATCGCCAGTCGCAGGCGAATGAAGCGTTTCAGGCGGCCATGACCGACTACCTCGTTAAGCTCAAGGCCGTCAATTTTTCCGACCCGCAGCTCAGCGCCAGGATCGGCGATTGGTGTGGAGTGGATGCCTTCCTGGTTGTATCCGTGGAGGACTGGGAATACAGGATGGAGAACGACGACAAAGTGGGTAAAGTCGGGTTGAACATCCGGATGATCCAGGCGCCCACGGGAAAAATCCTGTGGAAGGCCAGCCATTCCAGGACAGAAAAATACCTGCTTCTCAAGCCGGAACTTTCCGGTGTGGCCAGGAACCTCTTCAAGGAGATGATCGGCTACATGCCCCGTTGAGAAGCGCGAAAAGGGGCGCTCTGGAAGATGGTTGCAGTCTGCTATGGAAGAGCGGTAAAGGGGCTCAATAAAAGGGGGTTATACGCATGAAAGAGAAAGTGCAGGAAGTCATCAATCAGATCCGGCCGGGCCTGAAGGCCGACGGCGGAGATGTGGAACTGGTGGAAGTCGGCGAGGATGGCGTGGTAAAGGTCCGTCTGGTCGGCGCCTGCCGGGGATGCGCCATGTCTCAGATGACGCTGAAGATGGGGATTGAGAAGGTTTTGAAGGAAAAAGTTCCCGGAGTGAAGGAAGTGGTTGCAGTCTAAAGTCATACCCCATGAACCATTGCCGGTACCGGGAAAAATGGATCATGAAGAGAATTAAATTAAAAAGGAGATAAAATTATGGCGTACGTGATTACCGATGAATGTCTGGCTTGCGGTTCCTGTCAGGATGTGTGCCCCGCGGGCGCAATCAGCGAGGGAGATGACAAGTATGTAATCGATCCGGCTCTCTGCACCGACTGTGGAACCTGTGCCGAACAGTGCCCGGCGGAAGCGATCGAACCCGGCGAATCCAAGTAGTCTGTTTTCAAGAATCCGTTCTGAGGGGGAATCCCCTTCCCGGCTTAACAGCCCTGAAGGGGACTCCCCTCTTCTGTTTCTCCCGGCCATTATGTCCCCTCTTGTTTCCTTTGAAGGCATCGAAGGGTGCGGAAAAACCACCCAGCTCAAACTGGCGGCCCGACACCTCCGGAAGTTTCACCTCTCTGTTCTGACCACGGAAGAACCGGGCGGGACACCGCTGGGGAAGAGAATCCGCAGGCTGCTGCTGAACCGGGAGACCTTCGAGATCTGCGCCGAAGCGGAAACGCTGCTCTTTGTCGCCGCCCGCGCGCAACATGTCAGGGAGGTGATCCGGCCCGCCCTTGCCGGGGGACATTGGGTCCTCTGCGACCGGTTTTCCGATGCCACAGCGGTTTACCAGGGTTTGGTCCGGGGCATGGCCGACACCCTGATCCAGCAGCTGGATGCCTTCGCCACTTCCGCCCTGAAGCCCGACTTGACCCTGCTTTTCGATCTGCCCGCGGAAGCGGGGCTCCGCAGGGCCATGGAGCGCATGCAGGACCTGCCGGAAAGCGCCCGGGAAGACAGGTTTGAACGGGAGGGCCTGGACTTCCACCAGAAGATTCGGGAAGGTTATCTCTCCCTTGCGCGGCAGGAACCCGAACGCTTTCGTATCGTTCACGCCGACGCAGATATTGCGTCCATCCACCGGGAAGTCTGCCGCCATCTTGATGCCCTCCGGCAGCAGGGCTGCTCCGGGCAGATTTCAGGGCCCTGATTCCCCCCCCTTCCAGGCCAGGAAATACCCAGGCGGCCGGGAAGAGACAACGCAGCGTACGGAAAGATTCCCGGGCACGGGATCAAGGCGCACCCCGCAAGCGTTGCGAGAGGAAAGAGGGTCTTGGTTTTTCCTCCCCTCAGCGGCCATCCTCCCTGTCCGTCCCGGGCAAAAATTCAACGTACTTCAGCTTAAGGAGGCATCCAGTCATGTCCTTCAAGGACATATACGGCCACGGGAAAGCCGTGAGCATCCTGCGCAATGCCCTGGAAAAGGACCGCCTGGCCCATGCCTACCTGTTCCAGGGGATGGAAGGCATCGGCAAGCGGGCCCTTGCCCTGACTTTCGCCAAGGCGCTGAACTGCCGCCGGGGGAACCTCGATGCCTGCGATACGTGTCTTTCCTGCCTGAAGACGGATCACAGGAATCACCCGGACGTCGAGACCATCGAAGCGGAAGGGCAGTTCATCCGGATCGACGCCGTCAAAGCCCTCCAGGAACGGATGAAATTCAAACCCCTGGAGGGGAACAGGCGCGTTTCCATCCTCGTGGACGCGGACCGGCTGAACAACGCCGCGGCCAATGCCCTGCTGAAAACCCTGGAAGAACCATCACCGGCCAATATCCTGATCCTGGTGACCGCCCGGCCCTATCAGCTCCCGGTCACCATTCTCTCCCGTTGCCAGCAGATCCGTTTTCAGCCCCTCCCCGAGGAAACCGTCGCCGCGCTGCTTCAGGAGCGGTTTTCCATCGAAGGCTCTCAGGCCCGGCTGCTGGCAGCCGCCTCCGGCGGCAGCTTGGGAAAAGCCCTGGAGCTGAACCGTGAGGCCTACCTCGCCTTGAAAAAGGAAGTCCTGGATCGCATTGCCGGAGCCTCTCCCGGTCACCCCCTCGGACGGCTGTCCCTTATCCGCTTTTTAAATGAAGACAAGAGGGAAATCAGGGATAAGCTGGACATCCTGAGAACCTTTTTCCGCGATGTCCTGATCCTCCGGGAAACGGGACGGCAGGAAGGTCTTCTTCACTCGGATCGCGGAGACCTGATTTCGAGTTTCGCCGGCAGGCGATCGCGGGAGGAAATTCTGGCCGGCATCCGGGCCATCGATTCGGCGGAGCGCCTCCTGGAACAAAATACGAATAAAGCGTTGACTTTAGAGGTTATGATGTTTAAACTCGCCCTCTAAAGCGATGCAGCCCGCCAGGACGGTGTCATTCCCATTCCAGAGCAGCGACGATAACCAGCGGCGAGACAGACCAGGCAGCCCGGGCGCACGATTGCCTGCACCGAGAAGCTGTCCTCATGGTCCATCTCGGAGGAAGCGGGGAGGCGAAAACGGGCGACATCAAGGAAAATTTTCAGGAGCGGAACGCACCGGTGCCTAAAAATATTGTCGGAGTCAAATTCAAGAAAGAGGGGAAAATTTACAGCTTCGATGCCGGGGAGCTGGAGCTCAAGGCCAACGATCAGGTCATTGTCTCCACGGACGACGGCATCGCCATCGGAATCGTCAAGACCGTTCTCCCTCCGGAAGCTCAGGAAAATCTCCCCCCCGAGTTGAAACCCGTGGTCCGCCTGGTCACGGAGGAGGACCTGCGCCTCCGGGAAAACAACCAGCTTCTTGAGGAGAACTGCTTCTCCTTCTGTGCGGAAAGAATCAAGATCCGGAATCTGCCCATGAAGCTGATCGATGTGGAATGCCTCTTTGACAAAAGCAAGATCATTTTTTATTTCACGGCCGAAAACCGAGTGGATTTCCGGGAAATTGTCAAGGACCTGGCCCAGAAGTACAAGACCAAGATCGAATTGAGACAGATCGGAGCGCGCCAGGAAGCCCGGATTGTCAAGGGGATGGGAATCTGCGGCCGAGAAATCTGCTGTGTCAATCTCCTGCACAACCTGGATCGGGTGTCCGTGAAAATGGCCAAGGAACAGAACATGTCACTCAATCCGGAGAAGATTTCCGGGCTCTGCGGCCGACTCATGTGCTGCCTGGCCTATGAATACGACGATTATCGGGAAAAGAAGAAAGCAAAAGGGCCCCCTCCCGGCCGAAAAGAGATAAGCGATCCGGCCGGCTCCGGAAAAGGGGGAAAGGAGCCCGGGGAACCGCCCCCTGCACGGCGCTGAAACGACCGCGGTGCCAGAAAGGACGTCTATGGAAAAAACGTTTTATATCACCACGCCGATTTATTATGTCAACGCCTCGCCTCACATCGGACATGCCTATACCACGATCGTGGCCGACGTTCTGGCCCGTTATCACCGCCTGTCAGGCTGTCGCACCTTTTTCCTGACCGGCACGGACGAACACGGGGATAAAATCGCCGAAGCGGCCGCCAAAAACAGGATTTCGCCCAAGGCCTACGCGGACCGGATCAGCGGACAGTTCCGGGAGCTTTGGCCGAAGCTTGCCGTCACCAACGATGCCTTTATCCGGACAACGGATGAGGAGCACGTGAAAACCGTGCAGGCGATTCTGCAGAAAGTCTACGATTCCGGCGACATTTACTTCGGTCATTACGAAGGGTTCTACTGTGTCGGCTGCGAACGATTCTATACGGAGAAGGAACTGGTCGACGGCAAATGCCCGGATCACCAGACGGAGCCGGAATTCCGCAAGGAAAGCAATTATTTCTTCCGGATGAGCAAGTACCAGGACTGGCTGATTTCCCATCTCAGGGAGCATCCCGATTTCATCCGGCCGGAGCGCTACCGCAACGAGGTGCTCGCCTTTCTCCGCGAGCCCCTGGAGGACCTCTGCATCTCCCGGCCGACGTCCCGGCTATCCTGGGGAATTCCCCTGCCCTTCGATGACCAATATGTGACCTACGTCTGGTTTGACGCACTCATCAACTACATCACCGGCATCGGCTATCCGGACAGTGAGAACTTCCGGACGTTCTGGCCGGCCGCCGAGCATCTCATCGCCAAGGACATCCTCAAACCTCACGGCATCTACTGGCCCACCATGCTGAAGGCGGCGGGCATCGAGCCCTACCGGCACCTCAACGTTCACGGATACTGGAATGTGGACCAGAGCAAGATGTCCAAAAGCCTCGGGAACGTCATCCGCCCCCTCGATCTTAAGGACAAGTACGGGCTGGATGCCTTCCGTTATTACCTCCTCCGGGAAATGGTTTTCGGCCTGGATTCCAGCTTCAGCGAAGAGGGCTTCGTTCAGCGGGTCAATGCGGAGCTTGCCAACGACCTGGGCAATCTCGTCAGCCGGGTGACCTCCATGGCGATGAAGTACCGCCAGGGAACCGTTCCGGCGCCGGTTGCCGCCGCTTCGGATGCGGTCCTTCCCGATACCGCCTTCCGGGTGCTGGCGGAAGTCATGACTTCGTTCAGGGAGCTGACGTTTCACAAGGCCCTGATGGCCATCTGGGAACTGGTCGGGACGGCCAACCGCTATATCGTGGAAAATGAGCCCTGGAGTCTCGCCAAAGATCCGGCGAAGGCGGACCGGCTGGACAGCGTGCTCTATTCGCTCCTGGAAACCCTGCGGGTTGTTGCGGTTCTGATTTCGCCTTTCACGCCTGGTGCGGCAGAGAAGATCATGGCTCAACTGGGCATCTCCCGCCCGGAACAGGAAAACTTCGGCACGATCCGCACCTGGGGAGGCCTTGCCGCCGGCTCAACCCTTTCCCCCGGCGAAGCCCTCTTCCCCCGGATCGACTACAAGCCGGAAGAGACGGCCGCCGAAATCAAAGCCGTTCCCCCTGTGCCGTCGATCAAACCGGAAATTTCCTACGAGGACTTTGAAAAGGTCGACCTCCGGGTGGCGCGGATTCTGGAAGCCGAGGCCGTTCCCAAATCCGCCAAGCTCTTGAAGCTCAAGATCGATATCGGAGAGGAACGGACGATTGTCGCGGGAATCGGGAAAGACTATAAGCCCGAGGACCTGGTGGGAAAAACCATTGTGATCGTGGCCAATCTCAAACCGGCCAAGCTGATGGGCATCGAATCCCGGGGAATGCTGCTCGCCACGGATGCGACGGCAGGGGGGATCACCGTTCTCGCCTTTGACCGGGAGCCCTGGTCGGGGGCGAAAGTCCGGTAATCTCTGGATTTATAAAAAAAAGAGAGTCGGCCGGATCTCCTGAAGAGGAAGATTCCGAACCGGCTCTCTTTTTTTGATCGGTTCACCGCAGCCCTTTCAACGTTCCCTTCGAAACTACACCCCGGCTGCGGCCTGCTTCACCTAGCCCTTCAACGCGGCGGGCATCTTCAACGGAACATCCACGAGGGGAACGTACTTCCGCACGGTGGCTTCGGTGTGCGCCACGTTCAATTTCTTAAAGAGGAAGGTAAACTGGTTTTCCAGTTCCTGGCCGATGGCCTTCAGCGTTTCCGAAGGAAGCTGCCAGAGCTCCTGCTTGTAGGGACCCCACCCCTTTTTGCGGGTCTTATAAATGAACTGTTCCTCCGTGTCCTTTTCCTTCTTCTCATCCTGCAATTCCCGCTGCAGATAGTCATAAATCTTTTCCCGCAGTGCCGCCGGGAAATGGGCGCTGTCGTAGATGATATTCTGGAAACCCGTGGCCAGGTGGATTTCCGCCGTCCCGATCGCCGGGAAGCGGTCAAAGGCTTCATCGGGCAGGGTGGACGCCCCGTGCTGAACGGCGCCGGCGAGGCCGTAGCGGCTCCGGGCGACTTCGGACAGCTTTTCCAGGACCTCAAAATCCAGTTTCACCTGGGCCACGGAGCCGTCAGCAAGGGGAACGCCGCCGTGGGTTGTCCCCGTCTGTACACTGATCTTGCTGATCCCCTTCAGGTTCGGCCCATATTTTTTCACCGACTCCAGATAACCGTCCATGTAAGCCGTCAGTTCCTCAACCGTGCTGTTCTTTCCTCCCACTTCGCCGATTTCGCCCCCGACGGAGATGGTGATGCCGGCCGGCTCCAGGTCGCGGATCACCGCGGTCAATTCCGCCGCCAGCGCATAGTTCGTCTTCTGCTGCTCACTGACGGTAGGCTGGGACAGATCGACCAGGGTTGAGGTGTCGATGTCGATATTATAGAACCCGCCCTCAATGGCCTCCCAGATAAGATCCTTGACCCCCTTCACTTCCTTTTCCCCAGCGGCGGCATATTTCTTGGCATTCACCTGGAAATGATCCCCCTGGAGAAAGAGGGGGCCGCGATATCCCGTTTTAATGGCGGCCGCGGTCACGGAGCTCGTGTATTCCAGTGGACGCTGCTCGGTATAACCGATCTCGGAACGGGCAATCTCAAAAATCACCGGGCCGACGGCGTCCTTCAGGGCCGCCCGGAAAATCGCCTGGGCGACTTCATAGGTCAGGGTCCGGATGTTAATGGCCGGCACGGTAAAACCGGTCACTTCCTTTCGGCCCATGGCGTCGTAGAGGGACTGGATGGAGGAGGACACGATCCCCAGGGCCGCGCCGCTTTTTCGAATCAGCCATGATGCGGCTTCCTTCACTTCCGGAAGGGGGCTTAACGCCGCCGTAAAGACCAGAGAATCGATGAGCGCCTGCTTCAGCGCCGATTCATTCAATACCTTGACCTGATCATCCTTCACTTCGAGGATTCCCTCGTAGCCTTTTTTCAATGCGTTTACGTTCTCATAAATCATTGCCATTGCCTTCACCTCTCTATTTGTTCTTTCCTGTTTCGGTTTAACGTGAACCCAGATCCCTGAACGGACAGCACACAGGAATCTTGCGACCGCGGGACTCTGAACCCTTTCTCGTCTAGACCCTCTCCTGTCTGGGAAAAAACAGGGCCTTCTCTTTCACCCTCCGCTCAAACACAGAAAAAGGGAATTTCTCTTTCCCCTCTTTTCATGAACTGCCATTCTTTCGGTTGTTACTTTATCCGGGCCGAATCTGCCTGCCCTCGGGGCAAAGGAAAAAGGTTCCGCCCGTTCCCCGGAAAGTATTGCCTCCGCCGGGTCCCCGGCTTATTTTCCGGCGCATCCGCCGCCCTATCCTGGAGCATGGCCGCCACGATGACCTCCGGGCGGAAGCCGCGCCTCATCCGGAGGTCCGCCGCGTGCAGGGATCGACGATGCAGGAATTTTTGAAACTTTTCGCTATTGCCCGGCATGAGCCAACGGTGCAAAACCAACGGCTCGGAGAATCGTGGAATTTCTTGCACGGATTGATTACAGGGGGAACGCGATCTCCCTGTTTAGCATGGGTACCCAGGTTTTTTATTCGCGTGGATTTTACCCTGAAATGATCCCTCCTGCAACCGATTTCTCCCCCATCTCACGGTTTACGGCACGCGATGATAATGGATCCGCCCGTTTTAACAGGCTGACTTCGGTTTCCGCTCCCGGCGAACGCATCCCGGCGATGCCGGACAAGGGGCGCTGTGTCCGTTCAACCCCGCCGCCCTGCTTCCCTTTGAGTTCTTCCCGTACCACATCCCCCTTGCAGAAAGCAGGCGGACTCGATATAAATCACCCGTGCTTGGGGATCGGGTCCGGCAGTGCGTTTCCGCAGGGGGAAGCTTCGGAGAGGTCATCTCGATTTGCAGAAATAATTCAGAATTGCCCCCGGCAACCGGATCATCAGTCAGAGGCTCGAACCGGCCATGCCGGCCAGAATTCCACACCCCGTTATCACCAGAATTCCTTGGAGGGAGAAGGATCCCGTGACGGCTTCGACAATGCGGAGCAGCAAGCCGGGATTGCAGATGAAGACGAGAAAGGAGAGAGCAATCACGGGCAGAAGCAGCCACTGGGATGGTCCGATCCAGATTGTTTCAATGAAAAGAGAGACCACCATCATGATCAGCACAAAGTAAAGCAGATTGAAAAGGATCAGAAATGCGGTACTGATTCCTGGAGAAGAAAGCGTATTCATAAAACCTCCATCGAGTCCGATTCCAGACCAGAGGTGAATTCGAGGCTACAGGATTTTCCTGCGACTTCGACCGCGAGGAGTCGACCGGATCGCCGCCCACAGCGGGCGGCACCCTGATCTGGAAGGGAAATAACATCCTTAAGCCGTAAGATAACCACTTTCCCACAGACCGGCAAGGGACATCAGCAGAATCCTTTTTCTGCACCCGCCGGACGGGATATTGCATATGATGAATCCGCGGGTGGATGCCGGCCACCGAAAGGAAAGGCAGGGATTCGCCGAAGGCGCCCAAAGAAGGAGCTGCTCCATGAAAATAAGTCTGGACAGGGAAAAAATCGTGAAATTCCGGTGCATATCGTTTCTGTTCGCAGCCCTGCTGGTCCTGATGACGATCAGCCTCCTGGCCTGCGGCGCGCAGCTCGGACAGACGGTCATCTCCAAGCCCGATGAGTTCAGTTACACCTATGAAGCGAAAGAGAAATTTATCCTCAGGGCCATTGCGAAGGTCTTTCGTGAGAAGAAAATGGGAAGCAATGTCAGGGTCAATGAGGAGGAACAAACCGTAGAAACGGATTACCTGGTTCAGGATGACTGGCGGACGAAGAGTTCCGCCCGGGTAAAAAAACTCAACTGGAAAGAAAGCGAAATGACCCTTTCCGTGGTTACGGAAAAGAGGACCGCATCCGGATGGGAAATGCGTCGCCTGTTGGAGAAGGAACAGTACCTGAAGGTTTTTGATACGATCGAACTCAAGATTTACGAGGAAATGTATAAAACGGAGTAGGGAAAAACTCCCTGGCCCCCCTCCGTGGGGGAATGGTCCCAAAGGGACCATGCGCCTGCAATCACCGTAAAAAATCTTTCGTCACAGGTGAACGTGGCCAGGGTATTTCACCACAGGGCACTCACCGTCAGCGTTACGATTCACTGGTATACCCGAAGAGGAATTTACCAGATACACGGCTTCTTCCCTGCGGACCATTGAGGTCCTGTCCTTGTCAAAGAAAATCAGGTGTGGAATGCGAATCCAGCGCAGCAGTTACGGGATAGGCTCTTGGTAAAGCTCAGTGGCATGAGGACAGGAAAAATCATACCCTGATTTGCATCGCTAAAGAGAACCGCCGATGCCGTCTTGCCTTTTGACTGGAGTCGCGTCTCAAATACTTGGTCTCTTTAGGGTGATCATCACCACGAAGACCCTTCGCTTCTTTTCTCATTCAAATCCAGTACACGGACTCATGACCTGCATCGCAGTATCTCTTCAGCTTCTTTCAGTTATAAGTTAATTCCGCTGCGCCTTTTTGTCAAGGGTTTATTATGAGTTTATCATTGATCGCTCCCCCTTTCTGCCCGGAAAGATTTCTTCCTCTCCGGGCGGTCAGATTCCTCTCGAACCGCCTCCCGGGCGCAGATTCTGCTGCCGTGCCCCCTGCTCAACCCAGGGTTTCGTCCAGGGCCCTGTCAAAGCCAGGGAGTTAAGCATAAATATCAGCGACTTGCAGCTTAAGGTGAAATTAACGTTTTTAAGCCGCGTTCAGAGTGTTATGATTATGAACTCAACTTTCGCAGGCGCAAATGACTCGTAACATATTGTAATTATTAATTGTAT
>CAZKRB010000049.1:0-24343 GCA_964555065.1 uncultured Syntrophus sp.
GAAGGTTAGAAGTCCCAATGGGCACAAAAGCCCAATTAACTGTAAAAGAAAAGTTTGACAAAAAAAGTTAAAATTTTATTATTATAAATTTCTTGGCGGCCTTGAAGACTCCGGTTTTTCCGGCTCCAGAGGCATGCACCAGGGAAAGTTCGCTGGGGTAAAGAGGGCGCCTCGGAATGAAATGCCGGGACGATCGGGGGAATCCGGAGGTCGGTCCGGGTCGGAGAGAGGGAAAAGTCCCGACGGAAAGGTCGCGGCAGGCGGGAACGTTCGAGCGAGGGAAAGTTCAGTCATCATGAAGGAGACAGTACTTATGGACATTAAAGTGAATCCGGTGGCGCCGGAGTCGAGAAAAGCAAAACCGGCAGATGAAGCCACACTTGGATTCGGTAAATTTTTTACGGATCATATGTTCACCATGACCTATTCCTCAGGCCGCGGGTGGGAAAATGCGGAAATCGGCCCTTATCGAGCCATCTGCCTGCAGCCGACGGCGATGTGCCTGCATTACGGGCAGGAAATCTTCGAGGGAATGAAGGCCTATCGGGGAAAATCGGGAGAAATCTATCTCTTCCGGCCCAAAGACAATATCCGCCGCATGAATGCCTCGGCCCAGCGGCTCTGCATGCCGGCGGTGGACCCGGATGTGTTCATGGACGCGATGGTCAAACTGGTGCTGCTGGACAGGGACTGGATCCCCCGTGGACAGGGGGCGGCCCTGTATATCCGGCCGACGATGATTGCCACCGAGGCGGCCCTCGGGGTGCATCCCGCAGGCGAGTATCTTTTTTTCATCATCATCGGACCCGTGGGGGCCTATTACCCCGAAGGGTTCAATCCCACAAGGATTTACGTCAGTGAGGAATATGTCCGCTCCGTGCGCGGCGGGACGGGAACCTGCAAAAATGCGGGCAATTATGCAGCCAGTCTTTATGCCAGTGAAATCGCCAAAAAAATAGGTTATACTCAGGTCCTGTGGCTTGATGCCATCGAGAAGAAGTATGCCGAAGAGGTGGGGACGAGCAATATCTTCTTCCTGGTCGGCGATGAACTGGTGACGCCCCCCCTGGAGGGGACGATCCTTCCCGGCGTGACCCGGGATTCGGTCCTGGCGATGGCCCGCCACTGGGGGATGACCGTTTCGGAGCGGAGGATCGGCATGGATGAAATCGTCCAGGCTGCCGCTGCGGGAACCCTCAAGGAAGTCTTTGCCTCCGGGACGGCGGCCGTCGTGTCTCCCGTCGGTCAGTTTTATTATCAGGGAAAAGAATACCTGGTGAACGGCGGGAAGATCGGCCCGGTGACCAGGAAGCTCTACGAGGAAATTCTGGGGATTCAGTACGGCGATCGAGAGGACCCCTTCGGCTGGAGAATCAAGATTTCCGATTAGGTGGGAATTCTCATCCACAATCTTGTGGAAAAGGCTGTGGATAGCTTTGTTGATAAAGCGGGTAAGTCTTCAATTGTTACGAATATTGACCGACTTGCATAAGAAGCGGGCAAACAGAATAATTAATAATTTTAAATAGATGCTTCCTTTGTGCTGAAATTCTTGAAAATTGAGGCCCCTCCGAGAGGTATCAACAAGGACCAGGGAAAGAGGACTCGTTTCTTGACGGTATGGACTTAAATGGAACTTAAAATGAAAAGACAATACGCCTTGCGCGCGCGGGTGTTTCTCCCGGTTCTTCTGCTGTGCGGCGCCTTTCTCATGGGAGGGAGCCCCTTGCTCGGAGCGGCGGATGCTCCGTCTCTCGCCTCCTTGATCAGCCGGATGCAGGAAACCTATGACCGGACCCGGGATCTCAAGGCGTCCTTCGTGCAGGAAGTCACCCTCAAATCCATGGGGCGAACGGAGCGGGAAGAGGGAATCCTGTATCTGAAGAATCCCCGGCGAATGCTGTGGGATTACCGGAAACCGCAGCCCAAAAAACTGATCGTCAATCCGCAGAAGGCGTGGCTCTACATTCCCGAGGATCGCGTCGTCTATGTCCAGAATGCCGAGCAGCTCTTCAAATCGAAAATGGCTGTTCGCTTTCTCTCGGGGATGGGGAAACTCCGGGAAGATTTTCAGGTGAGCTTTTCCGAGCAGGGAGCCGTCGATTCGGATGGCAACTACCGCTTGAAGCTGCTCCCGAAAAAGGCGGGGCTGGGGGCGGATCAGCTCAACCTCACCGTTGACAGAAAAAGCTACCAGATCGTGGAGGGCAGTTTCACGGATTCTTACGGGAATGCAACCCGGATTCGATTTCGAAACATTCAAGTGAACAATCGGCTTGCCGATCGCATGTTCAACTTCACAATTCCGATAGGGGTGGAAGTTTTCAACATGCCTTGAGGCGCATCGTTCGTTTCATCAAACGCAGCGGGGGAGGTGCAGTGATGATGGAAGTCAAATGGGATTCGGAGGTTCCGGGTAGCCGGGAAGCGGCCTTGGAGATGGAATGGCTCGAAACCAACGGACTGGGGGGGTATGCCTCCAGCACCCTCCTGAACTGTCATACCCGGAAATACCACGGGCTGCTTGTGGCCAACCTGGAACTTCCTCCAGGGCGCCATGTTCTCCTTTCCAAAGTGGAAGACTCCCTTCAGGCCGGAGATCAGGAAATCTTCCTGTCCTGCCACCAGTATCCCGGCGCGTTTTTCCCTGCGGAATTTCCCTTGAAGG
Organism: uncultured Syntrophus sp.; assembly: GCA_964555065.1. Taxonomy (GTDB): domain Bacteria; phylum Desulfobacterota; class Syntrophia; order Syntrophales; family Syntrophaceae; genus Syntrophus. Next base: position 2,669 of record CAZKRB010000049.1, read on the forward strand.
CCTATGAGTGGGATGGCTATCCCCGGTTTCTCTACGAAAGGGGCGAATTTCAGGTTCGGAAAGGCATTCTGCTGGTCTCCGGGGAGAACCGGGTGATGATCCGCTATGATGTGGATCGATGCCCACCGGAGACAGTCCTTCGTCTGAAGCCTTTTCTCGCCTTCCGAAATTATCATGGCCTCGCGCAGGAAAACGCCGTCCTGAATGCTGAAACCCGCGACGAGAAAAACGGGTTCAGCATCCAGCCGTACCCTGATCTGCCCGCGCTGTTCATTCAGTCCAGTATCAAATGTTCGTTCACCGCCTCCCCGATGTGGTACCGTCATTTTGAGTATCTTGTCGAAGCCCGCCGCGGTTACGACTGGCGGGAGGATCTTTTCCTCCCCGGGATGCTGGAGGTGCCGGTGAAGGCGGGCAGCACCGTGATCGTGACGGCGGCGCTTGCGCCTTTCAAAGGTCAGCCGAAGAAGGCGTGGACGGCTGAAGAGGGACGCCGCCTCCAGGCCATGGCCACCTGGGACAGTCAGGCGGAGCGCTTTGAAAAGGAGGATCGGGACAACCTGCGCTGTCTGCTATCCGCGGGGCGGCAGTTTCTGATCCGCACCCCCTCGGGCCGACCCACCATGATCGCCGGGTACCCCTGGTTCCAGGACTGGGGACGGGACACCCTGATTTCGCTGCCGGGATTGACCTTCTGTTGCGGGCGGGCGCAGGAGGGAATCGATATTCTCAACGCCATGGCCGCCGTCGAAAAGGACGGTCTGCTGCCGAACACCTTTGCCGAAGGCGGGAATGAACACGCCTACAACACGGTGGATTCATCCCTGTGGTATTTCTGGGCGGTGCAGCAGTTGCTGAAATATACGGGGGATCTGGAAGCGGTCAGAGAAAAAATGTGGCCGGCCATGAAAAGCATCCTCCGCCATTTTATGGCCGGGACGATTTTCAACATCGGGATGAACGACCAGGGGCTTCTTTCCGCTGGTGACGGCTGCCACGCCCTGACCTGGATGGATGCCATTGTCGATGGGCGGCCCGTTACTCCCCGGAATGGTCTGCCGGTGGAAATCAACGCCCTCTGGTACAATGCCTTGTCTTTCGCGGCCGATCTGGGGGATCGGTTCGGGGAGTCGGATCTTCTGCCCTGGGGCCTGCTGAACCGAGTGCGCCAGGTCTTTCAGGAAACCTTCTGGATTGAGGAGGGGGGGTATCTGGGGGATGTTTTTACTGAAGGGGGGCTCGATCCTGCCGTTCGCCCAAACCAGATTTTGGCCGCCTCGCTTCCCTTCTCCCCGCTGGAGCCCCATCAAGGGAAAGGAGTCGTCGCCTGTGTCCGGGAGCATCTTTTGACTCCCGTGGGGATTCGCACCCTCAACACGGAAGCTCCGGACTACCAGGGCTGGTATGCGGGAGACCAGCGGGCGCGTGACCGGGCTTATCATCAGGGAACGGTGTGGCCCTGGCTTTTGGTCCATTACGGGGAAGCCTGCCTGAGGACTGCGGAAGATCCACTCCAGGAAAAAGCGGTCCTGCTGCCGCTCCTTCGAGACCTTCTGGACCGTCACCTGGGGGAAGCCGGGCTGGGCTGCATCTCGGAAGTCTTTGACGGGAATCCGCCCCATCGGCCGGGCGGCTGTATCGCCCAGGCCTGGAGTACCGCAGCTCTGATTCACCTCTATTTTCTTTTGAATGAGACGGCCTGATAGGCCCCCCGAAGTAAAAAACGGATCTGGGGCCGTGGGGTCCCGTTATTCATTTTTCAAAGGACGGCAGGTTATCATGGTGGGGCCTGAATGTGCCATCAAGCCCTGTTTCCATAAAAAGAAACAGGGCTTTGTTGTTGATTTTTTTTTCAACTTTATCAATACTGCAAAATACTTAAGGCAGGCCCTGAGGCGTGAGTAAGGGAAAGAGGCGGAGCATCCCGCCCTGAGAATTTTCCTTTCAGTCGGCGGCGCGAGGAGATCCTCTGGCTTCGGTTGCGCTTGAGGGGGATTTTCAGCATGACCTCGGAAGATGAGAAGAAAAGCCATGGCGAATGTACAGCCCGGGGATGAACGGGAAGCGATGAAAAAGCGGGTGCTTGAGCCGGAGGAAAGACCGGCGGAAACCGGGGACGGCGGTGTCTTTCCGGCTGAACAGAAGTACCGAAGCCTTCTTGAAAATCTCAGCGATGCCGTTTTCCTCCTCAGGATACCCGAGGGCGTCTATGAATACGTCAGCCCTGCCGTGACGGAAGTGTTTGGTTATCCCGCGGAGGATTTCTACGGGAAACCCTTTTTCCTCCGGGACATCATTCATCCCGATTATTACGAATACTGCAAGGATAAGTGGGAGGAACTGCTGGAGGGGGCAGCTGGCCGCAGCTACGAGTATAAAATTGTCGACCCGAAAGGGAAGGAACGGTGGATTTTCCAGTCCAATAAGGGCATCGTGGATTCGGAAGGCCGGCTGATCGCCCTGGAAGGGCTATGCCGCAATATCACGGCGCCGAGGCAGACGGTAACGACTCTCCGGGAAAAGGAAAGGAAATATCGGCGTCTCTTCGAAGCCACGGGCGATGCGATCCTGCTGGCGGAAAAGAAAACGGGCAGAATCCTCGATGCCAATATGGCTGCCCTGGAGCTGTACGGCTACCGCCTCGAGGAAATTATCACGCTCCGGGTGAACGATATTTCCTCCGAACCCGACCCGTTGATCCTGACGCTGAAATCAACGGAGTCGCCCGTCTTGCAGCGCGATCACAGGAAGAAGGATGGTTCGGTCTTTCCCGTGGAAGCGAAAGTCAGCTACTTCATGCAGAAGCACGGAAAATTGGCCGTCATCACGGTGCGCGATATGACCGAACGCAGGAAAGCGGAAAAGGCCATCCGTGAGAGCGAGGCGCGTTATCGCAGTCTCTTTGAAGAAAACGTTGCCGTCATGCTTCTGGTGAATCCCAAGACCGGCAGGATCGTCGATGCCAATCCGGCGGCTTGCCACTTCTATGGCTACAGCGAGGAAGTCCTGAAATGGAAGATGATTGACGACATCAACATCCTCTCCCGGGAACAGATGCTTCGCGACATGGAGCGGGCGCGCAAGCGGGAATGCCGGTACTTCTACTTCTTGAACCGACTGGCCAATGGTGAAGTCCGGGATGTGGAGGCTTATATCGGGCCGATCGAGATCGGCGGGGAACAGCTTCTCTATTTTCTGGTTCACGATATCACGGACCGCAAACGGATGGAAGAGGAATTGGTCAAGGCCCAGAAGCTTGAATCCGTCGGCATCCTGGCGGGCGGCATTGCTCATGATTTCAATAACCTGCTGGCAGCGATCCTGGGTAATGTCTCCCTGGCCAAACTTCATCTTTCTTCGGATAATCCGGCGTATGACAAAATGACGCAGGCGGAAAAAAGCTGTCTTCTGGCCAAAGAGCTGACCAGCCGGTTGATTACCTTTTCCAAGGGGGGAGGTCCCCTGCGGAAAAAGGTTTTGCTCGCTCCCTTTCTCCAGGATGCGGTGGCTTTTTTCCTCAGCGGCTCAAACGTCCGCTGCGAGTTTGAATTTCCTGAATTTCTGTGGCCCCTGGAAATCGATGTGGGGCAGATTCAACAGGTGGTTCGCCATCTCGTCGTAAATGCCCTGGAAGCCATGCCGGACGGGGGAACCATCCGGATCCGCGGGGAAAACGTGAATCTGGAGTCGGATGAAATGCCCTCCCTGAAGAAAGGTTCCTATGTCCGGATTGCCTTTAAGGACCAAGGGGTGGGCATTCCCCGGGAATACCAGGCTAAAGTCTTTGACCCCTACTTTACAACCAAGCCTCTGGGAAATGTCAAGGGGGCGGGATTGGGGCTTGCCATCTGCTATTCCATCATCAAAAAGCACGAAGGGTATCTGTCTCTCTCCTCCAAGCCGGGAGAGGGTACGACCTTCACCCTCTATCTTCCCGCTTCAGCGGAGGTTCCCGTATCCGTCCATTCCTAGGCGAACGGCGCCTTTTCCCCTTCCCTTGCCGCGATGCCGCACCGGCCCGATAAAAAGGTCGCCGGGTTGAAATTGCGCTTGAGAAATTATACCCTTTCTGATGAGATACAGCCGCGTTTCACAAGCTTGGGCCGGGAGACTCTCTCTTTTCAGCGGACCGGGAGAAAGCCTCTTGAGGCGGCAGGCGCCCTAATGAGACGGATCGCGCTATCCGGCTCAGGGAATCTCCGATGTTCTACGCGGCCGGCCGGCAGAAATGACGAGGCATGATTTCTGCTTTTTCCCTGTTACGGAGATCACCGCCCGCCTTGATCCCGCTTTCCGAGTGGCCGGTCGGCGCGGCGAAAAACCGGCAGGGTCCGGCGGCAGGATACGGCAGCAGACAGCGGATCGGTTTTATCCATGACAACAGAAGGATTTGCGGACGGAAACGGTATGGTTCCTACCCCTCGACTTTGCCTTGCAGACTTTCATCCATTACCTGAATATTCTGGAAAATCTTTCCCGGACGCTTCAATCATAAAAGGAGTGAGCAATGACTGAATATCAGAAGGGATATCTCTTTGAATGCAGCTGGGAGGTCTGCAACAAGGTCGGCGGAATCTATACGGTGATCACCAGCAAGATCCGGGAAGCCATGAAGGCCTATGGCGATAATTATTATCTCCTCGGGCCGGATCTCAAAACCAATCTCGACTTTGAGGAAACCGACGAGCGATGCTGGTTAAAGATTCGTGAAGGTGCGGCCATCAAGGACATCCCCTGCCGTTTCGGACGCTGGAAAATTCCCGGCGAGCCCAAGGTCATCCTGGTCAATTTCGGAATGAAGTACAACAAGGATCAGCTACTATACCGATTGTGGGAAGACTACGGCGTGGATTCCATCGCGGGCGGATGGGATTACACGGAACCTGTCATGTTCAGTTATGCCTGCGGAGAAGTCATTGAAACCATGTATAATCTCATGGTTCGCCCTCAGGGGGGGACGGCCATTGCCCAGTTTCATGAATGGATGACCGGCGCCGGGCTGCTCTGTCTGAAGAAAAGCGTCCCCGAAATCGGGACCGTCTTTACCACCCATGCCACCGTTCTGGGGAGGACGCTGGCAAGTGCGGGGCTGGATATCTATGCCTCCATGGATCACATCTCTCCGCTCCGGGAAGCCAACGCCCACAACATTACAGCCAAATACTCCATGGAAGCGGCAGCGGCCAGGGAAGCAGGCTGCTTGACCACCGTCAGCGAGATTACCGCCCTGGAGACAAAGAATTTCCTGGGCCGCTATCCCGATGTCATTACCCCGAACGGCCTGGATGTGGAACAGATCCCGAATCTGGCCCAGGATCGGAGAGAGGCCGTCCACGCCCGGATGCGGCTCCTGAAGGCCGCGTCGCGCTTCCTGAAGAAGGACCTGCCCGGCGATACTCGGATTCTCGCCATTTCGGGAAGGTACGAATTCCATAACAAAGGAATCGATATCTTCCTCGATGCCCTCGGCCGGCTGGAAAAAGAAATGAGCGGGGACCAGGCGCTGCTGGTTTACCTCTTCGTCCTGGGCGGCCATATGGACCTGATTCCGGCGTTACAGGGCGACACTGCCAGGGTGGAGAGCGGCAATCCCCCGATCTGCACCCATCGCCTCCATTACGAAGCTTCCGACCCGATTCTGGAGACCTGCAACCGCCTGGGATTGAAGAATCTGCCGCAGAACCGGGTTCATATCATTTTTATCCCCGCCTACCTGAACGGCTACGACGGACTGCTAAACATGACTTACTATGAGGCCCTTTCCGGATGCGATCTGGGCGTCTTCCCCTCCTACTACGAGCCTTGGGGATACACGCCCCAGGAAAGCGCCGCCCACGCCGTTCCCACGATTTCCACCGATCAGGCGGGCTTTGGGCTCTGGGTCCAATCCTCCTTCAAGGAACACTGCGGCGTCATGATCCTGAAACGGAAGGGAGAGGAACTTCAGGCGATCATCAATAACCTCCTTGAGATCCTGAGAGACTTCCTTTCCTGGACGGATGAGGAAACGCAGCAGCGCAGAGAGAGCGCCAGAACCGTCGCGATGCAGGCCAATTGGTGGGAATTCTACAAGTTTTACGGCGCTGCCTATGAGCGGGCGGGGTTGATTGCCGGGGAGCATGCCGAGAAGCTTGCCCTCTTCGATTACCGGACGGCCTTCCGGCGCACGTTCGCCGGCACCGTTTCAACGCAGCCCCATTTCCGCCGCTTTACGGCCGTTGCGAGGCTTCCCGAAGAGATTTCCCGGTTGCGGGAACTGGCTTACAACTTATGGTGGGTATGGAATACCCGCGCTCTTGAGCTTTTTGCCCAGCTGGATCCCCAACTGTGGCCGGACATGGGAAACAACCCCGTCCGCATGCTGGAAACCGTCTCGGTGGAGAGGCTGATCGAGGCAAAAAACAATGCCATGTACGTGAGCCTCTATGAATCCGTGATGAAGCAGTTTGACGATTACATGGCGGAAAAGACCCTGTGCCCGCAGCTGGCCGCATCTCCGGAGATTAAATGGTCCTCGCCCGTTGCCTACTTCTCCGCGGAATGGGGTCTCCACGAAAGCCTTCCCGTTTATTCCGGGGGCCTGGGCGTTCTTTCCGGCGACCACATCAAAACGGCCAGTGATCTCAATATCCCGCTGGTGGGGGTAGGGCTGCTGTATCGGAACGGCTACTTCAAGCAGGTCATTGACAAAAACGGAACTCAGATCGCGGAGTACCCGGAATGCGACTTTTCCAACCTGCCGCTGCAGATCGTCCAGGACGAGAAGGGGGACGAGGTGCAGATTTCCCTGGAGCTTCCCGGGCGAACCCTCTATGCAAATATCTGGGAAGTGCAGGTCGGCAGGCTGTCTCTTTATCTCCTCAATTCCGATGTTCCCAGCAATACGCCCCAGGACAGAAAAATAACCGGCCGTCTCTACCCGTCGGATCAAAGGACAAGGATCGAACAAGAGCTACTCCTGGGGGCGGGCGGCATCCGTCTCCTGAGAAAGCTGGGCATCAAACCCAGTCTCTACCATATCAACGAAGGACATTCCGCTTTTCTCATTTTCAGTCGGATCCAGCTCCTGATGACGGAGGAGGGGCTGAGCTTCGACGAAGCCAGCGAGGTGGTCCGGGGCAGCACCATCTTCACGACGCACACGCCCGTGGAGGCGGGAAATGAACGGTTCGACCGGGACCTCATCGAGCACTATTTTGCCAATTTCGTCAAATGGACGGGCATTTCCTGGTCACAGTTCTGGGATCTGGGGCTGAAGGAAGGCGGTGACGACAAGCCTTTTTTCATGACGGTTCTGGGACTGAAGATGTCTCACCTGGCAAACGGCGTCAGCCGGATTCACGGCCAGGTGGCGCGGCAGATGTGGCGGGATGTCTGGAAGGGCTTCCACGAGTTGGATGTCCCCATCGGAACCGTGACCAACGGAGTTCACATGGCCTCCTACCTGGCGCCGAAGATGAGGGAGCTTTTTGACATTTACCTGGGAAGAGGCTGGCAGAGAGCCGTCACCAATCCGGAAACGTGGAAAAAAGTCTGGGACATCCCCGATGTGATGATGTGGCGCACCCGCTACGAACTCAAGCAGCAGATGATCAATTATCTGCGGGACCATATCTCCAAGCACTGGTCCCGTTACGGCTATTCGAAAACCTGGCGGGAGGAGACCTACGCCAAGATGAATCCCACCGCCTTGATGATCGGCTTTGCCCGGCGGTTCGCCCCTTACAAGAGGGCGGATCTGATCCTCTCCGACCTGGACCGGCTGGATAAAATCCTGAATCACCCCACCCGTCCGGTCAATCTGGTTTTTGCCGGCAAATCCCATCCAGCTGACGAAATGGGGAAGAGCCTGATCAAGAAGGTGATCTCCGTCTGCAACCAGCAGGCGTTCCGGGGAAAAATCTTCTTCCTGGAGGACTATGACATCCGGGTGGCCCGACACCTTGTCCAGGGAGTTGATGTCTGGTTGAATACGCCGCGAAGACCCTACGAGGCCAGCGGAACCAGCGGAGAGAAAGTGATTTTCAACGGGGTCCTGAACCTCAGTATTTCCGATGGCTGGTGGGCTGAAGGATATGACGGGGCCAACGGCTGGACCATCGGGCCTGTGATGCGGGGGATTGGTGAAGAGGATGCGGGCGTGGATGAAGAAGACGGTCTCTCCCTCTACTCCATGCTTGAAAATTCCGTGATTCCTCTCTTTTATGATCGGGACAGCGCGGGGATTCCCGACAAGTGGATCGCCATGATCAAGCGGTCGCTGTACACCCTGGGGCCCAGGTTCAATACGGAGAGAATGCTCAAGGACTATTATGACAAGATGTATGTGCCCACCGTTCATCGGAACGCGGTGTTGAGCGAACAAAACTACCGGAAGGCGAAGGAGATTGCCGAGTGGAAAAGCAAGATTCCCATGCGCTTCTCGTCGCTTCGCCTGCTGGATATCAGCGTGGAGGGGATTCAAGGCGATACCATCGTGGTGGATCAGCCCCTGGTGGTTACCGCCCGGATTGACCCGGGTAAGCTGACCCCCGAGGAGATTTACGTGGAACTTTTCATCGGCCGGGATGACGGCTATGGATTTCTCGAGGCTCCGGACTGCGTTCCCCTGAAGTTGGACACCAACCTGTTGAATGGTTCGTTCATCTTTACCGCGGAATACCGGGTCCGCTGCAATGGGCCGCATTCTTACGGTATCCGTGTCCTGCCATACAACGAAAAGCTGGCTTCCAGGTATGAAACGGGGCTGATCCTCTGGGGGTAGGGGGTAGGCCTGCCGGGAAGGAATGAGGAAAGCGGGAATCCCACATCATATCCTGGGAGAGAAAGCCGTTTCCGAAATTGCGAAACCTCTGCCAGCCAGATGCCGGGATGCTCAGGTTAGGGAAAGCAGGTAAGAGCGAAGATTGATTTTTTCATTGCTGATGCCGAGCTTTGCCCGGATGTTGTCCCGGTGGGACTCCACGGAACGGATGGAAAGGTTCAGCAGTTCGGAGATCTCTTTGGTTGTTTTCCCTTCCTTGACCAGATTGGCGACCTGGACTTCCTTGGCGGTCAACTGGGCCAGTTCGGAACTCAGGCTCTGCAGAAAGGGCGAGATGATATTCTGCACGTTCGCCTCGATGATTTCCACGCAGGTCATCTGGTGGGGTGGAAGCTTCTGCTTTTTCAGCTGTTCGACGTAGGGGAGAATCAGCTCCTTGCAATTGGAGAGGATCTTCTGCCCCTGATCGAGGCGGTCCATTTCCCGGTTTTTGATCAGGACGTGGAGGGCCGTATTCACTTCTTCCAGATTCCGGGATTTGATGCGCAGGTCCTGTTCCTGCTTCCGGAGATCCTCTTCCACCTGGCGCCGCCGGGCGATTTCCTCCATCAGTTCCTGGGTCCGCTCCTGGACGCGGTTTTCCAGGTGCTCGTTGAGGATCCGCAGCTCCTGCTGGACCCGGAGAAGATCCCGATTCTTCTGTACGGCGGTTTCATAGGTGGAAACCAGGATGTTCAGAATCCGCTTCCGGCCGGCCGTAATGGAATATTTCTGGCCGCCGATCAGGACCTCGATGGCTTCGGCGGAGTCGCTGTCTTCTTGGCCGGCCTGCTCGCGCTGTGCGATAAAGTACTGGATGCGGGACAGAAGGTTCTCTTCATCGTAGGGCTTGGTAATGAAATTGTCGGCGCCGCATTCGAGGCTGCGAATGACATCCCTGGAGTCGGAAAGGACCGTGAGCAGAATGACCGGCGTTGCATTCATGGAGGGATCCGCCTTGATCCGCTTGCACAGCTCGAACCCGTCCATTTCCGGCATGATGATGTCGCTGATGACGATCGCGGGCTGGTGGGTGCCGATCAGCGCAAGCGCCTCCTGACCATTCCGGGCGTGAAGAACATGGTACCCCTGCTCTTCCAGAGTGTATCTCAGTCGCTCCGCCTGGGTCAGGCTGTCTTCCACGATAACGATGTCGTTATTCATTTCTCTGACGTATGTCCAGTCATGCTTGGGAGGTGCGCTGCCATTCCTCTGGAAGTGGGCGTCACAGCAGCGTTCTCTCTTAAGCATTCCGCCGGAATTTTATCAAGGAAAAATTTCCGCCAAGTCAACTCTTGAGTTTTACTTTCCGTCCCGGATCAGGTTGATCAGCGGGCGGTCACATCAATTAAGATGGGTTTTTGTACAATAGCAGTGCTGCTCGTCCTTAACGATTCGCTGAAGAGACGGAGGTGGGCAATAACCGGTAAAGCCCTTCGATCCTCTGGATCAATTATGGGCATGACTGGTCTCTTTTCGAGAAGGATTAAGGTTTATAAAATTAAGGAACGAAAACCCCCATAGGAGCCAATGAAAATAGTGCTTCAATCAATTAGAGGTATTGCAATATATAGGACTTAGTGCTATATATTCAACGTAAATTGGGGGGCTGTAGTGCAGATATTCAAAACCAAATGGTTTAAACGCTTTGCACGAAAAGAGGATCTCAGCGATAAGAAATTAGCGGATGCGGTACAGGAAGTAGAAAATGGCCTACACGATGGGGATCTCGGCGGTAACCTCATCAAAAAGCGAGTGGCACGTACAGGCGAGGGGAAAAGGGGTGGCTACAGAACGATCATCGTCTATCGTGCAAAAAGCAGAGTCGTGTTCGTGTACGGATTCCCAAAGAGTGCCAAGGCCAATCTTAGCGCCGAGGAATTGGATACATACCAAAAAATGGCGCAAATATATCTGAGTATTAGTGATGCGGACATAGCTAAAGCATTAAACGCGGGCGAATTGGAGGAGGTAAATTACAATGGCGAAAAAATATCGGAGTGAAGCGTTGGAAGCGCTGCACGAAACGGCGACAGGCCTGCATCGCCTTGGATTGATAGACAACAAGACGATGAGGGATTTCGATGTATCTTGCCTGACAACTGTGGACAAACTCTCTGCACAGGAAATCGCTGCAGTAAGAAAGAAAGCCGGTGTCAGTCAAGCCGTGTTTGCAAGATACCTGAATGTTACGGTCAGCTTGGTGAGTAAATGGGAAAGAGGGGAAAAAGAACCACGTGGACCATCTCTTAAACTACTTGCCCTGGTACAAAAAAAGGGCCTGGAGGCTATAGCTTAAAACCAAAACCGACTTCACCCTTCCCTGTCTGAACTGTCATGGATCATCAAATGGTGGAGATGAGGGGGATCGAACCCCTGGCCTCGGCATTGCGAACGCCGCGCTCTCCCAGCTGAGCTACATCCCCATCCGGAAAAGATAACTGGTGAAAAACGGATTCGTTCTATAGTACAAGCGGCGGAGTCTGTCAAGCAATTGTTCATCCATCGGCCTTTCCTGATCATAGGCCGGTCGCATTTACCACCCGTCAGTTTCACCCGTCCTTCAGCCCTTATCCCCCTCAAAAAAGCAGTGCCCCGGTTTTTGCAAGGAAATGCATCCCGGAAGGACCTCCCGGGTGCTCGTCATGCCGGTCGGATTCCCATCCATTTCATCTGAGCAAGGAGATACCTTATGGCAAAAATCGATGCTTTTTTCCAACTGATGCACGAACAGGGCGCATCGGACCTCCATCTCGTTTCCGGGCAGCAGCCCGCCATCCGGGTCCGGGGGGAACTGGAGCGGGTAAAGTACGACATTCTTGATAACGATGGCCTGAAAGCCATGCTGTACGAAATCGCCCCGGAGCACAAGGTCAAACAGTTCGAGGAAACGGGGGATGTGGATTTTGCCTATGAAATTCCAAGCCTGGCCCGTTACCGCGCCAACTTCTTCGAACAGAAGTACGGCGTGGGGGCCGTGTTCCGGGAAATCCCCAGCCAGATCCTGACGTGCGAACAGCTGGGTCTGCCTCCGGTCATTGCCAAGCTGGCCTCGCTGCCCCGGGGGCTGGTCCTGGTGACCGGACCGACGGGAAGCGGCAAGTCAACGACGCTGGCGGCCATCATCGATCAGGCCAACCGCCTCCGCAAGGATCACATCATCACCGTCGAAGATCCCATCGAATTCGTCCATCAGAGCCAGAGCTGCATCGTCAACCACCGGGAAGTGGGCATCCACACCCAGAGCTTTTCCGCCGCCCTGAGAGGCGCCCTGCGCGAGGACCCGGACATCATTCTCGTCGGCGAACTGCGCGATCTGGAAACCATCTCCCTGGCGGTGGAAGCTGCCTCCACCGGCCATCTCGTCTTCGGGACCCTTCACACGACGAGCGCAGCCAAGACGGTGGACCGGGTCATCGAGGTTTTCCCGTCGAGTGAGCAGGCCCAGATCCGCTCCACCCTGGCCGACGGCCTGAGGGCCATCGTCGCCCAGGTCCTCTTCAAGAGAGTGGACAAGAAGGGGCGCTGTGCCGCCCTCGAAATCCTTATTGCCAATCCGGCGGTGCGCAATCTGATCCGCGAGTCCAAGACCTTCCAGCTTCCCTCCATGATGCAGACAGGAAAAAAGTACGGAATGCAGCTTCTCGATGACGCCATCATGGAGCTGTTCAACAAAGGCTGGATCAGCGCCGACGAAGCCTACATGAAGTGCAACGACAAGAGCAAGTTCCGGCCGCTGTTGAAGAACGCGCCGACGGATTTCACGGAGGTTTGATCCCGGCGGGTCCGACCGGGAGTGCAGAGGGGAGAGCATTTGGGGGCTTGATAAATCTTTGCCGGCCCCGTGTTTTTTCAAGGAGAGGTGAACATGAGAAAGCAGGAACTGGATTATATCTTAACGAGAATGCTGGATTCACAAGACCATGTGTCCGACCTGAATATAACCGTGGGCAAGCCCTTCCAGGTGGAGAGCTCGGGGCAGTTGACCGCCGTGGACTTTGACCCCCCCTATGAAAAGCTGACGCCTTTTCAGACGGAAATGGTCGCCCTGAACTTGATTCGCGGAGACCGTCGCCTCACGGAAAACCTCGTCGCACAGGGGTCCTGTGATTCCTCCTATGAACTGCAGGGTCGTGCCCGTTTCCGTGTCAATATTTTTTCCCAGCAGGGATGTTATTCTATTGTCATGCGCAAACTGGAAACTCGGATCCCGACCCTTCAGGACCTGAATCTGCCCGAAGCCTTCGAGAAAATGGCCGAGGAAAAAAACGGCATCATCCTGGTGACCGGGGCGACGGGCAGCGGTAAATCCACCTCCCTGGCGGCGATGCTCAATGTGATCAACGAGCGGAAATCCGTCCATGTGGTGACTCTGGAAGATCCCGTGGAATTCGTCCATCCCCAGAAGCGGGCCACTTTCAACCAGAGGGAGATGGGGGTTGACTTCGACTCCTTTGCCAACGGCCTCCGCGCCGCTCTGCGCCAGGCCCCCAAGGTCATCCTGGTCGGGGAAATGAGAGATCGCGAGACGGTGGAGATCGCCCTTTCCGCAGCGGAAACGGGGCATCTGGTGGTCAGCACCCTCCATACCGTCGATGCCGGGCAGACCGTCAACCGTATTCTCGGGATGTTTTCCACCGAGGAGGAGCGCCAGATCCGCATCCGCCTGGCGGATACGGTTCGCTGGATCGTCTGCCAGCGCCTCCTTCCCAAGGAGAGCGGGGGGCGGGTGGCGGCCTTTGAAGTGATGGGAAACAATCTGCGGGTGAAGGACACGATCTTAAACGGAGAAGTGGAAGGCAAGACCTTCTATGAGATCATCGCGGCCGGGAAGGCTTTTGGAATGATCACCTTTGACGATTATATCGTGGAGCTTTATCAGCGGGGTCTGATCAGCGAGGAGACCGCAAAAGCCTATGCCTCCAACAAGGGGGTTGTTGGCCGGGGGATCGATTCGGTCAAGAGCGCCAAGGGGGAGGCGACCACGTCCCTGGGCAAACTGGAGGTCGACACCGGATACGGCCGGCAGCGGAGATTTTAACCGCACAGGGTAACCCGGCCGTCAAACGCCGACAGGGTTTCTATTCGGGAAAGCCGCTGGAAAAATACTTCATTTCTCCCGATCCATCATCAATGGATACCGAGTCTGGAAAAGCGGAATGCTTCGTTGTCGGCACCTCTGCCGTGCCGTCGGGAGCCCGTCATGATCCGGGGTGTCAATCCGCTGTCGACGGGGGGAGAAAAACAGGAAAGGAAGAGAGTATGGATGAAGGCAAAACGGTGATGAATGAGGTGGCCAGTGATGCCTATGACGCCTCGGATCGGCCATTTGATTTTGTGATGGAGCAGGGGGAAACGGCGCTGATCTGTGAATCCGACCCGGCAACAAGGGAGAAGATGGTTCAGGACCTGCAGTCCCTGGGCTATTCCGTGAAGGAGGCGGACTCTGCCCGGGACGCCCTCAAAAAAATGCGGTTTCATGCCTTTGATGTGCTGCTTCTCAGTGACCGCTTCGAAGGGGGACAGGGGGTTTCCGAACTGCTGGGGGCTCTCGAACTGCTCGACATGCCCACCCGCCGGCGGATCTACGTCGCCCTGGTCGGTGATTCCTACCGCACGATGGACAGCATGGCCGCCTTCTACCGCAGCGTCAACCTGGTCGTCAGCGCCCGTGATCTTGCCGACCTGGGGGCCATCATTCGACGGGGAGTGCAGGAAAACAAGGTCTTCTACTATACGCTGGTGGAGAGTTTGAAGAAGATGGGACGGGCCTGATTCCTCTCTCTTTGCAGAAACTCCCTGTGCCTTGGCGAGCATGGAGGCTGCGCACGCTATGCCATGGCGTGCCGGCCTCGTCACTTTGAGTCCTATCTTAAGTAACTCCCAGGTATCTGTCTGATAAAAGGAATTGAGATTTGATTTTAAATCGCTGAGCCTGTGCCCTGCGGGATGCGCTTCTGGTCCGGGACGGGAAAAGGAGAGAATGAGACGGGGGGGCCTTACTTGTCCCGCCGGGGGGAGAGGCTTTCGGCCTTGCGGCGGGCTTTCTCCGCCTGATCCGGCTGGTTCAGCTTCTCGTAGGATGCCGCCTGGTAGAGATAGAAAAAGGCATTGCCCTTTTCCAGGGCGATGGCGCGTTCAAAAATTTCAACGGCCTCGGCATGGCGGTCGGCTTCGGCCAGGGCGCGCGCCAGGCGGTTGTAGTAGCTCGCAGCGAATCGGGGGTTGAAAGCAGCAGCGGCTTCGGTGGTTTTCTTTGCTTCGTCGCAGCGCTCCTGCCGGACCTGGAGTTCCGCCAGGCCGATCAGGCAGAGGGGATCATCGGCGCGGACCGCCAGGCTCCGGTTCAGCATGGCTTCCGCCCGGTCCAGATCCCCCAGGTCCGCCAAGGCATTGGCCAGGCGCTGGTAGAAATGGGGGGCTTCTTCCGGGTCAAGGGCGACAGCCTGCTGATAGGCCTCTTCACCGGCCGTGACCCGCCCGGCGGCAAGGAGGGCATCCCCGAGGAGGCAGAAGAGCTCCGGGGCATCGGGTTCCATGGCGGCAACCTTTTCGAAAACCTCCACCGCCTCTGTGGATCGGCCTGCCAGCAGGAGGGAGACCCCCAGTTCCCTCAGCAGGGGGAGGTCGTCCGGCTGCGCTGCCACCGCCTGTCTGCAGATCGAAACGAGGCGGTCATGCTGCCGGTCTTCCTTAAAGAGCCGGACCAGCTCGTCGAAGGCAAAGCCGGTGAACACCTCCCGCTTCAGTTCTTCGGCGAGGAGCCGTTCAAAACAGGCAATGGCCTCGCGGCGCTGCCCATTGTCCAGATAGGCCCAAGCCTGAGCCAGGAGGAAGGAAGCGTCCCCGGGATATTGCTCGGCCAGGCGGCCGTATAGCGCCGCCGCTTTTCCGCAGTTCCCGGCGTTCAGCAGATCTTCCGCTTGCTTTCGAAGGGCTTCCTTGGCATCGTCAGGTTCCCTGGTCATGCTTGATGTTACCTTTTTGTTTTCCGGAAAGGGCCTTGCGTCCACAGCCGTCGGCCCCCTCCGGAATTCATCTTTTCAGCAGCTGCAGGATCCGCAGCAGTCACCGGAATCCAGGGCGGAACTTACTTGGAATCCCGATCCTGATTCGGTTTGAATGTAGTCGACATAGACAGGCTTGGCCTGCTCGTAGAGTTCTTTGGACATCAGGAAGGTAATCCCCTGTTCCTGAAACTGTTCATCGCCGTCCCTTGGCTCATCCAGAGCCATTCCCAGTGAGGGACCGGATCAGCCGCCCTCGGTCAACATGAGCCTGATGGGGTGGACTTCTTCAACGTTCTTCAAGAACGCCTGGATCATCTCCCCGGCCTTTTCTGAAACTGCAAACATGGTTTTTCTCCTTCGGCAGAGCATACGGTCTGCCTTTCTTTTATTTGGTGCAAAATACTGATGGATTCCCCGAATTTTGTCAATGAATTTCTATGATCCACCGCCTTGATCTATCGTCCGGAAATGGGATCAGGAGGCCCGTCCGGAGGAACTTCCCGGATCGTCTCCCCGTTTAAGTGCCTCGTCGATCAGCAGGATGGGGATGTCCCCGCGGATTTCAAAGTGGAGCCGGCAGGCGGCGCAGATCAAGGCGTCTCCCTGTTGTGTCAACTCGAGCCGTCCCCTGCACTGGGGGCAGACCAGGATTTCCTGCAGCTCTTTCCCGATCGTCATGTTTTCTTGAATTCCTTTCTTGCGGCAGGGCCGTCCCCGGAAGGGGGATTTCCCAGGACTACCTTAACCGTGTCAAAGACCTCGTCCACGGTGATGGCCTCCATGCAGAGGGGCGATTTGCAGTGTTTCCGGAAACAGGGGCTGCACGCCAGGCCCTTGCGCACCACGCGGTGTCCATTCCCGTAGGGACCGGTTCGGATGGGATCGGTGGGGCCGAAGAGCGCGACGACCGGCGTCCCCACCGCCGCTGCCAGGTGCATGGGGCCGGAATCGGTCGTGATCAGCAGTCTCGCCCGCCGGTAGAGATGAGCCAGCTCTCTCAGGGAGGTCTTCCCGCCGAAATTGACGGCGGGGGCGGTCATCCGGGCCAGGATGCCGGCGAGGGGACCGGGATCGCTTCCAGTGAAGACCACGGGCGCCTTCAGTTCCCGGACAATCCGGTCTCCCAGGCGGGCGAATTTTTCATCGTCCCAGAGCTTGGTTTCCCAGAGCGCCACGGTGTTGATGGCGATCAGATTTTTACCCTCCCCGAGAGCATGTTCCGCCAGCAGCTGCTCCACCCGCCGATGCTGAGCTTCCCCGATCCCCAGGGGGAATTCCACTTGCTCAGGGACTGCTCCCAGATGGCGGGGGAAGTCCAGGTAGCGGTCGACGGCATGGCGCGTCAGGTCTTCGGGGATTTTTTCGTTGTAGAACAGGCCGCTGAGCTCCTGCAGACTGTCATATCCCAGCCGCCGGGGCGCGCCGCAAAGGAGGGTGACGACGGCGCTTTTGAAGAGGCCGTGAAAATCGATGGCCAGATCGTACCGCCGGCTGCGAAGCTCGGCAAGAAACGCCCCGGCCTCCTTCCGGACTTCGGCGAACCGGCCCTTCCGCAGCGCTTTCACCCAGCGCTTCCGTCCGGAGACGATCAGCCGGTCCAGGCAGGGATGATCCCGAAGCAGGTCGGCGGCGGCCTCTTCCACCACCCAGGAAATGTGGGCCTCGGGGAAGCGGCGGCGAAGCGCGGCAAGGGAGGGAAGGGTGTGGATCACATCGCCCACGGCGCTTAATTTGACGATCAGGATATTCACGATATCCGGTCCTGCAGAATCCAGCGAACGGCCTCCAGCAGGCTGCCGGCGACCCCGTCCGGCCTGCCGATCCCGGTGCCGCCCGTGGCTGGGACGCCCGGAACCCCCTCCGCAGGAGAACCGTTCCGGATGAGGATGGATCGGACCCCGGCGTTGGCGGCGGCCTCGATATCCGTGGCCATGTCGCCGATCAGGTAGGAGCGGGAAAGATCCAGGTCCATCTCTTCCGCGGCCCGCAGAAGCATGCCGGCTCCCGGTTTCCGGCAGGCGCAGGCCTTCCGGTAGCGGCCCAGACCCTCGGTGGGATGATGGGGGCAGTAGTAGAAGCGGTCGATTCGCGCCCTCTCGGCGTTCAAAAGCCTCTGAATGTGGGCATGGAGCATTTCGACGACGGCTTCCGTAAAATAGCCGCGGGCAATGCCGGACTGGTTGGTGGCGACGACGGCCATCATGCCGCTTAAATTGATCAGGCGGATGGCCCGGCCGGCGTCCGGGAAAAGTCTCAGCCGTTCGAGGCGGTCAAGATAGCCGACTTCTTCGTTGAGCGTACCGTCACGGTCCAGGAAGACGGCGGGATATTTCTTCATGCATTTTCCTTGATCTTGTTCGATCTCTTGCCGGTGCGAGGCGATTCCCCTTTTCCGGCTCAGTGCACTCTGCCCTGGCGAGGTGACAGGCTGCTGCACATCCGTGGGGGCAAAACCGCCACCGCTGTTCCCATTGGGATCGGAGGCCCGGTTTCTCCCCATCCGCAAGGGCAGGCCTGCGCCCGGCGTTCGTCCCGATCCGATAGTGAGGATGCTCCCGACGGAAGAAATATAATGCCCGTCAAGCGGAAAAGCAATACAAGCCTGAAGGACGCTTCCGATTCCATCCCCAAGTTGACGCTGTACAACGGGCGGCCGATCATGGTAAACTCTACCTAACCGTTGAAGATTTTTTCCTTTTGGTATTGTCTTCATACCCATTCCATCACCAGATGGAATGCAATCTTTTAATCGGTGGGCAGGCCGGACAGGGGCTGGCATCCATCGAAACCCGGCTCACGGATCTCCTCTTCCGGCGGGGTTGTCCTTTCTCCGTGACCAACTTCTACCTGTCCCGGATCCGGAGGGGGCACAACGAACAGTTGTGTTTCAATGGTTGGGAAAGTTGGCAAACCCGGCATGCTTTCGATCTTCCGGATTCCCATGGCCAACGGCAAGGAGCCGTTCCAACGGAGGACAGAAGCAGAATCCTTGAGTTTGTTTGCAGGAGGCGCTTATGGAATGCAATCTTTTAATCGGTGGGCAGGCCGGACAGGGGCTGGCATCCATCGAAAACCAGTTCGTAGATCTCCTCTTCCGGCTGGGTTATCCTTTCTTCGCGACCAAGTTCTACATGTCCCGGATTCGGGGAGGGCACAATGAACATCTCTTCCGGGTGGCGGAGAGGCCCGTCCATGCCCTGAGCGGTGAGCCCTGGGATGTGGCAGTCGCCCTGGATGAAGAGACGGAGAGGCTGCACGGGACGGGTTTAAGCGCCCGGGGAATCCTGGTCTCTTCCGCCCAGGTGCGGGAATTGGAAAAAGGTGCGAAGGAACAGTTTCGCAACGTGAAGATGAGCAATGACCTGCTCGTGGGACTGCTCCTCAGGGTGCTCGGGGTGACCTCCGAAGCCTTGAGCGGGGAAGTGGGGGAAGGGGAGGAGCGGGATGCGCTGGCAGCCGGGATGGCCTTTGCGGAACGCTGGGGAATGGCCGACCGGTTTGTTCTTTCCCCCCGGGCGGGGGACTTCTTCAAATTCGATGGCAATGCCGCCCTGGGGTTCGGCGCCCTCCTGGGAGGCTGCCAGTTTGCCGCCGGCTATCCCATGACCCCGGCGACCTCCCTGCAGATGTATCTGGCCCGGGCCGCCCTGGAGATGCCCGTCCATTTTGAGCAGGCCGAGGACGAAATCTCCGCCATCAACATGGCCCTGGGGGCTTCCTATGCCGGGCTGCGGTCCATGGTGGCCACCTCGGGCGGCGGCTTCGCCCTGATGACCGAAGGGGTTTCCCTGGCGGGCATGACCGAGACGCCCGTGGTGGTCGTGGTGGCCCAGCGTCCGGGACCGTCCACGGGACTGCCGACCCGCACCGAGCAGGGCGACCTGAATTTCATCCTCCACGCCGGGCACGGTGAATTCCCCCGCCTTCTCTACGCGCCCGGTTCCCTCGCCGAGGCGATTGACCTGGGCCGCCGGGCGTTCGATCTGGCGGACCGGTACCAGGTTCCCGTCTTTATCCTGACGGATCAGTATCTGGCGGACTCCATCCAGCTCCTGGAGAGCCGCCCCGACCTGTCCGTGTCTTTTCGGACCTGCGAGGTTTTCGATGCGTCCTACCGCCGCTATGCCTTGACGCCTGACGGCCTGTCGCCCCTGACCTATCCCGGCCTCAGCGATGCCCTGGTCCAGGTGGATTCCGACGAGCATACGGAAGATGGGAAAATTACGGAAGATCTGGACCTGAGGGTCCGGATGATGGACAAACGCCTGAAGAAGGGGCGCCTGCTGGAAGCCGAGGCGATCCACCCCACGCTCTTCGGCGACCGGGAGGCCGCGGTTTATCTCATCAGTTGGGGTTCCAACAAGGAGATCGTGGAGGAAACGGCGGCCCGCCTGCAGTCCGAAGGGAACTCCCTGGCCGCCCTGCACTTTTCCCAGGTTTACCCCCTGACTCCGGCGATGATCGAAGGTCTCCCCCTGGCGGGAAAGCGCCTGCTGGTCATCGAAAACAACGCCACAGGACAGTTCACCGGGCTTCTGAAACGGGAGCTGTCTTTAACCGTGGACAGCGCCATCCTGAAATACAACGGCCTCTGTTTTTCCGTGAGGGAGCTCTATGAAGAAGTCAGGAAAAAGCTGTCCGAATCCGAATCGGGAGGTGGAAAATGATCGACCGCAATGAGATGGCCTGGTGTCCCGGTTGCGGGGATTTCCCCATTCGCGACACCCTGGAAAAAGCCCTGGCGGAATTGACCCTTTCTCCAAAAGAGGTGGTGCTCACCTCCGGAATCGGGCAGGCGGCCAAGATGCCCCAGTATCTGGAGGTGAATTATTTCAACGGACTCCATGGCCGGGCGATGCCGCCGGCCGTGGGAATCAAACTGGCCCGGCCGGAGCTGACGGTCATTGTGGTTTCCGGCGACGGCTGCAATTACGGGGAAGGGGGGAATCACTTCCTGCACACCCTGCGGAAGAATCTCGATCTCACGATCCTCACCTGCAACAACCAGGTCTATGGCCTGACCAAGGGGCAGAGTTCTCCCACCACTGACCGCAACACGGCAAACATGCTCGATCCGCGGGGCAATGAAAACGAGCCCCTGAATCCCCTGGCGCTGGCCATCGCCGTCGGCGCCCCCTTTGTGGCCCGGGGATTTGCCGGCGACCCGGAACACCTGAAGGAACTCCTGAAAGAGGCCATCCGTTTCCGGGGAACGGCCGTCGTGGACATCCTTCAGCCCTGCGTCACCTTCAACAGGATCAACACCTTTGCCTATTACCGGCAACGGGTGTATCACCTGGACGCTCCCGGCAAGGACCGTTGGGAAGCCATGGAGCTTGCCTGGACCTGGGGAGACCGCATCCCCATTGGGATTCTGTTCCGGGAGGAGGGACGGCCCGTCCGGGAGACGGCCGAACCGCTTTTCCGAAAAAAGGTGGCGCCGGAGATGATGGAGGCGCTGCTGAAGGCACATGCCCGTGCGAGGTGACGGAGCGGATGAGGCATCCCGGAAGCTGCTGGGATTCAATTGTGGCGTGAATCGCTAATGGATACTTGGCTGAATTATTTCTTCCTCCTACCGAGTGCGGGACAGTGAATACCGAAGAACCTTTTTTATTTGATCCATCAGTTTATTTTCCATTTCTGATACTTGAATAACGCAATAAGCGGAATTTGACACGCAGTTTTGTAATAAGAGGAATAACAATACACTGATTTTCCACGTTTCATTATTCAATATCCCAATAAGTGGAAAATCTTTCCATCTATATGTCCTGTTATGGTGGAACATTTTCCGTCTATTACACTGTTGGGCTATACCAAGGATTTATAAATATGACATTTCCTATTCTTGAATACGAC
>CAZKRB010000050.1:0-22891 GCA_964555065.1 uncultured Syntrophus sp.
AAAATAAGGATATTGATGGGTTTATCGTGGGCGCATGCCATACGGAGCGCTGCTCTTTTCAGACCCACCTGGCGCCGCAGGCGGCGGAATGTCTGGGCATCAAGCCTGTCAACCTCTGCTGCCGGGTCGAACTGCTGTGCGCCACGGGCAGCACCGGCATAATCGTTGCGGACGCGATGATTCGCAGCGGCAAGGCGGACGTAGTCATGGTTGTGGGCGTGGAAAAGCTTTATATGCCCCAGCGCTGGGAAATTCCCTTCAGCGAGTTGGGAACCTGCGACCATGAATTTGACTGCACAAACGGGATGGGGCTGCCGCCTCCGGCCTTCGCCACCGTCGCCCAGCAGCACATGAAACTCTACGGCACGACCGAAGAGCAGCTGGCCATGGTAGCGGTCAAGAACCGCCGCAACGGGCTGAACAACAAAAAGGGTCAGATGCAGAAAGCGATTACCCTGGAAGAGGCGATGAGCTCCAGGACGATCGTCCGTCCGCTGAAATTGACGGACTGCTGTCCCGTGACGGACGGCTCGGCGGCCATTATCCTTGCCTGCGAGGAAAAGGCCAAGGATCTGACCGACAAGCCCCTTGTTTATATCCGGGGAATCCCGCAGGGGACCCAGCACCAGATGTCGGCCAATTTCAACAACGGCGTCTGGTCAACGTGGGATACCTTGAGGATTGTAGGCGAACAGGCCTATAAGCACGCCAGGGTGACCCCTCAGGATATCGATGTGGCCCAGACCCATGACTGCTTCACCATTTCGGAAATCGTTGAGGTGGAGGAACTCGGTTTCTGCAAGAAGGGCGAGGGCGGACCCTTCACCCAGGAAGGAAAATCCGACTTCGGCGGCCAGGTGCCCGTTAATACCGATGGAGGGCTGCTGGCCTGTGGACATCCCTTCGGGGGAACCGGCATCCGCCAGGGCATTGAAATCATGCACCAGTTAAGGGGCGATGCCGTGAAGCAGGTGGAGGGAGCCAGAATCGGTCTGACCCATAATCTGAGCGGCTTGATCTCTGCACATACAGTTCTAATTTACGGGAGGGACATGGAATAATGAGTATCACAGACGGCAAATATGCAGCTTCGATGGATATGTGGCCTCTACAGGGCAAGCAGTTCACCCGGATTTACCCCTTTTTCGAAAACCTGAAGGAAGGGAGACTGACGACCACCAAGTGCAAGGACTGTGGGACTATGTCGTTCCCTCCCCGTGGTGTGATCTGCCCTGAATGCTTATCGGAAAACCTGGAATGGGTGGATCTCCCCACCAGGGGCAAGGCTCTCAGTGTGACTTATGAAGAAGTGGGCGTTCCGATCGGCTTTGAAACGCCGCTGGTTCACGCCATGGTCGATCTTGGGGGGGTGATGACGATTTTCACCCGGATCAAGGACTGTCCGATGGACGCGCTGAAGGTGGGCGACGAAGTGAAGCTGGTGGTTTTCCCGGTGGATCCGCTGCCCTTTGACGGCAAAAAGGGGGAAGACAACGTGATCCAGAGAGTCTTCTTCTGCTTTGAAAAGGCTTAAGAGACTTACCTGCTTTTCACTGAAAAAAGCACGGCTGGGCGGACGCAAGGGGTTAGAATCCGATCAAGCTGCGGGCAGATGGGTTTTGTGTCCAAACCGTCGGCCGGGTTGCGGAAAGGATAAGGAAATGCATGGTTGGTCAGGAGTGCAAAGAGTGCGAACAGTAAACATGGAGAATTGACGATAGGGGCATCTCAGCGCGCCTTCTTGAGAAGGCGCGCTTTCATCCTCTCTCCGCAGTTTCCGGCAAAGTCGCGTCCTTCGGGTATGGATGTGGGTATGGATGCAACTGTTTGTTACTCTTTTTTAAGCAATCAACCTTTAAGGGGGTGAGCACTTGGACTTCGAACTGGATCAAGATCTTTTATTGCTAAAGGAAAAAGTGCAGAGGCTGGTGCAGGAAAAAGTGGCGCCAAGGGCTGGGGAACTCGATGAAGTCGGTGGCTATCCCTGGGATATCAAGGAAGCTTTTGCGGAAAACAGAATCCTTGCCATCCCTTTTCCCTCGGAATACGGCGGGACCGGGGGCAAGGCCCTGCCCATGGCCATTGCTGTGGAAGAAATATCCAAAGCGAGTTGCAGCGTGGCCATGATGCTGAGCGGTCAGTGCCTGGGGTCCGCGGCGATTACCATTGCCGGAACGGAGGAGCAGAAACAGCGGTTCCTGCCCGACCTGGCCAACGGCAAAACGCTGGCGGCCTATGGGCTGACCGAGCCTGACGCCGGTTCAGACGTGGCCAGTCTGCAGACGACCGCCGTACGGGATGGGGATGACTATGTGGTTACGGGATCCAAGCGATTTATTACTTACGGGGATATCGCCGAAGTGATGACCCTGTTTGTAAAGACAGTGGATCCCGCTACCAAGGAAAAGAAGGTCTCCTGCCTGGTGGCGGAGAAGGGGCCGGGATGGGTCGTCAGCAAACTGGAGCATAAAATCGGAATCAAGGGTTCGACAACGACCGAACTGTTCCTCGAAGACTTCCGGGTTCCGGTAAGAAACCTGCTGGGGAAGGAAGGGGACGGCTTTAAAATCGCCATGCAGGTCCTCGACAAAACGAGAACCAGCATTGCCGCGCAGGCACTCGGGATGGCGCAGGGCGCCCTGGACTGTGCGGTGCAGTTTGCCCGTGAACATCTGGAAAACGGCAAACCGATCGGCAGACGTCAGGGCATCCAGATGAAGCTGGCCGATATGGAAATGAAAACGGAGGCCGCCCGTTACCTGACCTATATGGCCGCGGACAAATACGACCGCCATGATCCGGACCGGGGCAGGTATTCAGCATGCGCCAAGGCCTATGCCTCCGATCTGGCGATGGAAGTGATCGGCGGCGCGATCCAGGTGCTGGGGGAATATGGCTACACCAAGCAGTACCCGGTGGAAAGAATGTTCCGGGATGCCAAAGTTCAACAGATTTACGAAGGAACAAACGAGATCCAGCGGATCGTCATTGCCCGGAGCCTGCTGGGAAAGGGTTTCTAAACACGCAGCTTGTGAGCGAACTTCTGAGGGCCTTTGGCCCTTTGAAAAAGGTAAAGGAGGAGCGGAATGAAGGAAGTCAAGACAGTGGGCGTCGTCGGTTTCGGTGTGATGGGGGCCGCCATCGGTCTCAATGCCGCAATGAGTGGATATAAGGTTGTCTTCAAGGAATTAAACGACGACTTGGTTAAAGCCATGTATGACAGGTTCGTGGCCAAGGCCATGGCCAAGAGGGTGCAGCAGGGGAAGGCGACCCAGGAGGAAGCGGACAAGATTTGCGGAGCGATTACCGGTACGTCCAGTTTCGCCGATTTGGCCGTGTGCGACCTGATTATCGAGGCGGTGGTTGAAAATATCGATTTGAAGATCCAGTGCTTTGAAGAAATTTCCAAGGTGGTTCCCAAGGACACCATTATCGTGAGCAATACGTCGACGTTCCCCATTGAAACGCTGATGCAGAAGGTCGACAATCCGGCACGGACGGCAGGTCTGCACTATTTCTTCCCGGCCAATGTCAATCGCCTGGTCGAGGTCATCCGTCAGAAAGCGACCAGCGATGAGACCTACGAGGCGCTCATGGCCTTTGCGAAGGGGAATAAAAAGGTGCCGATTACCGTCAGGGACTTTCCGGGATTCGCCGTTAACCCCGTTTTTATTGCAGCCTACTTAGTTCTCGATTCCTTTGCGGGCGACAAGTACAATATCGCGACGCTGGAGAGCATCTCCCAGGAGTATCTGGGACTGAAATTCGGGATCATGTGGGTGCAGAAAGGAGCGGGCCTTGGCACGTGCTATCATGCCGGAGTTTCCATGGGAGAGTACCTGGCCAATACGGATGTCGGGTATCCGCCGGTTCCGGAATTTCTGAAGAAAAGTTTTGAACAGAAATTGGAATGGGATCTGGCTGATGGTCCCGTTTTGGAAGACCCTGCTGCGCGCAAGGTTGTGGGGGACCTTCTGCTGGGCTCCATCTTCTGCATTTCCCAGCACTTGATCGCCAAGAAGGTGGTCTCCGTTGAGGATCTTGACCTCGGAGTTCGCACCTCTCTTGCCTGGCCGAAAGGGCCCTTCCAGATGATGAATGAAATGGGGCCGGAAAAAACGCGCCAGCTGATGCAGTTGGCCGTGGATGCCGGCTTCTTCAAGATGCCGTCCATGTAAATGGGTGAAGGTGTTGGCATTCTTGATGCTTGAACGACTTCCAGGTGGCAGGGACGACTTGGAAGTCGTTTTTTTGCTACGTCTGACCGCATTTTATCCTTTTTAGGGACTTCCCGGTTCAGGGCGTGTTGAGATTTATGCTCAGGCTGGCTGAGTCGGGTCGTGACCCTTGAGTCATGGCAGATGATCGTTCTTATGAAGGCGGAACGGTGTTTTAAGAGGGGAACGAAATAAGGGGAAGGAGGTGCGAGGGGCAAAAAGAGCTGGATGGAACACTCGAGAATCCCGAGCCATCCGGCGCCACCGGACGGTCTGAACAGTGTTGAGGGCGGTCGGAAGGGAAGAGATCGACGGTAACGAATCAGGCAGGATTTTTCCAATGCCCAAGGGAAAATCAAAACCGCAACAGAACATTTTTTTTCAGGAGGGGAAAGAATGAGAAGATTTTGGGTTGTCTTACTTGCCGCTGCGATGGTTGCCGGGTTTGCCCTGAGCGCCTCTGCCGCGGATGTCAAGTTCAGCGGCTCCTATTATGCCCTCGGCACTTCGGCGAATAACTGGGGGCTGGGAGACAAGGATGATGCCACCACCGCCTCACTGTACGCCCAGAGGCTGAGAATGGGGATGGAACTCAAGATCGCCGAAGGGTTGACTCTGAACACCCGGTTCGATGCCCTGGAAGGCCGTTGGGGTCAGTTCGGCGCCTATGGCGGCGAGTATACCCACAACACGGATACTTATGACGAACAGAACATCAGCTTCGACCGCGCCTGGGTCGACTTTGCGGTACCCTTCGGAAAATTCCGGGTCGGCCGGGCAAACAGCGCCGCCTGGGGAACAATCTTCGCGAACAACGACGTCGAGTCGGACCAGATCTGGTACAGCAAGGATTTCGGTTCCTTCGACGCCGGTGTGATCTACGAGAAATTTGCCGAATACTGGGATCCGTCAAAAGGCCAGGTGGTACAGGCGGATGCCGACAACGACCGGATTCATGTTTACGGCCGCTATAAATGGAAAAGCGGCATCGCCGGCTTAAAAATCGCCTACCAGAATGATTCATCGAGGAGTGGCACCGCTCCTGCGGCAACGAATCCCCTCGGCGGTTATTACAAATCGAATGTCTGGGCTTTCGCCCCTTATTTCCAGGCCACTTTCGGCCCGGTCTTTGTTGAAGGCGAAATCAATTACGTGATCGGAAAAGCGGCGAATTATGAAGGGGAAGCGAACAGAGACGATGTCGATGTGGAGGGATGGGACGCCTATCTTCATGCCAAGGCCGATATCGGTCCGGCCTACGTCGGCGGCATGTATGCCTGGGTGGACGGCCAGGATGCGGATGATGGCGATGTTACCAAAGGCACCGCCGGCGGTCGCAGTTTCAATCCCTGCCTGATCCTCTGGAATGAATACACCAACAAATGGATTGGTCCGCTGGGTTACGGAAACAATACCTACGATCGTTCCGGTGACGCCATGGGCGGAGAATCCATGACCAACGCCCATCTGTTCCAGGTTTACGGGGGGTACAAACCGCTGCCGAAACTGGACATCAGGGCTGCCGTCTCTTACGCGCTGGCGGACGAGAAATCAAACAATCAATTTGGCGCCAATGCGGTTGACTACAAGGATCGTGACTTAGGTTGGGAAGTGGATCTGACGGCGGCTTACAAGATTTACGACAACCTCACCTATACGGTGGGCGTCGGTTATCTGTGGGCCGGCGATTACTGGAAAGGGGCCGACGAGGATAACAACGTGGACGACACCTACCTGCTGCTGCACAGACTGGATCTCACCTTCTAGGCGGAGGTTCCATCTTCTACGAATCCTTAAGTCAGGCGCCTCGGCGGTTCGTCCGTCGGGGCGCTTTTCTTTTCCCCAGTATGCAAAAGAGAGGGGCCGCCTCGCTGGAGGCGGCCCCTCTTCATTCCCATCAAGCGGTTTCTGCAACCTCGTCAGCGAAGCTTGAAACGCTGAATCTTTCCCGTTGCCGTCTTGGGAAGTTCATCCATGAACACAATCCAGCGGGGATATTTGAATTTGGCGAGCCGGTCGAGAACCCACTGTTTCAGTTCCTTTTCGAGGTCTCCGGACGGGGCGACGCCCTGCTTCAGGACGATGAAGGCTTTGGGTTTGACCAGGTTCTTGTCGTCTTCCGCTCCGATCACGGCGCATTCCAGCACGGCTTCATGCTCGCGCAGGCAGTTTTCCACTTCCAGCGGCGACACCCAGATGCCGCCGACTTTCAGCATATCGTCGGCTCGGCCCGACGGCCAGAAGTACCCTTCGGCATCCTTGTAATACTTGTCTCCCGTATTGATCCATTGGCCGATGATCGTGTTGGCGGTTTTCTCCCGCTTCCGCCAGTAGTACCGGAGGGAGCTGCCTCCCTTCGCCCAGAGGGTTCCGATCTCTCCCACAGGAAGTTCCTGGCCTTCATCGTCGACCACCTTGGCTTCATAGCCGGGAACCGGCTTTCCGCTGGAGCCCGGCTTGACGTCTCCGATGCGGTTGGAAACATAGATGTGAAGCATTTCCGTCGATCCCGGACCATCGAGAATCTCCACGCCGAAGCGTTCCCTGAATTTGGTATAAAGATCGGGAGGAAGGGCCTCGCCGGCGGACGGGCAGGCCCGGACGGTTGCAAGCTCATGCACTTTGGGGTCTGGTGCTGCGCCGCTTTCTTTGTCCTGTTTCGCCTTGTACTCCAGCATCTGCCCGAAAAGGGTCGGAATGCCGAAGAAGAGGGTTGCCTTGTACTGGCTGATCAGCCGGAAGGCATGGGCCGGGGTGGGGGGATCGGGGTTGAGGATCGATGCCCCGCCGATGCTTAAGGGGTAGAACATGCCGTTTCCGATGCCGTAGGCGAAAAAGAGTCGGGCAGCCGAATAGACGATGTCGTTTTCCTGAAGATTGAGAATATGCTTCCCGTAGGTGTCGGCGCAGTACTGCATGTCGGACTGGGAATGGACGGCGCCCTTCGGACCGCCGGTGGTCCCGGAGGTATAGAGCCAGAAGGCGATATCGTCTTTGGTGGCAAAGACGGTTTCCGCCTCCTCCGCGGCGGCGGCGTAGATCTGGCTGTAGGGGGGCTGAAACTCGCCGTTGTCGGAAACGACAAGAATGTCCCTCAGAAAGGGAAGTTCGCCTTCAATCGCCTTGATGACCGGCAGAAGCCTTTCCGAAATCACGAGGGCCACGGCCTGGCTGTCATTGAGGTAATACTCGTAATCGTCGGACGTGAGCATGGTGTTGGAAGGAACGGGAACGGCGCCCATCCGGACCGCCCCCCAGAACGTGGAGAAAAACCAGGGCGAATCGAGGACGAGC
The DNA here is from genome assembly GCA_964555065.1 of uncultured Syntrophus sp. Classification (GTDB taxonomy): domain Bacteria; phylum Desulfobacterota; class Syntrophia; order Syntrophales; family Syntrophaceae; genus Syntrophus. Next base: position 7,512 of record CAZKRB010000050.1, read on the forward strand.
ATGATGATTCTCTCGCCGACCTTGATTTCCAGTTTACGGAACAGGTTGGCCATCTTGTTGGTCATCTTCTGCATCTGGCCGTAGGTAAAGTTTCCCTGATCCGTAATCGCGCAGACCTTGTCGCCGCGTCCCTCCCGGATATGCCTGTCAATGAAATAGTCTACTGAGTTGTAAAATTCTTCCGGATATAACTTTCCCATGAACGACTCCTCCCTTGGATTTTGGTTACAATACAATTACATCCTAGATGTCATCCGGATAAGGCAATAATGTTGCCAGGGCGGATCAAAGGCCCGCCGCATCGCATCGAAAAGGCGGCAGCGGAAGAACAAGCTGAAAATAATGAAGTAATATAGATGGATTAACGCGGCGCTGCCAGGGGAGGGAAGGATTTGAAGAAGGCATTTCCCCACTCCAGGACAGGCTGAAATGTGTTCCGGGGGCTTCACGGACCTTTTGGCGAGATCAAGAGGGAAAATATTATGCAAGTCACCGAAATCAAGTGGTTTACGCTGATCCTTGATGACGGGGGCTTACGGAAAAATGGAACGATAGGTTTCCGGGAGGCGCATCGGATGGAAATTTATCGTTCCAGTGGAACGTTTCGCTTCCGGCTGTATCAGAGGAGGGGATTCACTGGAGAGAATATTTTCGAATTTTTTTCAAGACCGCGGTATGTGAGATTCCCAGGACACGGCCGATCTTCCTTGAATTCTTGTGTACTTTCAATGCCTTGGATAAAATATCTTTTTCGACGCTTTCCAGGACTTCTTTCAGGGTGGAAAATGTTTCCTCCCCTTGGCCGCCCTTGGGTTCCGCCGGCGCGCCGGCCGGAGCGGAAAAGGAGCCGTCCGGTTTTGTTTCCAGCCAGTCGCCGTTGATCAGGTTGCCCGAACAGGTTACCACCAACCGTTCAATGCTGTTCTTCAATTCCCGGATATTACCCGGCCAGTCATGGTTTCTGAATTTCTCGAGCAGGGCCGGAGTCAGAAATTTTTTGCCCCCGTATTTTTGGTTGTAGTGGTTGAGGAAATGATCCACCAGCAGGGGAATGTCCTCCGTCCGCTTCCGAAGAGGAGGAATGGTGATTGGAATGACGTTCAGGCGGTAAAAGAGATCTTCCCGGAACTGGTGCTCGGCAACCAGCCGGCTCAATTCCCGGTTGCTGGCGGCGATCAGGCGGACGTTCACCTTGATGAGCTTTGTGCCCCCCAGTCGGATAAAGGCCCGATCCTGGATGACCTGGAGAAATTTGACCTGAAGATTCAACGGCAGATCTTCGATTTCATCCAGGAACAGGGTTCCGTCGGCAGCCAGTTCGAAAATGCCGGGTTTTCCTTCCCTGTTCGCTCCGGTAAATGCGCCGCGATTATAGCCGAAGAGCTCCGATTCCAGGAGGTGCTGGGGGATGGCGCCGCAATTGATCTTGATGAAAGCCCCCGGCCGTTGGCTCCAGACATGGATTAATCTGGCAAGCACTTCCTTGCCGACTCCCGATTCTCCCTGAATGAGAACGGTGGCCTCACTGCCGGCAACCCTCCGAGACAATTCAAGGATCTTGATCATGGCCGCATTGCCCGTAATCATCCCCTGCGAACGCCACTCGTCTTCAAGCATCCGGTTGACCTCTGTCTGGAGGCGAGTGTTCAATTCCCGCGATGATGCAAGCTGTTCCTGCAGTGAGATGATCTCCGACAGGTCTCTGGCGTTGGTTACCATTCGCAGAACATTGCCGTCATCATCCAACACAGGCGTGGAGGTAACCAGGACGTCCTTCCCGGTACGGATTTTCTGAATGCCGGATACAATCTTTTTTTCATGCCGGGCCAGGCTTTCAATGGACTGGCCGGAAAAATGTCCGTTTTCGTACAGGGATTCCATTATGTGATCCATAAAGTGTTCCCGGGTCAGTTCGGTGATCCGCAGCAGGGAGTCATTGATTTTGAGAACCCTGCCCTCCCCGTCGGTGATGAGAATCCCATCATAGGAAGAGGCGATAATGCCCTCCAATTCCCTGTTGAGCTTCTCCCGGGATTTCAATTCGCCCCGCATTTGATCCAGTTCCGTAACGTCCTGCAGCAGGAGAATCCTTTCCCCCGGGAGATCGCCGTCCTGTCCGGAAAATTCCCGGATTGCAACGGTTCGGCCGCGGCAGGTAATCCGCCAGTCCCGGTTTTGGTCTCCCGAGTCTTCTGAATGGCTGAGAGCCCACAGTTCAGCTGTCTGCGGGATGGAATCGAGAGGGGCGCCGACCGCCTCCCGAGGAACATCGAGCATCTGTTGCGCAGTGCTGTTGCATGCCGCCAGGATTCCTTCCCCGTCGATGGCAAGAATCCCACAGTCCAGGAAATCAAGAATCCTGTCCATGAGGCTCTCGCTTTGCAGTCGGTCAGGATTCCAAAAGGATAGATCCGGTCGGGTAATCATCAATCAGCTCTCCGTCTTTCCCCAGCCTTCCTCATCTCTCCTCCCGGGTTTTCAAAATGGTTGCGGATCTTTTCCGGCTTTCCCGCCCTGAATTTCCCTCTCGCCGCAGGCGACCGCCTCTCGAAACGGAGAGCGTATCCGACGTATAGTCTTGAGCATCTGTTCTGTCAAGCAATCAGGACCCCCTGCCGGGCATCCATGGGGGTCGGTAAATCTTCCGTTCCGGCAATGGCCAATCCTGGATTTTTGGTTTCAGGGAAGTTTTTCTTGACATGGCAGCGGGAAATGATAAGAGGAACCCGAACATCAACTTGGAGTCAGTCCGTGAAGGACACAAAATCCCTATCCCTTTACTTTTTCTTCAGCTTTTTTGGCTTTTTTAGCCGCGGGAATATTCTGCCCCCGAGCTGATTGGTTAAGGAACCGACTGAGAAGCCGCGGGCAGCATCACTCCCGCGGCTTTTTTTTTGAAAAAATTGGGGTCGGCGGCAACCTGATTCCATGAAAGAAGCAGGAGGGAAAAAGAAGGGAGAATATAGCCCAGGAGAACCTCAAGGCAGGTTCAGAATTTATCATCATCCGGACAAAGGAGGAAATCTTAGAATGAGTTCGATCAAGCATCCACCCATTGCGTTAACAGAAAATTTTTATCAGTTGGGAACCCCGGCTTTCCCTGCCTTCCTGTCGATGGGGGAGTTCGGGATGTTGATAGAGGGAGGGACAGGCCCTACCTTCCCGATCATCGTGGAGCAGATCAGATCCCTGGGGATCAGTCCCGAAAGGATCAAATATATCACCCTGACCCATTCCCATGCCGACCACATCGGCGGCATTCCCCATTTCAAACGAATCTGGCCCCATATCAAGCTGATCGGCAGCAAAGTCGCGGATAAGATTTTTAAAAAGAAGGAATTGTTCTTCGATTACCTCCTGGCGGATACGGCCATCGCCCAGCTCATGAAGGCCAAGGATGAAATAGACGATCTGCCGCCTGCCCTGAACGATTACCACTTTGAACTGGATTCCAGCGTGAAGGAAGGGGACCATATTGACCTGGGCAAGGGGATTATCTGGGATATCTATGAGACGCCGGGGCATTCACCCTGTCACATCTGCCTTTTTGAAAGGTCGGAGGGAACCCTCGTTGTGGGAGACTGTACCGGTTTCTATGTCCCCGAGAAGGATGCCTTCTGGCCGAACTATTTCGTATCCCTGGAGGATTACGTAAACAGCATCCGTAAACTTGCCATCCTGCCGGCCAATCGGGCCGTCCTGAGCCATAACTGCATCGTGTACGGAAAGGTCAGAGAATATCTTCAGTACGCGCTGAGCGCCACGGAACAATATCACCGTGAAATTCTTGAACGACTTGCCAATGGAGAAACCGCGGAGAAAATTGCCCTGGACAAGGCGCGGTTTGTCGACAGCATTACCGATATCCAGCCTTTCAAGGTTATGTATGATTTAAGCAAGCTCATGATCAAACGGTCACAGGCGGCTGATCCGAATATTTCCTTCGAGCTTTAAGGGGAAAAGGAGATGCAGGCCTCAAAGGCAGAGGAGCCTGCCTCTTGCCCGAAAACAGAGACGGCGGCTTGCCTGTTGATTCAACGCCTGGCTGCCCGGCGTCAGCATTGTGGAGGCGACGATCCACCTGAAAAACAGCAACAGGGCGAGCACTCCCAGCAGATTCCTTTTCCGCCCGGCCGACGGATTGCCGAGCGGCGGCTTGCGGGAGCATCCCTTCCGGTAGGCTACTCCAAAGTGGGCTGATCTTCCCTGCCGTTGCTTTGATATTCCGGCTTCAGGATCAGATAATACAGGCGGCCTTCGCGATAGGTCTGCCCTGCCAGTTTTCCCGCCGCCTCGCCCACGCCCATATAGACATCGCACCTGCCGGGCGCACGGATCGCGCCGCCGGTGTCCTGATCCAGGGCAAAGCCCGAATAGGGCTCCTGGGACACCTCATCGCCGACGGCCTGCGGAAGGATGGCGGAGAGAAAGGTCAGCCCCCCCCTGGGATAGATCGCCTTGTCCGTGGCGATGGAACGCAGCGGGATGACCGGTTCATTGAGGGAGCCCCTGGGCGTGCCGTCGGTGATCTGGAAAAAGACATATCGGGGGTTCAGGCGGGTGTAATTCGCAACCTCATCGGGGTGAGCCTTGAAGTAGGCGATCATCGAGGACTGGTTCAGCCGGTCTTTTCGTATCTTGCCGTCATCGACCAGCTTCTGGGCGATGCTCCGGTACTCGTGGCCGTTGTTGGCGGCATAGCCGATCCCGATGAGTGTGCCGTCGGGCTGAAGGATTCTGGCCGAGCCCTGCACATGGACGATATAGACCTCGAAGGGATCTGCCAGCCACATGATTTCCCTGCCCTTGAACATCTCCGAACCTTCAATCTCGGCACGGGACGGATAGGGCGTCACCCCGTCGCCGGACCGCCTTCCCAGGGTGACGCCGGCGGCGTTTTTCACCAGGTCTTCGGGCTGGCCGTACAGGGGGTATTTAAAGCGTTCGCCACGCTCCTTGGAGCCTTCAAAGATCGGCGTGTAGTAGCCCGTGAAGAGCACGGTTCCCTTATCATCGCAGCCCACGGAGGTATAGACGTCGAACTGTTCCCGGATGCGGGCATTGAGCTGCTCGGCGCTGTCGCCGGAAGCGATCAGCCCGGCAAAGGCCTTCAGACTGTCTTCAACCTGCCGGTGCGAGATCTGGTTGGAGGGGAAGAACAGTCGGCTCGAGGGTTTTCCGAGATAGTTGAGGCTGTTGTTGACGGCCGTTTCCAGCTCGGAAAGGTCGGAACAGGCTGCGGTGAAATCGGGGATCTCGGCCGGGTCGGTGATCTTCCGCAGGGAAAGCTCACCCGGGGGCAGCTGTTTTGAATAATTGAGTTTTCCCGAGGGCAGGCCCTTTTCCGGCAGCTTTTTCTCCGGTTCCGGCGGACGCGGTTTTGCGGGCGCCTGTCTTTCCGGCTTCGGCGGAACCAGGACGCGAGGTTTGAAACAGCCGCTGATCATCAGCAGAAAAACCAATCCGATTGCCAGAAAAATCTTTGCCTTCATAACGATAGCGATTCCCTTTCTTGAACCATCATTCTATGATCGATCTTCTTGTCTGAGACTCTCTTGCCGCTCTGATACCATAATCCGAGGCTTTTTTTAAACAACATTTACTCCGACGGCAAAACCACGAGCAGCTCTTCCCTGGCCATCGGCTCCCAGCCGAGCTGCCCGCCGACAGGTTCGGAGCAGACAAAGCAGGAGCGCTCGGCCGACGCTTTGAAGAGGGAGTAGTAATCCGGTTCTCTCGAATAATCACGGTAAGCGAAGAGCTTTTTCCCGTCGCTGAAAAGGCAGTTGAGCGCGGAAAAGTCGGCTTCTCTCTTGATCCGGGCGACGGTCTTGAGAAAGGCCTTCCCCAGATCCGGGGCAGGGTCACTCAAGAAATGGAGGAAAAAGACCTCCGTATCGAGGGCGTCTTCCTCCAGGCCCGGCGCCGAAATGTCTGGAATCATACTCCGGTAAGCGTAGACCGTGCCATTGTGGGCGAAGACGACGTTTCCGTGCTGGAAGGGATGGGCGTGCCGGGCGGTTGAACTGGAGATCCAGGCCGCCTTGCGCAGGTGAAGGATCAGCACCGGGCAGGTCCCCGCGCTACGGAGAGGGTTCAGGACCCGGTCCCGCTCTTCCATGAGGTTTGCGCCGCTTTTGTGAACCTCCCATTGACCGTCCCGGAAGAGGGCCATCCCCCAGCCGTCCCCATGGCCGGGAGGATCGCCCGCCATGACTCTGCCGGTGCGGGCGAGATCACAGAAACCCTCGACGAGCCGTTGATGCCTGGCGTAGCTGAAATTCGTGATGCCCAGGAGTCGACACATCTCAGAAAATCCACCTTACCACGAGGATGGCCACCACGATGCCGATGAAATCCGCCATCAGACACACCGGCACGAGGTAGCGGGTTTTCCGGATCCCCACCGCCCCCAGGTAAACGGCCAGGACATAAAAGGTGGTCTCCGCGCTGCCCATGATCACGGCACTCAAGCGCGCGGCCGTCGAGTCCGGCCCTGCGGTTTTCACAATGTCGGTAAAGAGCGCCGTGGAGGCGCTGCCGGAGAGGGGTTTGATGATCGCCATGGAGATCACCTCGAGGGGGAGATCGAGCGAAGCGAGGCTGTTGTAAAAGAGGTTCCGGAGGAAGTCAAAGGCGCCCGACGCCTGAAACCCCTTGATGGCGACGAAAATCGCCAGGAGATAGGGAAAGATGTTCAGGATGATGCCCGGCCCTTCTTTCGCGCCGGCGACAAAGGAGTCATAAACGCGGACCTTTTTGAAGGTTCCGTACAGGATCGTAAAGAGAAGAAACAGCGGGACGATGAGCAGGGAAAGGGTTTCAAGCTGACGGATCATTTGAAGATCTTCCGGAAAGAAAAGAGAATCAGAAGCGCGGTGACGGCGGAAATAACCGTGGCGATCAGCACGGGCAGCATGACCTCCGCCGGATTCCTGGCGCCGTAGGCGGCGAGGATTCCGATCACGGAGAAGGGAATCAACTGGATGCTGGCGGTGTTGAGGACAATAAAGATCATCATTTCAAAGGTGATGGTCCCCTTGTCTTCATTGAGGGTGTCGAGCTCCTCCATGGCCTTGATTCCCAGCGGCGTGGCCGCGTTGCCGAGGCCGAACAGGTTGGCCAGGACATTGAGGGTGATCACCGTAATGGACGGGTGATCGCCGGGGATGTTCCGGAAGAGCCGGGTTATGAGCGGCCGGAACCAATGGGCGATCCGGTGGATGAGCCCAGAATCCTCCAGAATTTTGGTGATTCCCAGCCAGACCGACACGATCCCCAGGAGGAAGAGGGAGATCTCGACGGCGGATTTGGCGCCTTCGAAGACGGCCTGGGTAAAGGGTTCCAGGTTGCCTGTGAACATGGCAAAGACGATGCTGACGGATAGCAGGATCAGCCACACCACGTTCATGAGCGGACCTTCGGCAAAGGCGATTGTTGAATCATCAGGCTCCTGTTCTCCGTATCCAGTTCCACCCGCGCGCCGATGGGGAGCGTTATTTTGTTCCTCACGTGGCCGATGTAGGGGCAGGCAACGACGGGAAAGGGGACTTCCAGCTGGGAAGCCATCATCTCATAAACCTGCCGGCTTCTGATTCCGCGGAAATTGCCCAGGATCATCGCCTGGAGGCCGCGCAGTTTGCCGGCGAGAATCCACTGGGTCAGGCAGCGATCGACCGCATGGGGTTTTTCATCCACGTCCTCCAGAAAGAGAATCGCACCATCCGTATCAAGCTCCCAGTCCGTGTGCAGCAAGGCGGTCAGGGTCATGAGATTGCCGCCCTTGAGAACGCCCCCGGCGACACCGGAGGCGTAAACCTTTACCGGAGCGCCTTTGAACAGGCTCCTCTCCGGATAGCCGTTAAGGGCGTTCAGCAGGGACCTGACGGTAAAGGGAGTCGGCATTCCCAGGCTGCTCACCATCGGGGCATGGAGGGTCGCCAGGCCGGTCCGTTCGAAAATGGGATTGAGCAGGGCGCTGACGTCGCTGAACCCGGCCATCCTTTTCGGATGTTTTCCAATCAAATCGAAATCGAGGAAGGGCAGGGCCTTCATCGCGCTGTAACCGCCCCTCTGGGCCAGGATCAAATCGACCGCCGGATCGGAAAAGGCCCGGTGGATCTGCTCCGCCTTTTCCCGCGGCGAGGGCAGGATCGTCGGAAACTCCGGATTCAAGACCTGGAAGTCCAGCTTCCGGAGCTGTTGAATCCCCCGGGTGAACTCCCGTTTCTTTTTGATCAGATAACTCGGGGTGACAAGAAAGACATTCTGCACGGCAACGCTCGGAGACTTCGATCAGTGACGCAATTGGGATGCAATAAAGATGTGGATGCGGCCCGCGGCGCCGGCCGCAATCCCCCCACGAAGGCTCATTCCCTTGAGGCAGCGCTCTCCCGGGATGGGACCTTGCCTTTCCTTCATATCAAAACGGACGCCGTCTTGCCACCCTGAGTTCATCCCGGCCGGGACCCCGTTTAAGTCGATGAGATAAGTTATAATATCGAACACTTTCAACGAACCCTCATGCCCGGCGCAGACAAAAGAAAGATGAAAATAATTCATCACTTGGATTTATTCAGATAAGTATCGAATCCTCGCAATCAAGCGTCCTGATCGCAGGGTTGCGGTTCATTCGACGCGGTAGGATTGCGAACGACTCAACCCTGTCCTCCCGGCTCCGGAACGGGGGATTAAGACCCTTGAGACGGGGCGGGGCTCAGGGTTTCCTCGATGCCGTCGCAAAGCAGCTTCGCCATCGCCTCGCGGGTTTCTACGGTGGCCGATCCCAGGTGGGGAAGGAGCACGGCGCCCGGGGTGACAAGCCACCTGGGATCCAACTCCGGCTCACGGTCGTAAACGTCCAGGCCGATTCCCCCGAGCTGCTCCCGGCGCAGCAATTCCATGGCGGCCCCCTCGTCGAAGATGCCGCCCCGCGCCGTATTGATAAGAAAGGCGCCCCGGGGCAGCAGGGCAAGCTTTTCCCTGGTGAGCAGGCCCCGCGTGGCATCCGTGAGGGGGCAGTGGAGAGACAGGACGGTGCTCTGCCGCAGCAAATCATCCAGGGGGAGGCGCTCCGCGACGGCCACGCCGAAATCCACCGGCGGCTGGTTTCCTTCCCGGTTCCAGAAAAGAATCTTCATTCCGACAGCCCAGGCGCGTCGGGCGAACGCCCGGCCGATGGGACCGGAACCGACGATGCCGCAGGTTTTCCCCGTCAGGCCGGAACCCAGGAGGAGATCGGGAGCCCAGCCCTTCCAGCGTCCGGACCGCACAAGCGCTTCCCCTTCGCTCACCCGCCGGGTAAGGGCCAGCAGGAGTGTGAGGGCCAGATCGGCCGTGGCATCGGTCAAAACGCCGGGGGTGTTGACGATGCGGATGCCCCGCCCCTCGCAATAGGCGATGGGCAGGTGGTTGATGCCCACGGAGTAGGTGCCGATGACCTTCAGGTTCGGGCAGCGCTCCAGGTCCGCTTCGGTGAGGGGTTCGGAGAGCAGAACGACCAGGGCTTCCGCGCCGGCAAGCGCCGCCGTCCAGTCATCGGACCGGTAGGGGGCGACGCGCAGCTCCGGGAAGCGCTTCCCCAGGGCCTCGAGGTGAGGGCCCACCAGGGGCGAGGTGCTGAGAATGCGGATACTCATTTTTCAGACCATACCTCCGTCAGGTTCAGAGTGATGGGATCGCCGGGGCGGCAAGGGGGCGCCCCCGCCTTTTGAACCAGCCCCGCCAGCCCTTCCTTTATCTATCTCCCATGAGCTGGTCAAGGTATCCTTCCCGCAGCAGACGGTATTCGCCCGTTGAGGGATCCAGGTCGTAGATGTTGAAGTTGGTCCGCAGGTCAAACCCCTCATAACGGACGGCGAAGTTGAGGGAGGCGGAGCCGGTATCGGCCGACCGGATGCGGTGGAACACGTTGCGGGGCCAGACCAGCATCGCCGGCCCGTCGAAGACCACCTCCTCTCCATGCTGGACGAGGTACGGCGTGACCACAAAGCTCTCCACCCGGCCATGTTCCTTTGTGTAAATATCGACATAGCGGGTGCCGTGCAGCACGATCAGGTTATCCTCCTGGTGGGGATGCATATACCAGGGACGGGCCACCTCGCCCACCGGGCCCGGGGAAAGGGAGCCGCCGTCGTGCAGGACCCGGTCCAGCCCGTCGATGTGGGGCATGGTGATCTGGGGAACGATGTCGAAAAAGACTCCCGGCGTCCGCCGTAAGGGCTTGAGCGGAACAATTTTGTATAAGCCGTCCAATTCCTGAAAGATCTCACCTTTGTTCATCCTCTCCGTCCCTCCCTTGCCTTTTGTTGATACGGTTCATGCGGATGGAACGCCGATGGTCCATCCCGGCTATCCTCTTCCCGTCCCGATCCCGAGGCCTGGGACCGTTCATGATTCTTAGGCCCTTCCGCGGCTTTTCATCCCTGCTCAATCCGCTGGAGCGGTCTCCCGGGCAACGGGATTGGTCAAACAGCCGATGCCCTCGATCTCCACGGAAATCCGGTCGCCTTCCCTCAAAAACAGAGGCGGTTTTCTCGTAAACCCCACGCCTTCCGGAGTTCCCGTCAGGATGACCGTTCCCGGCAGCAGGGTCATCGACCGGCTGAGGAAGCTGACAACAGCCGCGACATCGAAAATCATCTCCGAAGTGGCAGCGTCCTGCAGAACGCTTTCTTCATCCATCAGGGCGCGGATCCGAAGCCGGTTCGGGTCGGGGATTTCGTCCCGGGTGACCAGCCAGGGTCCCAGGGGGCAGAAGGTATCGAAACTTTTCGCCCGGACCCACTGCCCGCCCTGCCGGTGAAGCTGCCAGTCTCTCGCACTGACGTCATTGGCGCAGGTGTACCCCAGGATGCAGTCCAAGGCCTCCGCAGGTTGCAGGTTCTTGACTCTCCGGCCGATCACCACGGCCAGCTCCGCTTCATAATCGACGCTTCCGGGGGCAGCCGCGGGCAGCAGAATCGTCTCCCGGTGGCCGATGACGCTGCTGGTTGCCTTCATGAACAGAATCGGATACTTCGGCAAAACCAGCCCCGTCTCCTCGGCATGGCGGCGGTAATTGAGCCCCAGGGCCAGGATGTTGGAGGGGATCACGGGGGGCAGGAACCGCTCGATCTTTGCCCTTTCCGCCGTGACCCGATACCCGCCGAAAAGATCCCCTTCGATGACCGCGGCCGCCTCCGGCTGATCGGGGTTGTACTGCCCGTAGAGAATGCGGTTCCGATCCGAGACAAAGCGCACAATTTTCATCTTTTCCCTCCGGGAATGAGCCAAACGATCCCCGGGGCCGGATGGCTGCGACCTTTACCCTTCCTGATCCCTTCTCCGAACCCGCAGGCTGCTCTACGGTCCCAGCTGCTTCATGATCTCGCGGAGGAAAGCCGGCAGATCGTCCGGTTGCCGGGAAGTGATCAGGTTGCCGTCCACGATCACCTCCCGATCCTCATAGCGCGCGCCGGCCGCTTTCAGCTCCTCCGCGACGGATTCGTAGCAGGTGGCATGTCGGCCCTGCAGCAGGCCGGCGCTGATCAGGATCTGCGGCCCATGGCAGATGGCTGCAACCGGTTTCTGTCGGGCAAAGAAATGCCGCGCGATTTCCAGAGCGATCGGCTCTTTCCGAACCTTTTCCGGCGCCTTGCCTCCGGGCAGGATCAGGATGGCGTAGTCCTCGGGATTGACTTCGGCCAGCGTCTTGTCCGCCATGGCGACATAGCCATGCTCGCCCTGGATGGCGCCGCGCCTCAGAGACGCCACCGCCACCTCGCCCCCTGCCTCCTTGAGCCGGTAGTAGGGGACCAGCAGCTCCGTATCTTCGAAAGAATCCGCGCTGATGATTAAAGCTTTCATAGGCCCTCCTGGAGAAAATTAACCGCCGAGAAAAATTAACCGCCGTCCAGGGGCGACCGGTACGTTTTGTGGGACCGGGCCACGCCGGACTTCCGGGCGGCTTCCATGACGGCGGCGGCCACCCGGGGCTGGACGGCGGGGTCAAAAATGCTGGGGATGATGAAAGTCCGCGTCAATTCTTTCCCTTTAACACTGGAGGCAATGGCCTGGACGGCCGCCAGCAGCATTTTCTCGTTGATGTCCCGAGCGAAACAGTCCAGGGCCCCCCGGAACAGGCCGGGGAAACACAGGACATTGTTGACCTGGTTGTCGTAATCGGAACGGCCCGTGGCGATGACCGCGGCGTAGGGCTGGGCTTCTTCCGGCAGAATCTCCGGAACCGGATTGGCCATGGCAAAGACAATGGGCTCCCTCGCCATGAGGGCAATATCGGGCCCCTGCAGCAAACCGGGCCGGGACAGGCCGAGAAAGACATCGGCGCCTTTCAGAGCGTCCCGCAGAGAGCCTTTCAAACCCTCGGGATTGGTTTTCAACGCGAACTCGGCCTTCACGGGGTTCATGTTTTCCTGCCTTCCCCGGTAGAGAATCCCGCTTCGGTCGCAGCCGATGATCCGCCGGACGCCGGCGGCCAAGAGGAGCGAAATGGAGGCGATTCCGGCCGCTCCCAGCCCGTTGACCACCACGGTGACGTCCTCCAGGCGCTTGCCGACCAGCTTAAGGGCATTGATCAGAGCCGCCAGGATGACCACGGCCGTCCCGTGCTGATCGTCGTGGAAAACGGGGATATCGAGCTCCCTTTTCAGCCGCTCTTCGATCTCGAAGCAGCGGGGAGCGGAAATGTCTTCCAGGTTGATCCCCCCGAACCCCGGGGCCAGCCATTTCACCACCGACACAATTTCTCCCGGATCTTTCGTCTTCAGGCAGATCGGGAAGGCATCCACCCCGCCAAAACGCTTGAACAGCAGGGCCTTTCCCTCCATGACGGGCAGGGCCGCTTCCGGTCCGATGTCCCCCAGGCCCAGGACCGCTGTGCCGTCGGTCACAATCGCCACGGCATTGCCCTTGATGGTGAGGTCGTATGCCCGGTCGAGGTCCTCCTGAATCGCCTGACAGATCCGGGCGACGCCCGGCGTGTAGATCATGGCCAGGTCCTGGCGGTCGGCCAGCGGGACCTTGCCTGCGACCTCGATCTTCCCGCCGGCGTGCAGGTGAAAGGTGCAGTCCGTCACCTGGAGAAGCTCACACCCCTCCAAGGCGCCGACGGAGGCGAGCATCCTGCTTTCCGTTTCGGTGTCCATGGCTTGGACGGTGATTTCCCTGAGAAGTTTTCCCTGCTCCTGGCGGATGGTCCGGATGTCCAGCAGTTCACCGCCGGCAGCGCCGACGGCTTCCAGGAGGCGCACCAGCGGATCTGATCCTTCCGGCATGTTCAGGGTGATGCGGACACGATGTCCGGGGCTTGTTTTTTTTCTCATGGCTCGGTTTTTACGACCAGAACGGGGCACCTGGAACCCTTGACGACGCGGTCGGCGACGCTGCCCAGCAAACGGCCGAGAACGCCGGTCCTTCCGTGGGAAGCAATGACAATGAGGTCGATCCCCTTGCGCTGCTGCTCGTGCAGAATGACTTCCGCGGGAATGCCTGTTTCGACCTCCAGCACGGTCTCCACCTCTCCGGCCCCGGCTGTCGCTTCCGCCTCCTTCTGCAATCTGGCCAGGGAGGCTCTCCGGCTGTCCCCTTCCAACTGCTTCAGAACGGCGTCATCCAGGCAGTAATCGACAATAAATTGCTGAAATCTCTCATCAATCACATGCAAAAGATAAATTTTGGCCCTGGCCTGCCGGGCAATGGCTACGGCTTTCCCCAGAGCCTTGTCTGCATGGGGGGAAAAATCCGACGGAACGAGGATCGTCTTTGGCACCACCATGCACCCTCCACGGCCTTGATGGATGTCGCGAGCCTTCCCTTTCAACCCCGGAGTGAAAGGGGCGTTCCTCCGTGGCCTGTACTACGGGGCAGACGGTCTGGATTGCCTCCCCCGACGACGCTTCGGCCTTCGGTGATTTTATCCGATCTGGAGTTGAAATAAAAATCACCCTATTCTATCCTGAGCCTCTCTTTTTTTAACATCATGACCCGGAAGGATCAATGTGTTTTTTGAATCCGGGGTCCCGGCCCCCTTTGAGCAGAAGCCATTCAGGGTATCCAGGCCTGCCGGCAAAGTCGGGCAACCAAAAAGCTCCACCGCCGGTCCCTGCCGTATCTGTGGAGAAATCAGCCGTTTTCAGCGTTTTCTCTGTTGCATTCTGCAGGCAGGTATTGTACGTAACAGGCTCTTTTGAAACTGGGAGCGGGCGGAGATTGGTTGCGCCGGCGGTATAAATTCCCTGTTTAAAGACAGTGATTAAAGAACGCAGAGAAAGAGAAAAAGCGAGAAAAGAGCATGGTCAGCAGGATTGAAATCGGTTTCCTTCCGGGGGTGCGGGATGCCCTGGGAGAGAAAACCCGGCGCAGGATTCTCCATGATCTCCATCTTTCCGTGGAGCGCGTGGAGACGATCGAGGTCTACACCCTGGAAGGAAAGCTGACGGAGGATCAACTGGAGCGGATCGCGGCCGGACCGCTTTCGGATCCGGTGATCCAGTGCTGTGCGGTCAACCGCGCCCTGGCCGCCGATTTCGACTGGCTGATCGAAGTGGGATTCCGCCCCGGCGTCACGGACAACGTAGGCCGCACCGCGACGGAAGCGGTCCGGCTCCTGCTGGAAGAGGCGGCCAACGGCAATTTGAAGGTCTATACCTCGCGGCAGTACCTTCTCCAGGGAAAGCTTTCCCGCCGGGAAGCGCAGGACATTGCCTCCGGGCTCCTGGCCAATGACCTGATCCAGCGGTTCGAGATTGTCGAGGGCCGGACCCGGCCAGCGGGGGAGGGCATGAAGCCTTACGTGCCCAAGGTCATCGTGGCGGAAACGCCCCGAACGGATACCGTGGAGCTGCCCGATGACGATGTCCGCCTCCAGGAGATCAGCAGCCGCCGGGTCCTGGCCTTGACCGTGGAAGAGATGCGCATCATCCGGAATTATTTCCTCGACGATGCCGTGCAGCAGCGACGCCGGGAGGTGGGCCTGGGGGAGGGCATCACCGACGTGGAGCTGGAATGCCTGGCCCAGACCTGGTCGGAGCACTGCAAGCACAAGATCTTCAACAGCCTCATCACCTACGAGGACGAGCGGGGAAATTCCCGAGTCATCGATTCCCTCTTCAAAAGCTGCATCAAGGCGTCCACGGCCGCCATCCGGGAAGAGTTGGGGCCGGAGGACTGGTGCCTCTCCGTCTTCGTGGACAACGCGGGGATCATCAAATTCAATGACGACTATAACCTCGTCTTCAAGGTGGAAACGCACAACTCGCCGTCCGCCCTCGATCCCTACGGCGGGGCCCTGACGGGCATCGTCGGCGTGAACCGGGACCCCTTCGGGGCCGGCAAGGGGGCGAAGCTCATCTTCAATACGGATGTCTTCTGCTTCGCCTCGC
>CAZKRB010000051.1:0-21663 GCA_964555065.1 uncultured Syntrophus sp.
GATCGACAAGACGATCAAGGCGAAGCACCGGCCGGTCATCATCATCACCTCCAATGCCAAGAAAGACCTTTCGGACCCGTTCCTCGGGCGCTGCAATTTCCATCACATCGCCTTCCCCGATCAGGATGTCATGCGGCAGATCGTGAATGTCCATTTCCCGACCATCCATGATGACATGGCGGAAGCCTGCATCACCACCTTTTACCGGCTGCGGGAGTTCCGCGGCATCGAGAAGAAGCCGGCGACGCGGGAACTGATCAACTGGATCCGCGCCCTTCAGGCCGATCCGGACTTCAAAATCAAGCAGCTGCACAAGGGAGAGTCGCCCTATCTCGGCATCCTGTTCAAAAAGAGCGGGGACTTGAACCTGGCCACCCAGCAGATGTCACGCCTGAGGATTTAAGGGGGGAAATTCCTTGTTTACCCAGTTTTTCTATACCCTCCGGGAAAAGGGGGTTCCCGTATCCCCCAAGTCATTCCTGCGGCTGCAGAAGGCCCTGGGGCTTGGGCTGGTCACCTCCCTGGAGGATTTTTATACGGTGGCCCGTTCCATTCTGGTCAAGAGCGAGCGCTACTTCGATCTCTACGATCAGATCTTTGCCTTTCATTTCAAGGGGATCGCCCTTTCGGAGCCGGATATTGAAGAAATTTCCGACGCCGTGCGGGCCATGCTGGAAGAATGGCTGAGTAAAGATCCCGGCGAGGTGGCCCGGGAGCTGGGGCTCGACGAAGAGGAAATGAAGAAGATGACCCCGGAAGAGCTGGTCCAGTATTTTCTCGACCGCCTCAAGGACCAGACGGAGGAGCATCACGGGGGGCATAAGTGGATCGGCACCGGCGGAACGTCGCCGGTCGGCCATTCGGGATATCATCCCGGCGGCATGCGGGTGGGCGGCCGCTCGCGGAACAAATCGGCGATCAAGGTGGCCATGGACAGGCGCTATAAGGACTACTCCCTGGACGGTCCCCTGACCCAGCACCAGATCGGCGAAGCCCTGAAGCGGCTGCGGCAGATGGTTCCCGAGGGGCCGAAGGACATCGTCAATGTGGATAAGACGATCTATGAAACGATGCGCAATGCCGGCGAAATCGACATCGTCTACGACCGCCGCCTGAC
This sequence comes from uncultured Syntrophus sp., assembly GCA_964555065.1. GTDB lineage: Bacteria > Desulfobacterota > Syntrophia > Syntrophales > Syntrophaceae > Syntrophus. The sequence goes on from CAZKRB010000051.1 coordinate 1,118, forward strand.
GGACCGCCTCAAGGTGATCCTCATGATCGACAACGGCGGCTGGTCGATGGACCCTTACATCGGCGTGGTGCAGACGCTCTTCAATTACGCCCGCTCCCAGTTCAAGGATCTGAAGATTTATTTCTTCCACAACAGCATTTACGACCATGTCTGGCAGGACCCGCGGCGGCAGCAAAACGCCGAAGCGGTGGATGATTTTATCCGCAAGGATCCGGAAACGCGCCTGATCATGGTGGGCGATGCCAGTATGGCGCCGTCGGAGCTCATGCACCAGAACGGCGGCATCTACTATTTTCAGAAGTCGTCCATCGCGAGCATCGAGCGGCTGAAAATGCTGTCCAAAACCTTCCGCCACAGCGTCTGGCTCAATCCCCAGCCGGATTGGGAGTGGCGGCACAGCTGGACCATCGGGGTGATTCAGGATGTCTTCCCCATGTTCGAACTGACCCTCGACGGGCTGGAGAAGGCGGTCCGGCACCTCGTCTCCCGCAATTAACTTCCCCTTTTTCCTGCCGTACCGGCGGCGGCCGATCTGCGGACCGCCGGACGGCGCGAAGGATCTCCCCCTCCCTTTGCTCCTGTGCCGGCAAATCCGCCGTTGCCGGCGGTTCGGGCAGTGCGGGGGGATTTCCCCGTTCCTTTCCCTATTTCTTCGCGCCCTTCCGAGTTCCCCGCGCTTATTTCACGATTTTGAAGATATCCTTGAATTTTTCGTGGGCGGCGGTTCCCAGGAGTTCAAAGAGAACGGTTTCCGTGCTGGTGATCGTCGCCCCGGCGTCCCGCATCAGCTTCAGGCCGATTTCGGAATTCCGGGCGGCCCGCGAAGAGACGGCGTCGGCGACAACGAAGACGGAGTACTCCGCCGCCAGCAGATCGCGGGCGGTCTGATAGACGCAGATGTGCGTTTCAATTCCCGCCAGGAGGATCTGCCGGCGCCCCGTCAGCTGCAGGGCCTGGAGGAATTCGCTGTTCTGCAGGCAGCTGAAGCTCTCCTTGGCGATGGGCGATATCCCCGGGATAAGGCCGGCGATTTCCGGAATCGTCGGCCCCAGTTTGGCGGGAATCTGCTCCGTGACCATGAGGGGAAGGTCGAAAACCCGCGCCCCCTCGATCAGCTTGCGGGTGTTGGCGAAGAGCGATGCCCGGTCGGCCACGGCGTGGGCGAGATTCCCCTGGATGTCGATCACAATCAGGATCGCATTGTCGGCGTTTAACATTGTAAAGCCCCCTTTCCAGTCCTTTCGATTCGGCGAAGGTCGTCAGTGCAGGCGTCGCCCCCGCCCTTGAGCAGTTCGGCATTCAGGCCGCCGATTGGGGTGGCGGTCCTCCTCAGTGCAGGCTGTCCGCCCCTCGGGACTGTTCCCGGTCCTCCTGAAGCTCAGCCAGGCGGCGGTGAATTTCCTTCAGCGCCGCGTCCTGGGCGGCAAGATGATCGAGAATCGCCCGCAATTCCTCTTCCTCCTTGACGTTCAGGTCATAATTGTTGCGGGCCTCCAGCCGATCCCGCTCATTCTGGCGGTTTTCACTGATCATGACGATCGAGGCGGTATAGGCCGACTGGAGAGACAAAATGAGGTTCATGAAAATGAAGGGATAGGGGTCCCAGGGGGTGACCCAGCCGATCAGGTTCAAGACGAACCAGGCAGCCAGAAGAAGGCTCTGAGCAATCAGAAAGCGCCAGGAGCCGACCGTCCTGGCGATCCCGTCGGCTGCCTTCTGGCTCAGGCTGGGTTTCTCCTCCAGCATCTCGTTGATGTTGCAGACGGGAGGGTGCCGATGCTGATAAGGTTCAGGAAATTGAAGGGAACTCATGAATTCACCTCGTTTACGTTGATCCGGGAGCTCTTTCTCCGTTCGGTTTCAATCCATTTTTCCTGCAGAAAGGGTTAACCGGAAGGGTTCACCTCTGCTATCCATTTCCAATCTGGGGCAAAAGTATAGGGGGCGCCGGGAAGAGAATCAAGACCGAATATCCCGGGCTGACGCAAGCGGCGGCTGTCTTCTCCATAATTATGATTGACAGGGGAGACCCCTTTCCGTAAAAGGGATGCCAGTAGATGGAATGTCGGCATAACGGCGCAACCGTTCTTCTTGCCCTGGACTGTGCGCTGATGCTGCCCGGTTGAAATTTCCTTTTGATGTGCAAGGCTCTTCTGATGCACTGCGATGAAAATGCCTGGCCGGTTGTCCCAGGCATGCACTGGTTAGACTCCGCTATTCTGAAGTCACTTCTTCCATTGATTCTTGCTCACCATCCTGGGACATCAACAAGAAGGTTTTTCTGAAATCGAAGAAATCATTCTCAAAAGATGATTGCCACCTGCCGGCGGGTTCCATCGGGATTGAGAAACCGCTTTTTCCGCCGGTGCAGGCGCCGTCATGCCGTGGTGAATATCATCGGGGCGGCAGGATCTGTTGCTGCCGGCAACAGGTTGAGAAATCCTGGAAGGTTCAGAGTCATGAAAGAAACCAACAAGACCTGCAAACGATCTGTTCAGCAGGGTGTATCTGTAACCATCCTTTTCTGCTTCCTTTGCGCCGTTCTTTTCCTGGCGCCCGCTCACGCGGCGGCAGTGACCCTGGCCTGGGACCCGAATCCCGAACGGGACGTTGCGGGGTATAAAATCTATTCCGGAACTGCCTCCCGCAGCTACAGCAAGGTTTATGACGCAGGCAAATTCACAAGTCTCACGATAGCGAACTCCGATCTCCGAGCCGGAACAACCTATTATTTCGCGGCCAAAGCATACAATACTTCCGGACTGACAAGCGGCTTTTCCAATGAAGTCAGCTACAAAGTTCCGGCATCCACCTCCACCGGGACCACCCTTCCTTCGACCGGGACTACCACCCCATCGACCGGAACCACCTCCCCATCGACCGGAACCACCTCCACGGCCTCCGCTTCCCTCCTGTATGCGGATCGCGGGTCGTCCGGCATCTGGGGATGGAACGGCAGTACATGGATCCGGATTTCAACGATGAATCCCGAGGGCCTGGTGGCCTCCGGTTCCCTTCTCTATGCGGATTGCGGGACCTTGGGCACGTGGAGCTGGAACGGCAGTGCCTGGACGAAGATTTCATCGCTGAATCCCCAGAACCTGGTTGTCGTCTCAAGTTCCGTCCTGTATGCCGATTATGGGGCCTCGGGAACTTGGAAATGGAACGGCAGCACCTGGACGAGGATTTCAACGCTGAATCCCGAGAGCCTGATTGCCTCCGGTTCCCTCCTCTATGCGGATCGCGGGACCTCGGGAATCTGGCGCTGGAACGGCAGTACCTGGACGAGAATTTCAACGATGAATCCCGAGAGCCTGGCGGCCTCCGGTTCCCTTCTCTATACGGATTGCGGGACCTTGGGCACGTGGCGCTGGAACGGTAGTTCCTGGACCCGGATATCCACGTGGGATCCCCAGAGTCTGGTGGCCTCCGGCACCCTTCTCTATGCGGATTACGGGACCTCGGGTACATGGAGATGGAACGGCAGTACCTGGACGAGAATTTCAACGATGAATCCCGAGAGCCTGGTGGTCTCCGGCACCCTCCTGTACGCGGATTATGGGAGCTCGGGCACGTGGCGCTGGAACGGCAGTTCCTGGACAAAGATTTCGTCGCTGAATCCCGAGAGCCTGGTGGTCTCCGGTTCCCTCCTGTACGCGGATTACGGGACCTCGGGCACGCGGCGCTGGAACGGCAGTACCTGGAAGACGATTTCAACGCTGAATCCCGAGAGCCTGGCGGCGCCCTGAGCTGCAGAAGTCCGGGGGCGGGGGGATCGTTTCCGCAGGGGGCCGATTTTCTGATTCCCGTTCTCTGATTTTGAAAGAAGCAGGAAATATTCTTAATCAAAATAAAAAATATGTGGTATGATAGTCTATAAATACAACGAAAAATAGATATTATCGGCCCTGCTGCATGGGTATCATCCCGCTCAAGGGTGGACCGGACATCCCAGGAATCAATCTCATAAAGAACTCACACCTTTTCAAGACCTCCAGCGGTGTCTCTAATCCTTTGGATGATGTCCGATTAAGGGGGAAAAGAGTTCATAATACCTGATTTCCCGATATTCTCTTTTCTAAAGTTTGTGCTAATAGACAGTCGGCAAGCGGCAACTCTTCATTCCAAAAAGAAGCGGATGGAATTGAAGGGGCGGAGCTTTGGGAAGCGGACGCTCCCAAGGGCAATCGGGGTGTCAAAACGGGGTTGTGCAAAATTTTCCAGAGGTTTCGGATCATGAAAAGACGGTCTGTTGCATGCTTACTGCTGGTGATTCTCGGCGTTTGCCTGCTGTCCTGCGGCAGCAAGGAAGAACGGAAGGCCAAGTTTTTCAAGGCGGGAGAAACCCTCTACCAGAAAGGGGATTATGCCCGGGCGGTCGTTAATTTTCAGAACGCCGCCAAGATCGATCCCAATTTTGCCCAGGCCCACCAGATGATCGGCCTCTCCCTGCTGCGGCAGAATCGCTGGCAACCGGCCTATGCCTCGCTGAACCGCGCGGTGGAATTGAATCCCGCCCTCTGGGATGCGCAGGCCGCCCTGGCAAAGCTGCTCCTGTTATCGGGGCGCAAGGCCCAGGCCCGGGAAAAGATCGATCTCATCCTGGCGAAAGTCCCTGACCATGAAGAAGCCCTGCAGCTCAAGGCCGTTTCTCTGCTGGCGGAACAGAAGACCACCGAAGCCGAAGCAATTCTCCGCGCCCTGATCGCCCGCAGCCCGCAAAAGGAAGAACCCTACCTGATGCTGGCCGCGCTCAAGGCCAAACAGAATCTGCCCGATGCATCCAAAGCAATCCTGAAAGATCTGCTCGCCCGGAATCCCCGGAGCGGCAAGGGAAGGCTGATGCTGATTCAGTTGCTGGAGCAGCAGCGGCAATGGCCGGAAGCCGAGGCCGAATACCAGGCCCTGATCGCCCAGGATCCGTCGAAGGACGGTCCGAAACTTCTGCTGGCCGGTTTTTATCAGCGCACGGGCCGCACCGAGACGGCGGAATCCATCCTCCTGGACCTGGTTAAACGTCATCCCGACCAGGTGAACGCGCGCCTTCAGCTCGCCCGGTTTTACGCGGGCGCCAAGAAGCCGGAGGCCATGGTCGCCGTTCTCCAGAAAGCGATCGCTGATTTCCCCAAGGAACTGGCCCCCTATGAACTCCTGGCCCGGTATCATGTCGCCGTAAAAAATCCGAAGCAGGCCATCGCGCTTCTGGAGCAGTATCTGAGCAAGTCCGAAAGCGGTCCGGAAAGCCTCCGGGGCAAAGTTCTGCTGGCCGGCATTCTGTATTCCTCGGGAGACAAAGAGAAATCCCTGAAGCTGGTGGAAGAGGTCATCAAGGAAAATCCCCGGGACCCGGCCGCCCATACCATCCGGGGAGATCTGATGGCGGACCGGAAGGATTATGCCGAAGCCATTTCGGAATACCGCCTCATTCTCAAGGAACTGCCCCGCCACCTGCCCACCCTGTTTCGGCTGGCCAGGGCGCATCAACTGAACGGCGAAGTCAAGCTGGCTGAAGATACCTACCGGACCATTCTCAGCATCCAGCCGAACGCTCCGGAAGCCCTTCTGGGGCTGGCCGCGATTCTGGAAACGAAGGGGGAAACGGCGAAGGCGCGCGCCCTCTATGAAGACGTCGTCAGGCGCTATCCCAACTCCCCCGTTGCCGCCAACAATCTGGCCTTTAACCTGGCTGAATACGAACCAACCCCGGCCAATCTTACCCGGGCGGAAAAGCTTCTGGCACCCTTTATGAAAACGCATGGGAATATTCCCCATCTTGCGGATACGGCCGCCTGGATTGCTTACCGCCAGGGCCGCTACGCGGAGGCGAAAGAGATCCTGGCGAAGCTGGATGCCGCCGCCCTGCAGAACCCCGCGATCAGCTACCACCTGGGCATGATTCATCTCCGTCTTGGAGATTCGGCCCGGGCCCGTTATTACCTGGAGGTTGCCGCGCGGGCCAAGGAACCTTACCCCGGCGCCGCGGAAGCAAAAAATGAATGGAAGAAGCTGAATCCCTGAGGGCAGGGGAGTAAGGAAAATCTCCGGGGACCAAAAACCCGGATCGTGAAGGCAAGGTAGAGCGCCATGGAAAAACTGAAGGAACGGGTGAACCTGAAAGAATTGGTGAACCTGAAGGAACTTGAAAAACTGAAGGAATTCAAACAGGCCAAGCGCTTGATCCGAAAGCGCGGGAAGCTGTTCCTGATTGTTTTCTGCTCCCTCCTGCCGCTGGCGATCCTGACGGCTTTTCTTCTGCCCCCCGCCTATGTCGCGAAATCCACCATTCTGGTCGAAGCGCAGCAGATTCCCACGGAGTATGTCCGGACCTCCGTGACGAGTTACGTGGAGGAACGGCTGGCCACCATTTCCCAGCAGATTCTCAGCCGCGCCAATCTCCTCGAAATCATCAACAAGTTCAATCTTTATTCCGATATGCGGAAGAAAGTCCCCACGGAAGAAGTCATCAGTGTCATGCGCAATGACATCAAGCTGGAAACGATCAGCGCCGGCGAACTGAGCAAGGGGGGGCGGTCCGGCGGCGCCAAGGGCGTGACGGTCGCCTTTACCCTGTCTTACGAAGGGAAGGATCCGGCCACCGTGCAGAAGGTCACCAATGTGCTGGCCTCCCTTTACCTGGAAGAAAACCTCAAGAAACGAAGCGAACGGGCAGAGGGGACGGCGGAATTTCTCAGTTCCCAGCTGGAGCTGCTCAAGAAGCAGATGGAGGACTACGCCGCCAAAATCAGTGAAATGAAGGCGGCCCATGCGGGTGAGCTTCCGGAGCACAGCGAGATCAACATGAAGGCCATCGACCAGCTCAAACGTGACCTGGAGCAGATCAACACCCAGATGCGGATCGCCCAGGAGCGCAAAGTCTACCTGGAGGCTCAGCTGATTTCCTCGGGGCTTGACAAATCCGACGAGCTGCCGGAGCTCCGCAAAGAGCTGGCAAGCCGCCAGGCCACCCTGTCCGATGAGCATCCGGACATTATCCGCCTGAAAAGAGAAATCCGTTCCCTGGAAAGAGGGGGCGGCTCCAGGGGAGCGAGGAACGTCAGCCCGGCCTATACCGCCCTGAAATCCCAGATTGATACGGCGGCCATGGAAATCCGCTCCCTCCAGCAGCAGAGCCGCCTCGCGAAAATTCAGATAAATGAATACCAGGGCAAACTGGACCGCGCTCCCGCGATCGAGGGGGAATACAAAAGCCTGCTCAGCGATTACGAAAATGCCAAGAACAAGTACAACGACATCATGAACAAGCTCTTGGAAGCCAGGGTCGCTCAGGGCATGGAGGAAACACAGAAGGCGGAGCGCTTCACGATTATCGAGCCGGCCGCTTTCCCGGAAAGACCGGCCAAGCCGGACCGGCCCAAAATTCTTTTGATGGGCCTGCTTCTGTCTTTCTGTGCCGGCGCCGGCCTCGTCGCGACGCAGGAATTTCTCGATCGATCCATCAAGTCGGAAGATGAATTGATCGCCCTTGCCCAGGTGCCGGTCCTGTCGGCGATCCCTTTTATGGAAGAGAAAAGTCAGGCCATCCGGCCCGTGAAAGAAAAAAATCTCCGGATCATCCTGGCCGCATCAGCCGGCGCCGCCCTCCTGCTGCTCCTGCTGATCCACGTGCTTTTCACGCCCCTGGATATCCTCTGGATTCGGCTGCAGAATAAATTCATGATGCTCTTTTAAACGCAGAGGCCCGGCTTGAATCATTCCGACAACAACCGCCAACAACTGAAAAACAGAAGGTGTCTGCCGTGAGCAAGTTGCAGAAATCATTGGAAAAGGCCAAGGAAGCCAGGGGATATTCCCTTGAAAATCTGACCCTTGAACCGGGAACTGAACCGGTAGAATATCCGGAAAAAAGGCGGGAAGTGCACGCCCCCGCGTACGTCGAAACGCGCACGCTGCCCGCGGACTTTCACTACCTGAGACAGAACCATATCATTCCCGTCTGTTATGGAAATCCCGTGGCGGACCGGTTTAAAATCCTCCGCACCAAGGTTCTGAACCGGATGGTCGAAGAGGGCAAAAACACCCTGCTGATCACCAGCGCCAATCCCGGTGAAGGCAAGACGCTGACGGCCATCAATCTGGCCATCAGCATCTCCCATGAAATGGACCGCACCACGCTGCTTGTGGACAGCGACCTTCGTAAACCCTCCATCCACAGCTATTTCGGCTTCGAGGTCACTCCGGGGCTCTCCGATTACCTGAAAAAAAGAGCAGAGCTCAGCGACCTGCTGATTTCTCCCGGCATCGACAAGCTGGTTATTCTGCCCGGCGGCAAACCCCTGACCAACTCGGCGGAATTCCTGGGGTCGCCGCGGATGGAAGCCCTGGTCCGGGAAATGAAGGAACGGTATGCCGACCGTTTCATCATCTTCGACAGCTGCTCCCTGCTGAGTTACGCCGACCCCCTCGTTTTTTCCCGCTTCATTGACGGAATCCTGATTGTCGTGGAAGCGGAAAAAACAACGCGCGACGAGTTGAAGCGCACCCTGGACATACTCAGGGATCGGCCCGTCATCGGCACGCTGCTGAACAAGGTCAGGGATTAGATAAAACGGACCGGACTGCTCCTTTCCTTTAATCCCTACCCTTAGTCCTTAGCTCGGCTTTCACCTGTTTTTCATCCGGAGGCTGAGACAGATTCAGGTATCCGGCAATCAAATTCATGCTTTCCCTGATACCGAAGGAACCCGGATTGTGCGATCATGAAACAAAAAAGGCAAATCGTCATGTCCAGATCTTCCGGCGTGGACCGGACGCCTCCTCCCGCTGAACCGGTGATGCCCGGCGGCTTTTCCCACCAGGGGCCCGGCCAGGATTCCTTCTGCGGCGAAACGGCTTTTCAGGAAAAACTGCTTTTCGAAAGGCAGCGGACCGACCGCTCGGGACTCCCTTTCCTTCTCATCCTGATCGAGTTGGATTTCCTGCGGAAAAAGAGCAGGGGAACGGATGCCGGGAATCTCGAAGGGGTCGAGAATCGCCTGATTGCAGGGATCCTCCCCCTGATCCGGCAAACGGACATGGCCGGGTGGTTCGCCTGTCCGGATCGGATCGGGGTGGTCTACACGCTGCTCTGTCCGGAAAAACAGGAGGAAAACCGGGATGCGCTGCTGCGGCGGGTGAAGGATCTGGTCGCGGCCGTTCTTCCCCCGGAAGCCTTGAAAGGCGTCCGCCTCTCCTCCCATTTGTACCCCACGGACTTCGAGGGGGAAAAGGATTCAGCCCTGAAGCGGTCCCTCTACCCCGGTCATGGCCAAAGCAGGCGCGGGCGGTCTGCCGCCCTGGGGTTGAAGCGGGTGCTGGACCTTTTGGTCAGCGCCGCCGGGCTGCTTCTTCTTTCCCCAGCCCTGATCGTGATTGCCCTCCTCGTCAAAACCACGTCCCCGGGGCCTGTCTTCTTTCGGCAGGAACGGCTGGGGCTGCAGGGAAGGCCCTTTGTATTCCTCAAATTCAGGTCCATGAAGGCGGACAACGATCCGTCCATTCACCAGCAGTACATCGAGTCACTGATCGGAAAAAATCTTCCCGCCCGGGATACGGCAATGGCGGAGGGAGGCGAGGCGGTTTACAAACTCACCGATGATCCCCGGGTAACGCGGGTCGGCCGTTTCCTGAGAAAAACCAGCCTGGATGAAATTCCACAATTCATCAACGTCCTGAAGGGGGAAATGTCGCTCATCGGCCCCCGGCCCCCCATCCCTTATGAACTGGAGCATTACCAGCCCTGGCACCGGCGCCGCATCATGGAAGTGAAACCGGGGATTACCGGCCTCTGGCAGGTCAGAGGGCGCAGCCGCTGCGATTTTGATGAGATGGTGCGGCTGGATCTGCAATACATCCGGGAATGGTCCCTCTGGCTCGACATCAAGATTCTTCTGCAGACGCCATGGGCCATGATTTCCGGCGCAGGCGGATATTGAAAGCAGGCGCTACGGAACAACGATACAAACATCAGGAACTGAATGCGGCATGCAGCGGCTCTTGAGAGCATACCCCACTGAATGGAGAGGAGAAAGAGGATGATTCACATCGGAGTTATTGGATACGGTTACTGGGGGCCGAATATTGTACGGAATTTCAACAGCATCGAAAGCGCGCGGGTGGCAGCCGTCGGCGATAAGAATCCCGACGCCCTGAAGAAGGTGAATGCCGCCTGGCCGGGCATCAGAACGACGACGGACTGTGACGAAGTCATTTCCGCCCCGGACATCGATGCCGTGGCGGTGGTCACCCCGGTTTATACGCACTTCGAACTGGCCAGAAAGGTCCTGCAGGAGGGCAAGCATCTCTTCATCGAAAAGCCCTTCACCTCCACCTCCGCCGAGGCGGAAGAGCTGCTGGAGCTGGCGGCGCGGAAAAATCTCACCATCATGGTGGATCACACCTTTCTCTTTTCCGGGGCGGTGAAAAAGATCAAAGAGCTGATTGAACAGGACGTTCTGGGCGACCTGTATTACTTCGACTCCATGCGAGTGAATCTCGGCCTTTTTCAGCATGACATCAACGTGATCTGGGATCTTGCCCCCCATGATCTTTCCATCATGGACTATCTCGTCAAGGATCCTCCCCAGGCGGTTATTGCCACGGGCATTTCCCATTTCAACGGCCATGAAGACGTGGCCTATGTCTCCTGCTATTTTTCGAACAACATGATCGCCCATTTCAACGTCAACTGGCTTTCTCCCGTCAAGGTGAGAACAACGCTCATCGGCGGGAACAAGAAGATGGTGGTCTGGAATGACCTGGAAGCCGATGAAAAGATCAAGGTTTATGACAAGGGGGCGGATATTACCAACAGGGAAGGCATTTATAACCTGCTGATCAATTACCGCTCCGGGGATATGTGGATGCCCAAGGTGGACACGACGGAATCGCTGAAACTGGAAGCCAACTACTTTGTGGACTGCATCACCAACAACAAGACGCCCATCAATGACGGCCAATCGGGAATGCGGGTCGTCAAGATTCTGGAGGCCGCGAACAAGTCCCTGAGAAACAAAGGAGCCATGGTTTACCTATGAATCAATACCTGTGCCTTGCCGACGATGTCCGGCTGGGAGAAAACGTCAAGCTGTCCAAGTTCATCAACGCCTATGGATGCTCCATCGGCGACAACACCAAGATCGGCGCCTTTGTGGAAATCCAGAAGAACGCCTCGATCGGCAGGAACTGCAAGATTTCCAGCCATACCTTCATCTGTGAAGGCGTCACCATCGAGGATAATGTGTTCGTCGGCCACAACGTCGCCTTCATCAACGATTCCTATCCCCGGGCGACGGCCGCGGACGGCGCCTTGCAGACCGAGGCGGACTGGCAGGTCGAACCCACCCGGGTCAAGAAGGGGGCGTCCATCGGCTCCGGCTGCACCATTCTGAGCAAGGTCACCATCGGGGAAAACGCCCTGATCGGCGCCGGCAGCGTGGTGACCCGCGACGTCCCGGACAACGCCGTCGTGGCGGGAAATCCCGCGACATTCTTCAGGAATGTTCCATAATTCCCTGTTCCATCATTCTCATAGATAAGGAGATTCGTTCATGCAGGTTCCCTTTCTCGATTTGAAAGCACAGTACCGGAGCATCAAGGAAGAAATTGACGCGGCCATGCAGGCCGTCGTGGATCAGACCGCCTTTGCCGGCGGGCCCTTTGTCGCCCGCTTCGAGGAGGCCTTTGCCGCCTTCTGCGGCTGCAGCTATGCCGTCGGCACGGGCAGCGGCACGGACGCCCTCTGGATGGCGCTGATCGCCGCGGGCATCGGTCCGGGCGATGAAGTCCTCACCGTTCCCGACACCTTTATCGCCACGGCGGAGGCCATTTCGTTCTGCGGCGCTCAGCCGGTTTTTGTGGATGTGGTGGAAAGCACCTGCAACATGGACCCGGAAAAACTGGAGGGAGCCCTTACGGAACGGACCAGGGCCATCATCCCCGTCCATCTCTTCGGCCAGCCGGCGGACATGGATCCGATTCTGGAAATCGCCCGCCGACATGAACTGCTGGTGATCGAAGACGCCTGCCAGGCGCACGGCGCCCTTTACAAGGGGAGGAAGGCCGGCTCCATGGGCGAGGCCGGCTGCTTCAGCTTCTATCCGGGGAAGAACCTCGGGGCTTACGGGGAAGCGGGCGCGGTGGTGACCAACAGCGAGGCCCTGGCGGAAAAGATGCGCCGGTTCCGCGATCATGGGCAGGCCCGGAAGTACGAGCATGAAATGATCGGCTGGAACGCCCGCATGGACGGCCTGCAGGGCGCCGTTCTGTCGGCCAAGCTGAACCACCTGGAAGACTGGAATGACGCCCGGCGGCAGCATGCCCGTCTTTACAGCGAGCTGCTCCAGGGAGTGAAGGGGATCATTCTGCCCACCGAGGCGGATTACGCCCGCCATGTCTATCACATCTACGCCATCCGGGTGAAAGAGCGCGACCAGCTGATCAGTCGGCTGGCGGAACGCCAGATCTTCTGCGGGATTCACTATCCCATTCCCCTCCATCTGCAGAAAGCTTATGAATCCCTGGGATTTTTAGCGGGCCGTTTTCCCGTGGCGGAGCAGTGCGCCTCGGAATTCGTTTCCCTGCCCATGTATCCCGAACTGACCGACGACCAGATCGCCTATGTCGCCGAAACGCTCAAAGCTCTGGTCGCATAGCGGTTATCCAACAGCCGGCTCCGGATCGAGTTTGTCGCGGCAAAGGAAGGGAGCGGATTGAACGGATTGAAGCCTCTGATCGAGCTTCTCTCTCAAAATAACGATCTATGGGAACCTGAAAAAACATAATCCCCGATGGCAGGGCAAATCCGCATCGTCAACCCCTTGAATCATGCGCATTGGGATGAGCTGATCCTTTCTCATCGGGATTGCTCCTTTTTTCATTCCTCGGCCTGGGCAAGAGTTCTTTTCGAATCCTACGGTTATGCACCGGCCTATTTCGCCGCGTATCATTCTGATCGCCTCCTGGCCGATCGCTTCCTGGCCGACCGCCTCCTGGCCCTGATGCCCATCATGGAGGTCAACAGCTTTTTAACGGGGAAGAGAGGGGTCTCTCTGCCCTTCACCGATTACAGCAATCCCATTGCCGATGGAAGTGAAGGCCCCCAGGCTTTATTGGCCCAGGTCCTTCAGCATGGCCGGCAGCGCGGCTGGAAATATCTTGAGCTGCGGATGGGGAATTCTTTCTTACCGTCCGCGTTGCCCTCACAGACTTACGTGGGGCATACCCTGGATCTTACGGGAACGGCGGAACAGATTTTTTCCCGCTTTCGAAGCAGCACCAGAAGAAATATCCGGAAGGCCCTGCAAGCGGGGGTGGAGGTAACGATCGACTCCTCGCCGGATTCCATAAAGGAATTCCACCGCCTGAATTGCCTGACCAGAAAAGAACATGGTTTGCCTCCGCAGCCCTATGAATTTTTCAGGAACATCGGCCGGTATGTGCTCCTGAAAGGCTTCGGATCCGTCATTCTTGCCTCCTATCGAGGAAAAGTCATCGCCGGAGCGGTGTTTTTTCACTTCGGCAGAAAAGCACTCTACAAATACGGGGCATCCGATCGCGCATACCAGTCGCTCAGGGCAAACAACCTCGTCCTGTGGGAAGCCATTCAAGGATATGCTCACAGGGGATATCAGAGCCTTTGCTTCGGCAGGACGGAGATGGAAAATTCGGGCCTTCTGCAGTTCAAGGCCGGCTGGGGAACCACGGAGCATTGGATCCGCTATTACCGGTACGATTTCGGCAAGGCGGCTTTTACCGGCAGCTCTTCAAACGTTACCGGATTGCACAATCCTGTTTTCAGGAACATGCCGATCCCCCTGCTGGAAAAGATCGGGAAGGTTCTTTACCGCCACATGGGATGAAGTGATTGGCCGATAAAGCAATGATCCTGAACGGGGCCTACCATACCCTCAAATTCCTTATCCCCCGACGGCTGCAGATTGCGCTGCGCAGATGTTATGTCAATCGGAAACGGCCTCTCCATGAGCGGGACTGGCCGATCGACGATAGCGCCGCAAAACCGCCGGAAGGCTGGAGCGGGTGGCCGGGAGGAAAGAAATTCGCCCTCGTCCTGACCCACGACGTGGAAACGGCGGAAGGTCTCGCTCCGTGCGGCGCCTTGATGGAGATCGAAGAGCGCCTTGGATTCCGGTCTCTTTTCAGCTTCGTTGCGGGGGATTATGAAGTTCCGGAAGCGTTGCGCCAAAGCCTGAAGACTCGCGGCTTTGAAATCGGGGTGCATGGCCTGCATCACAACCAGAACCTGTTCCAGTCGGTGTCGAATTTCAGGAAGCAGGCCGTGGAGATCAACCGGACCCTGAAAGCGTGGGGCGCCGTGGGTTTCCGCACGCCCGGCATGTACCACAACCTCGATCTCCTTCACCATCTCGACATCGAATACGACGGCTCTACCTTCGATACGGACCCCTTTGAGCCCCAGCCGGACGGGGTGGGAACCATCTTCCCTTTCTGGGTTTCCAATCAGGACCCTCAAAAGGGATATGTTGAACTCCCCTACACCCTGCCCCAGGATTTTCTTCTCTTCATCCTCATGGAGGAGAAAAACATCGACATCTGGAAGAAGAAGCTGGACTGGGTTGCCGCTCAGGGCGGCATGGTCCTGGTTAACGTCCATCCGGACTATATAAATCCGGAAGAAAAAAAACATGATGCAAAGTACCCGTTAAAATATTATGAAGAGTTCCTTGAGTACATCAAATCCAAATATGAGGGTCAGTACTGGCATGCGCTGCCCCGTGATGTTGCGCGTTTTTGGGCCGGCAACTATGGTAGAAAAGGTGGAATGGAAAGAACTTTGCTGAAGGAACAAAAAAAGAAAATCTGGATCGATCTCGATAATTCACCGCACGTACCGTTTTTCAAACCCATTCTTGAAGATCTCCATAAGCGTGGTTACGATACCTTGGTGACGGCACGCGATTGCTTCCAGGTCTGTGGCCTTGCGGACCTCATCCATTTGCAATATCAGAAAATCGGCCGTCATTACGGCAAGAATGTCGTTATGAAGGTCGCCGGGTTATTGATTCGAGCCCTGCAGTTGATGCCCACGGTCATGAAAGAGAAACCTGACCTTGCGGTTTCCCATGGTTCAAGATCCCAGGTACTGATTGCATCCCTCCTGAACATCCCGACCGTTGTCATTGCAGACTATGAATTCACCCAGACGGTGGCCAAGCCCACCTATGTAATCGTTCCGGAAATGATCCCCGACAGTGACGTAAAAGGCTATTCCGAATCCTTTTTCAAGTATCCGGGAATCAAGGAAGACGTCTACGTTCCCGACTTCAAACCGGATCCATCCATCTTTGAGGAATTGGGCATCAGCGAGAGTGAGTTGATCGTGACCATCCGCCCCCCGGCAACGGAGGCGCATTATCACAATCCGGAAAGTGAATTGCTCTTTGAGGCAACGATCAACTTTCTGGGAAAACAGGAAAATACCCGCATGGTCATCCTCCCCAGGAACGAAAAGAAGCAGACGGCCTGGGTGAAGAACACCTGGCCTGAGTGGTGCTCTTCCCGGAAGATTATCTTCCCGGAACACGTTGTGGATGGCCTCAATCTCATCTGGCATTCCGACCTGGTGATCAGCGGAGGTGGAACGATGAATCGGGAAGCCGCCGCATTGGGTGTTCCCGTGTACAGCATCTTCAGGGGTAAAATTGGTGCAGTGGATCGATACCTCTCAGCCAACGGGCGACTTACGCTATTGGAAGCCGTTGAAGATGTGCAGACGAAGATTCTGCTGAACAAGAGGCATCGAGCCAATCAACTTGATCATTCCGAGCGCAATGCCCTTGAAAAAATCGTGGACCATATTGAAAGAATTGGATGAAATATAAAGAAAATCAATAAGCTAATATGCTCAGGACGATATTTAATGAAAAAAGAAAAGATATTACGTGGGATTTTCAACCGTGTCCTACATCTGATGGCAAGGTTTGGTCCAGGTGCAACGACGATAAGGCCATTTCTCCATAAACTTCGAGGTGTAAAAATTCAGGGGAAAGTCTTTATTGGGGACGACGTTTATTTAGAAAACGCGCATCCAGAATGCATCGAAATATACGACGGTGCTCAAATTGTTTTAAGGACAAATATTATTGCCCACTTCAGAGAGGTTGGGAAAGTAATAATTGGCAAAAATGTATGGATTGGTATGTGTTGTAATATTGCAGCATCTCCGGGACAAACCTTAACCATAGGCGAGGGTGCTGTTGTTGGCATGGGTTCTACCGTAACTCGGGATGTTCCTCCTTACACATTTGTAATTGGATCACCAGCCAAACCCAAATATAAGGTAACCGTACCTATGACTATGGAAACTGATATGGAAGATTTCAAAAGGGGGCTTATTCCAATCGATGAGGTGTGAGGTAAAGATGCCAAGGGAAGTCCATCATGCTTGCATTATTGTTGATGACCCTCTTTTGAGAGAGGATTATGGTTTTTTGAACTACTGGAAATTACTTGATTTAATGGATCAATACGACTTTTTTACTACTATTGCTTTCATACCATTTAATTATAATCGAACTGACAAAAGAATCGCGGCCTTGTTTAGAGAAAGACCAGATAGGTTTAGTCTATGTGTTCATGGTTGTGATCACACAAAAGGTGAATTTGGAAAAACAGACTTTCATTATTTGGACAATAAGGTAAAATTAGCAACCGCAAGAATGATTGAGCATGAGAAAAGGACAGGAATACCATTTGACAGAATTATGGTTTTCCCTCAGGGCATATTCTCAAATGCATCGTTAGAGGTTTTAAAAAAGAACAACTATTTGGCTGCCGTAAACACAGAAACTACGCCGGTTGATGGTCACATTTCCTCCTCTTTTCCATTTTTCAAAAGATATACACCGGATGATGTTGTGGATTGCAATTCTGATTCGATATTTTTGGTATTACACCATGATTATTTTAAAAATGGTTATGAAAAATTGACTGATTATATTGTTGAACTTAATATGCAATCAAAAAATCTAAAATGGGATAGTTTGGGAAACATTATTCGCTCTTTTGTATCAGTCAATGAAGTCATTTATAGTCCATCAGACATTGACCTTAGTGGATTGAAATATCATGGCTATAAGGAAAACATAAAAATATTGTTACGAAGATATGCCTCTGAATTTAGAGATAATTATCTTTGTAAAAGTGAATTTTTATTGAATTTTGCTAAAAGTTTTATTTCTAAATAATGGGTTCATTTCCAGATAGAAAAAAACAAAGTGTATCTCTCAACTGAAAAGCAGTTTTTACTTCAAAATACTGCCATTAAATTAATAGAATATTGCCATCGAAACCACTGGTCAGGAGATGACCCCTTTGATGGATTAAACAGCCGAATCTTCAGCACTCTACCCTTTCTTCACTATCGAATTTTAAGGTTGATATTTACCCAGGGCATGAAGCGCACCCCGATAAACCTCCGACGCATGCTTCTCGTGCCAAGAGGCGAAAACCCGAAGGGCTTAGCTGTCTTTGTTTCGGCCTTATTCATTCTATCCCAATCAGGCTTGCTAATAAATGATGATGACATTCATCACCTGTTGCAGCGCTTGACTTATCTGAAAAGCCCGGACATGCCTTTTTTCTGTTGGGGCTATAATTTCGATTGGCAAAGTCGGGATTTGTTTCTTCCCAGGTTTGTCCCCAACATCATCTGTACGACCTTTGCGGGAAATGCCCTGCTCGATGTTTACGCCAAATTTGGTGATGCCAAATACCTGGCCATGGCGCAAAGCGCCGGGGACTTCCTTCTAGAAGGCTTGAATCTCACCCAAAATGGAGATGAACTCTGCTTCAGTTATACCCCTCTGGATAGCGGCCAGGTTCATAACGCAAACCTGCTTGGTGCTGCTTATTTGTCAAGGCTTTTCAATATAACAGGCAACAAGAAGTTTCTCGATCCCGCCCTTAGCGCTGTCCGCTATTCAACGCGCAGGCAAAATGAAGACGGCTCCTGGGCCTACGGCGAAGACAAGACACAAGCCTGGGTCGATAACTTTCACACTGGCTATAACCTCTGTGCATTAAGGAACATCGGCCGTTGCCTGGATACGGATGAATTCGAATCCCACATCCGCCGCGGCTTCGACTTTTACCGCCAGCACTTTTTCCGGGAAGACGGGGCGCCCAAATATTTTCATGACCGCGTCTATCCCATCGACATTCACAGTGTCGCCCAAAGCATTATAACGCTCATCACCTTTGACGATCTTGATGCGGAGAACAGGGCCCTGGCGGATACGATTTTTCAGTGGGCTATGTCCAACATGTGGGATGAACGTGGCTACTTCTACTACCAAATGACCCCATATTACAAAAATAAAATATCTTACATGCGCTGGTCCCAGGCCTGGATGCTCCTGGCCCTGGCAACCTTAAACAATAAACTGATATCTGTGACTTTATAATTGCGTCAATGAGCGATTTTATCATCGACTTTAACGATCCAATCTTGATTACTGGCGCCAATGGTTTCATAGGGTGCAGAGTAGTCGAGCGATTGCTTGAAAGAGGTTTTATCAATTTAAAATGCTTTGTGAGACCATCGGGAAACCACAGAGAGCTGAACCGGGTTATTGAGGATGCTGGGACAGGTAAAATCTCCATTATCGAAGGAAATTTGCTGTCGCGTTTGGATTGCGATAGAGCTGTTGAGGGCGTCAGGGTGATCTTCCACCTTGCAGCGGGCATAGAGAAGAGCTTTCCAGGCTGTTTCATGAATTCTGTTGTAACCACAAGAAATCTATTGGATGCAGCCGTGAATATAGCGAATTTGAAACGATTTGTTAATGTGAGTTCTATTGCAGTATATTCCAACAGTGATGCGTTGAAAAATCAACCACTTGATGAAACCTGCGAAGTAGATACGGACTCTCATTTAAGATATGAAGCGTATGCCTATGGAAAGGTCAAACAGGATGAACTGCTCTTGGAGTATGCTTCCCGGTTCAATCTACCTTATGTCATTGTCCGCCCGGGTGATGTTTATGGCCGCGGGAAGAAAAAAATTCCCGGGAAAGTCGGGATAGACACTTTTGGTATTTTTTTCCATTTGGGTGGCGCGCGAGAAGTGCCACTCACCTACGTCGATAATTGTGCTGAAGGAATTGTTTTATCTGGTCTTGTGAAGGGCATTGAGGGAGAAATTTTCAACATTATCGACGATGACCTGCCGACAAGTCGAAACTACCTGTCGATGTATAAGAGAAAAGTAAAACAATTCAAGTCTATCTATCTGCCATATCCAATCTGGTATTTCTTATGTTTTCTCTGGGAAAAGTACTCGGAATGGTCTGACGGGCAATTACCTCCCGCGTTTAATCGACGACGTTGCATTGCCGGCTGGAAACGGGCGAAATTTTCGAATAGAAAAATTAAAGAAAAGCTCAATTGGAAACAGCGAGTTGCCACCCAGGATGCCCTGCTTGATTATTTTGAAAGTCTGAAACAGGTAGAGGAAAGCAGATGATCAGGGCGGGCATTATCGGATGTGGACGGATTGCGGATCAGCATGCCGTCGAGATTTTAAAGATTCCTGGTTGCGAACTCGTCGGTGTCTGCGACAATGAAATCTTAATGGCTAAACAATTGGCTGAAAGGTATCGTGCAAAAGGCTATTTTGACGGTTTGCATGAGTTCCTGGAAACATCGAGGCCCGATGTTGTTCATATCACAACACCGCCGCAGAGCCATTATGACTTGGGCAAGTTATGCCTGGATGCCGGGTGTCATATATTTCTAGAAAAACCATTTACAGTTACTGCATTAGAAGCAGAAGAGCTGATTAATGCGGCAAACGAAAAGAAATTGAAATTAACCGTTGGCCATAATGCCCAATTCAACCATGCAACCCTGCGGATGAGAGAACTGGTGAGAAATGGTTATTTGGGTGGTGACCCCATTCACATGGAAAGCATCTGGTGTTATCCATTCACAGATCCCGGTTATGCCAAAGCTATTTTAGGCGACAGCAATCACTGGATAAGGTCGCTGCCAGGAAAATATCTGCACGACATACTTAGTCATGGCATCAGTCGCATTGCAGAATTTTTGAAAAATGACAATCCAGAGGTTATCGCTCATGGCTATGTCAGCCCAATTTTGCAAAGCATTGGAGAAGACGAGATCATTGATGAATTGAGAGTGGTTATTCATGATCATGAAAATACATCAGCCTATTACACCTTTTCATCTCAGATAACGCCGCCGATAAAACAATTCAGGGTTTACGGACCAAAGAATGGCCTTATTGTTGATAATGAACACCAGACACTGATAAAAGTCAGCCGAAACTACACGTTATATCTTAACCATTTTATCTCCCCACTTGCTGACGCTAAACAATATTTTAGTAATGCTCTGGCAAATGTTGTGAAATTTATTAAGAATGACTTTTATTACGAGTCAGGAAGGAAATATTTAATTGAGGCTTTCTATCGCGCAATATCACAGGGAGAACCATTGCCGATACCGTACCGGGAAATTCTGCTCACATCAAAAATAATGGACGAAAT
>CAZKRB010000052.1:0-21272 GCA_964555065.1 uncultured Syntrophus sp.
TTGCTACAATCTTTCCTTCCATCGGTACCGTTACGTCCATAATTTCCTCCTAACACAGTTTGTTTTGATGAATTTCAACTGCCAAGGGCCATTCCCTTTGGTCATGGCAACCCTCTTTTAAATCCTTCTTAGTAATACCAAATCCTTGGTGCAATTATCCTATGGGGTTCAATTTGTCAACGAATATTTTCAATTGTCGGACCTTTGCCTAATCAGGCCGGGATTAGCCTCAGCCGCCCGTTCGAAGGGGGCTATCGGGAAATCCATCCGCTGGATCGGCAGAATTCCAATCGGCAGAATTCCTATAAAAAAGCCCGGCGGGAATTGGTTTGAAAAGTCCTGCGAGCCGCCAGGAGTTCGGGGCCAGTCCAAGTCTTCTAAGAGCATCAGGCATTGTATTTATTTAACTCCAGAGACCAAAACATGCTATGTTATGTAAAAGTTCGATAATTATAATGAAATGACAGACTCTGACGCGTCTTGGTGAACGGGGAAAGAAGATTGAACTTTCCCTGAATTCATATTATATGCAAGGCAGAAATAAGGCAAAAACGTCATGGCGAGTTCACTCGGAGCGCCCGGTACGTAATCGGCACGACCGGGGCCATGACCAGTAAATTGAGGATATAATAATGAGGATATCGTGAAGGCGGGGTTTGTCCAGTATGAGCCGGTTTTCGGGATGGTTGACGAGAACCTGAGAAAAACAGAGAGTCTGATTCGCCAAAAGGCGGCGGATCTTCTCGTACTGCCGGAGTTGTTCAACACCGGCTATCTCTTCAGTTCCCTCCGGGAAGTTGAAGAGCTGGCCGAAGAGATCCCCGGCGGCAAGACGACGCGGTTTCTCTGTGACACGGCCCGGCGCAGCGGCTCCTTTATCGTGGCGGGACTGGCGGAGCGCTCGGCGGACCGGTTTTATAACTCCGCCGTTCTGGTTTCACCACAGGGTTATCTGGGAACGTACCGGAAGATTCACCTGTTCAGCGAAGAAAAACTGTGGTTTTCGCCGGGAGATTCAGCCCTTGAGATATTCGATCTGGGGTTCTGCCGCATCGGGATCATGGTCTGTTTCGACTGGTTTTTCCCCGAGGTCATGAGGGTTCTTTCCCTGAAGGGGGCGGATGTCATCTGCCACTGCGCCAACCTTGTTCTCCCCTTCTGCCAGGACGGCATGAAGACCCGGTGCCTGGAAAATCACGTCTATGCCATCACCGCCAACCGCACGGGTCAGGACCAGCGGGACGGCAGGGCGCTCTCCTTTACCGGGAGAAGTCAGATTACCGGACCCCGTGCCGATGTTCTCTATTCCGCCGATCCGACGAGTGAGGAAGTGGCGGTTGTCGAACTCGACGTTGCCCTGGCCAGAGATAAAAACCTGAATCCCTTCAATCACCTGCATCAGGACCGGCGGCCGGAATTTTACGGGGATCTGTGCCGGCAGGCGGAATGAAGGGGGAGCAAACTGTTTTTCCCCTTGAAAAAGAGGATTCTTTGGGGTATAGATTCGAGCCATATAGCGATGGGCGGTTAACTCAGCGGGAGAGTGCTACCTTCACACGGTAGAAGTCACTGGTTCAATCCCAGTACCGCCTACCATGAAAATCAAGGGGTTGCGTTTTAGGGCGTACCCCTTTTTTTAGGCCTGTTACCATTTTGTCGCTGCTTGAGAAATTTATCGCACTTTTCACCTAATTTTTCCAAGGGTTAGATACTGCCCGGCGGGTTCAGCATGATCGCCTCAAGATCCTTCCTTTACACAGACTTTGGAACCTCCGGCACCTGGATGTGGAGTGAGAGCGCATGGACCAAGATTTCAACGCTCGATCCCCAGGACCTGGTGGCGCCTTAAACGTTATCCTTTTAACCATAACTGAAGTCGGCTTTTCGTTTATCCGTGGCCCAGGGGAAAATCGCGATCCCCATAATGCCTTGAAGTATGGAGGTGGGCACATGGGGAAATCAGGCTGACATTACTCGATGCAAGAGGAGGTTTTTGATGAAGAAGAGATGGATCGGAATTTTTGTCGTCATGGCTGTCTTTGCTTTTACAGGTCCGGTGATTGCGGAGGAGAAGCCCCAGGATGCACCGGAGGCGACTCAGATCGAGCCGCCATCTGCTCTGGAAGTGACTCCGGCAATGCCCCAATCGGAAGCGGAAGCAATGCCCGCAGAACCACCGGCGGCTCCAGGGGAAAATCAGGAAGGAAACCCATCCGCTCCGGAGGAGAGCCCCACAGGGCCGCCGGCTGCACCCGGACATGATCCGGCATGGCATCCGTAGGTTAAGGGGTCAGCTGCAGAAGAATTCCCTCTTGGGGTGACTGTCCATTCATTTTCCAATATGAAGGATGAATCAACCGGATGGACCTAAAGGGAATCAAAACTGAATATTGGTAACATGGGTCCAGGAGTCTTCTGGTTTCTGGAGGTTGAATTTGGTCGGGCCGCCATCTAACGTGAATGTTAGGTGGCGGTTTTTTTATTTTCGAGTATCAGATGGGCAATCTACTGGCAAAGCCAACGGTCTCTGACCCCGCCCAAAGGACGGGGTTTTTCAAGGATCAATAAAAAAGGGGCTGCGCAAGATCGACCTAAAAGAAGCTATCTTTCTTTTAATTTTATTGGTTTTTTTGCAGCGCCTTTTATACTCGTCATCCTGAAAGGGAAAAAGAAACGAGCGTTCCAGTGAAATTCCTTCACCGGTATGCAGCTTTCGCTTTAAAAAGGATTTGAAACCATGGACAACCTGCTCGGAAAACACTGGCATCACATCCCTGTCGAGGAGGTCGTCGATCTCCTCGACGGCAACCAGAAAGAGGGCCTTGACCTTTTCGAAGTTCAGAACCGGCGCGAGCAATTCGGACCAAACGTCCTGACGGCGAAGAAGGGAAAAGGCCCCCTGCTGCGCTTTCTCCTCCAGTTTCACCAGCCCCTCGTCTATATCCTCCTGGCCGCGACGCTCATCACGCTGCTGCTCCGGGAATGGATCGATGCGGGGGTCATCTTCGGCGTGGTGTTCATCAATTCCGTCATCGGCTTCCTTCAGGAATCCAAAGCGGTCAAGGCGATGGAGGCCCTTGCCAAGACCATGGTGACGGAGGCCACGGTCCTCCGCACCGGCGCGAAGCGGCGGATATCGTCGGCCGAAGTTGTGCCCGGCGACATTGTCCTGCTGCAGTCCGGCGACAAGGTCCCCGCCGATATGCGCCTGCTTTCGGTCCGCGACCTTCAGGTTGACGAATCGGCGCTCACGGGGGAATCGGTGGCGGTTCAGAAGAGCGATCAGCTCCTGCCCCATGACACGATCCTCGCAGACCGGAAGAACATGGCTTATGGATCGTCCCTGATCACCTATGGCCAAGCCGCTGGAATCGTTGTGGCCACCGGAGACTCTACGGAGGTGGGCCGGATTTCCGAACTCCTGTCCGCAACCGAGGAGCTGCAGACTCCCCTGCTGCGCAAGATTGGCGAGTTCAGCCGGATCCTTCTCTATGCCATCGTGGGGCTGGCGGCGGTTACCTTCGGTGTGGGGCTTCTGCGCGGTGAGAGCGCCTTCGAAATGTTCATGGCCGCCGTGGCCCTGGCCGTGGGCGCCATTCCCGAGGGCCTGCCCGCCGCGATGACCATCACGCTGGCCATCGGCGTGGCGCGGATGGCACAGCGAGGGGCCATCATCCGCAAGCTTCCCGCCGTGGAAACCCTGGGCAGCACCACGGTGATCTGTTCGGACAAGACGGGGACACTTACGGAAAACCAGATGACCGTCCAGGAGGTTCTGGCGGGTACGGATTTGTTTGCCGTAACCGGCGGGGGCTACTCTCCTGCAGGAGAGATCCTCTCGCTGGACGGGATGCCCCTTGGCGATCTCCCTCCGGCCCTGGAGGAATGCCTCCGGTGCGGACTGCTGTGCAACGACAGCCAGATCGTGGAGAAAGATGAGCGCTGGACCGTCCACGGCGATCCCACAGAAGGGGCGCTGCTGGCGGCGGCCGCCAAGGGAGGGCTCTTCGAAGGGGATGTGTCTGAACGCTGGCCGCGGCTCGATACGATTCCCTTCGAGTCTGAGCACCAGTACATGGCCACCCTCCATACCACTCCCGCTGGGAAGCGGATGATTTTTGCCAAAGGGTCCGTGGAAGCCATGCTGGAGAGATGCAGCCGGGCACTTTCTCCCTCCGGAGAGATCACGGAGCTTGATCCCTCCCCTATCCTGGATGCGGTAAATGAGATGGCTGCCCAGGGCCTGCGCGTCCTGGCTTTTGCGCGGATGGAGCTGTCGGAAGGGAAAGAGAGAATCTCCCACGAGGATGTGGCTGCGGGAATGACCTTCCTGGGCCTGCAGGGGATGATCGATCCGCCCCGAACCGAAGCGATGGAAGCGATCCGAAACTGTCATCATGCCGGGATCGGCGTCAAGATGATCACCGGCGATCATGCGCTCACGGCCTCGGCGATTGCCCGCAAGATCGGGCTGGTTCACGCGGAAAAGGCGATCACCGGCCGGCAACTGGCCGACATGACTGATACGGAACTGCTGAGAACGGTTGAGGAGGTTTCCGTATACGCCCGGGTCGCCCCCGAGCAGAAACTCCGCCTCGTGGAGGCGCTGCAGGTCCGCGGCCATATCGTGGCCATGACCGGCGACGGCGTCAACGACGCCCCGGCGCTGAAGCGCGCCGACATCGGTGTCGCCATGGGGATCACCGGCACCGATGTCGCCAAGGAAGCCGCGGACATGGTCCTCACGGACGATAACTTCGCCTCCATCGAGGCCGCCGTGGAGGAGGGTCGCGGAACGTTCGACAATCTCACCAAGTTCATCGTGTGGACCCTGCCCACGAATATCGGCGAGGGGCTGGTGGTCCTGGCTGCGGTTTTTCTGGGGGTCATGCTTCCCATCCTTCCGGTCCAGATCCTGTGGATCAATATGACCACGGCCCTGCTGCTCGGCCTGATGCTTGTTTTCGAGCCGAAAGAATCGGACATCATGGATCGCCGCCCCCGCGCACCCGCGGAGCCCATCCTGAACCGGATGCTTATAAGGAGAATCCTCCTCGTGGGAGGGCTGATGTTGCTTGGAGCCTTCGGGCTCTTCAAATGGGAACTGGCCCTGGGGGGCGATCCCGCACAGGCGCGGACAGTGGCCGTCAACGTCTTCGTCATGGTGGAGCTCCTGTATCTCTTCAACTGCCGTTCCCTGTCGAAATCCGTCTTTGCGCCGGGATTCTTTTCCAATCCCTGGGTCTTCGGCGGGTCTGCAGTCATGGTTGTCCTGCAGCTCCTGTTCACCTACGCGCCGGTTATGAACATCGCGTTCCAAAGCGCACCCATCGGGATGGGTGGGTGGGTTCGCATTCTGGCCGTGGCGGTCCTGACGATGCTGGTGGTGGATATGGAGAAGCGGCTGTCACACCGATCTTGAGGGAGACTTCCATGACCCGGCACGGGGGAGCGGTGTCTCGATCTTCCCGCCGGCTGAGCGGACGGGGAGTCGGCATGTTGTTCCAAAATCGAAAGCCTCAGGTGCCGGCTTGCAAGCTCCCTGCCGAGCGGCAGGATTCTACGATGACTTCACGGGGGAAGGATGGATTTATGCGATCTGTCCGATTCCTGAAATACTCAGGGAGCCGTGGCGGACGCCCTTGAGAGCCTTCAAGGTGTTGGAGAGCCTGCTGATGATCGAGGGGCTTCCCTTGACGGCGACGATTTCCAGGCAGTTGAAATGATCCAGGTGGATGTGCTGCGTTGATTTGATGACCTCATGATAATCGTGCTGGACATCGATGATCCGGTTTAGAAGATCGCGCTGGTGGTGGTCGTAAATATAGGTGATCGCTCCGGCGACATCCTGATCCTCCGCCCATTCCTTTTTCAGGAGCTCCTGCCGGATCAGGTCGCGGATCGCTTCGGAACGATTGGTATAGTTCCGCTCGCGAATCATCCGGTCAAACTGCTTCAGTAATTCATTGTCCAGGGAAACCCCGAATCTGACGATATCCGCCATGTTCACCCCCCGTGCGACGATTCCTTGCTGCTCATTACACCGCCCTCGGGAATTCGTCAATCTTTTCCCTGCGAGGCAAAAGATTGAGGACTTGCCTTCGCGGGGCTATGAAATTGCCGGTGATTGTTCTATGATGAAGCGCAAAAATCGGACCTGGGGACATCCTGAAAATTGAAGATGAAGATACTCTATTACGACTGCTTTTCCGGAATCAGCGGGGATATGAATCTGGGCGCCATGCTGGATCTGGGTGTCGATGCCTCCTGCCTGAAAGAGGCGCTGAAGAAATTGCGCCTCGACGGCTATGAACTTCGAATTCGCCGGGACGAACGGCGGGGGATCGGGGGGACCCGGGTCGAGGTGCTGCTGCCCTCCGTGGACAGCTCTCCAATTCGAAGAAACTACCGGGACATTGTCCATCTGGTGGAGAAAAGCGGCCTTGCGGGAGAGATTCAAAACACCGCCCTGGCGATTTTCACTAAGATTGCCGAAGGGGAAGCGAAGATTCACGGCTGCAAGCCGGAAGAGGTCCATTTTCATGAAGTGGGCGCCGTCGATTCCATCGTGGATATCGTGGGGGCTGCGATCTGCCTGGAGTTTTTGAAGGTTGACCGGATCCTTTCCTCCCCGGTGGAAGTGGGGGGAGGCTTTGTCCGCTGCGCCCATGGGGTTCTTCCCGTCCCGGCGCCGGCCACGGCGGAGATTCTGCGGGGGATTCCCCTGAAAACCGGGGCCGTGCCCTTTGAAACGACCACGCCGACGGGAGCGGCAATCCTGGCGGCCACGGTGGATTGCTTCACCGATCGGATGGACTTTACCCCCGGGAAAATCGGGTACGGCATCGGTCAGCGGGACACAGAGATTCCTAATGTCCTCCGGATTTTCCTGGGCGAGATGGAGGCAGACCGTGCCGGGGAAGAGGTGACGGTCCAGGCTGCCTGGATGGTAGAGTGCAACCTCGACGACATGAGCCCGGAACTGTACGAACCGGTCATGGAGGCCCTGTTGAGAAAAGGGGCTCTCGATGTCTTCCTCACCCCTATTCTCATGAAAAAGTCCCGTCCCGCCGTCACCCTCAGCGTCCTGTGCGATCCGGAAAAAGTGAAAGAGGTGGAAGAGGTCCTCTGGCTCCAGACGACCACCTTCGGCCTGAGGTCCTATCGGGTTGAAAAAACCATGCTGAAGCGGACGTTTTCCCGGGTGGAGACGAAATACGGCCCCGTTTCCCTGAAGCAGGCCTGGTATTGCGGCCGGAGAATCAAGTCCAAGGCGGAATATGAAGACTGCAAGAGGCTGGCCGAGGAAAAGGGAGTCAGCGTCCGGGAAATCCTGGATCTCCTCAACGCCGGGAATGTTGAATAAGCCTGCCGCACAATGAGGCACCGCCGGTGCGTTTCGTTAAATCGCCCGGCTTCCGTGCCGGATCTTTTCCACCCCGGGCGGGGCGGGACAGATCCGGCGGTTCACGGTGTCGTTCCGAATGCGCAAGCGACCAAGGCCGGGTCAAAATCGACCAATATATTATAACTATCGATCACTTACACAATAATACCTTGCGTTTTATTTAGTAAATTCAATGCAGGATGTTCTTATATGAGTGACCTTGGAAAGCGACTGACGGGCATTGAAGGTGGAACATTTGCCGGAGGAGAAAAGGGTAGATTCATGGAAAGGGACGCATTTCGCAAGATACTGGAGCGGGTGAAGGACGGCGCGATCGGCGTCGAGGAGGGGATCGCCCTTTTAAAAAGCTGTTTTTATGTGGATGTGGGTTGTGCAAAGATCGACATTCATCGGGAAGGGCGGGTCGGCTACCCGGAGGTGATTTTCTGCGCGGGCAAGACGGCCGGGCAGGTGGAACGGATCATCGAGGCGATGCTGGCCAGGGAGGTCAACATCCTGGCGACGCGGGTCAGTGAAGAGCTGTTTCTGAAAATCCGGGAGATCTGCCCGGACGCGGCCTACTCCCCCCTGGCGCGCACCGTAGCCATCCGGAGAAAAGCCATGGAGACCCCGCCCGGCTATATCGCCCTGGTGACCGCCGGAACATCGGACCTGCCTGTTGCCGAGGAGGCGGCCGTGACGGCGGAGCTTTTCGGCAACCGGGTGGAGCGGATTGTCGACGTGGGGGTCGCCGGCATTCACCGCCTCTTTGCCAACCTGGAGGTCATCCGGGGGGCCAGGGTGGTCATTGTCGTGGCCGGCATGGAAGGCGCCCTGCCCAGTGTCGTCGGGGGACTGGTCGACAAACCGGTCATTGCCGTCCCTACCAGTGTGGGGTACGGCGCGGGTTTCCACGGGCTGTCCGCCTTGCTGGCCATGCTCAACAGCTGCGCCGGCGGCGTCTGCGTTGTCAACATCGACAACGGCTACGGCGCCGGATACCTTGCCGGGATGATCAACAGGCTTTAGGCCAGCGGGAACAGGTATTTTCGGCTGTTTCCTGCAAATATAGAGCGGAACGGGGGGGGGATTTCTTCCGGACCTGTTTCCGGGAAAGGGAAAAGAATGAAATCGTTTTCCATCAGGACGGCAGAACGTGTGGAAATGATCGATATTACCCGTCACCTCCGCAAAGCCGTCAAGGAAAGCGGAGTGGGAGACGGTGTCTGCTACGTCTTCGTCCCCCATACCACGGCGGCCGTGACGATCAATGAAAATGCCGATCCCGCCGTGCCCGGGGATCTTCTGATGGGATTGAGCAGGTTGGCGCCTTTCGGCGATCCGAACTACCGCCATCAGGAAGGCAACTCCGACGCCCATCTCAAGGCCTCGCTATTCGGCGCTTCGGAGATGGTGATCATCGAAAAGGGTGAGTTGGTTCTGGGTACCTGGCAGTCCGTCTTCTTCTGCGAGTTTGACGGTCCGCGCACGAGAAAAGTCCTGGTGACAATCCTGCCCTCAGGCTAAGGGGAGCGAAAGCGGGGATGTTTCTGGGTGGGTGCGCCTCCGCTGCGGATCTTCATCCGCTGCGGGCTCTGTGCGGCTCGGAGAAGGGAGGCCCGGCGTTACAGGGGGATGGAGATCCGGACGGTGCCGCCCCGCCCCAGGATATCGTGCAGATGGATGTAGCCCTGGAGCTGGTTGTCGCCGTTCACGACGGCGAGCGCGGTGATTTCATCCCGCTGCATGTATTCGATCGTGCGGGCAAGGGACCAGTCGTCCTGGATTGTCTTGGGCGTGGGGGTCATGACTTCATCGATCCGCTTTTCCGCGATGGAGACGCCTTTGCGAACGAGCCGGCGCACGTCTCCGTCCGTCAGGATACCCGCCAGGCGGTTCTGCGGATCGGTGACCAGAATAAAGCCTTTGTTCTTTTCATCGAGAACCGAAATGGCCTCGGGAGCCGGCGTCCCGGCATGGACGCGGGGGATATCCGCCCCGCTGATCATGAAGTCTCGGACTTTGGCCCGCAGGCGCTGCCCCAGGCTCCCGCCGGGATGAAACTTGTAGAAATCCTTTTCGCTGAATTTATGCTTGTCGATGAGTGCGACCGCCAGGGCGTCACCCATGGCCAGCGTGGCGGTGGAACTGGAGGTCGGGGCGAGTCCGAAGGGGCAGGCTTCCCGCTCCACGCCCACGTCGATCACGGCGTCACTGGCGCGGGCCATGGTGGAGGAGGGATCGCCGGTAAAAGAAATCAGCGGAGTGCCGAGCTTCCGCACGCTGCCGATGAGGCGGTTGACCTCTTCCGTTTCCCCGCTGTTGGAGATGGCCAGCAGGACATCATCCTTGGTGACGATGCCGAGATCTCCGTGGAGGCCTTCCACGGGGTGAAGAAAGAGGGCCTGCGTCCCCGTGCTGGTCATGGTGGCGACGATCTTTTTCCCGATCAGGCCGGACTTGCCGATGCCGGTCACAATGACGCGCCCCGGGGAGCGGTAGATAATGTCCACCGCGCGGGAAAAATTCCCGTCCAGCCTGCCGATCAGTTGCAGTATGCTCTCCGCTTCCAGGCGGAGAACTTCTTCCGCCCGGGTAATCGACTCGTCTTGCTGCATGTTCGGTTGTCCTGCCATAGAATTCCTCTGTTTTTCCGCGATCAGCCGCTTTGCTATCAAAAAAAAAACGGCCTGACAAGGATGATTTTTCTCCCCTTCGGAAAGATCGCGGACGTCCTTTTCCATCTCCCTGAATTTTCACGAAATCCGCCTTTGAAATCTTCAAGGCCGGGGAGGGCATGCCCCTTTCCCGAGGGGAGAGCGGAGCGGGCGGCGGGGAGGATCACTCATTGCGCTGAAGGCTGGGTTGATGATATAGTCGTCGGCGAAAACAACAACCAACAACAGCAAGGAGGAACGGGGAATGTCAAAAACGGAATACAATTTGAAAGAGGCCTTTGCCGGTGAATCCCAGGCAAATCGAAAGTATCTTGCTTTTGCAGCCAAGGCGGACCAGGAGGGTTACGCCCAGGCGGCCAGACTTTTCCGGGCGGCCGCGGAAGCCGAAACGATTCACGCGCACAATCACCTGCGGGCCCTGAAGGGGATAGGCGGCACGAGAGAAAACCTGGGCGAGGCGATTGCCGGCGAACTTCATGAGTACAAGAGCATGTATCCGGCGATGATCGAGCAGGCCAAGTCGGAAGGCAATAAAGAGGCGGAACGGACCTTCGAGTATGCCAACGCGGTGGAGGAGTTCCATCACAAACTGTATGAAGAGGCCCTGGCCAACCTGGGCGGTTCGGAAGAGGCTTATCCCTATTATGTCTGCCCCATCTGCGGTTATACCGTCGGGAAGGAAGCTCCGGAGACGTGCCCGGTCTGTGGCGCCAAGGGCAAGGTCTTTAAAAAGGTCGATTGAGTTTCGTGAGCGTTTTGATGTGGATGGCGGTCGTCTTTACCGGGATCCACCCCACAGTCTGCGGAGAACTTGCACTGTCGGGTGGATCTTTTTTTCAGGAGCACGGATAAGGCATGATGGCGGATCTTCTGACGCTGAGCGTGGGGCTGGTGCTGTTCCTCTTCGGTATGATGAAGTTGAGCGACTCCATGCAGGGGCTGTTTACGGCCAGAATCCGCGCCACCATCCGCTATGCTGTGAAAAGGCCGGTCTATGGCCTGTTTACGGGCATGATCGCCACGATCCTTCTCCAGAGCAGTTCCGCGACGACCCTCTTGACCATCGGCATGGTCAGCGCCGGTTTGATCAGCTTTTATTCCTCCCTGGGAATCATCCTGGGCGCGGACATCGGGACCACCTTCACGGTCCAGCTGGTGGTCTGGAAGCTGACCGCCCTGTCGCCGGTGTTCGTGATTCTGGGAGGCGTCCTCTGGGCCACCGGAAAAAATTCCCTCAAGACTGTCGGGGAAGCCGTCTTCCATTTCGGGTTGATGTTTTTCGGTCTGAGCCTGGCCACGACGGCAACGGCGCCCCTTCAGCAATCCCCGCTCTTTGTTCACCTGTTTCAGGAAACGAGGACGCCGCTTCTGGGGGTCCTCGTGGGAGCGGTATTTACCGGGATCGTCCATTCTTCGGCGATTCCCATCAGTATGCTGGTCATTCTGGCCCATCAAGGCGTCATCGGCATTGAAAACGCCCTGCCCATCGTGATCGGCGCCAATGTCGGGACAACCGTCACGGCCCTGCTGGCAGGCTCCGTGTCGAGCATCAGCGGGAAGCGCAGCGCCGCCGCCCACTTCCTCTTCAAGTTTTTCTGCGTCCTGCTCTCCCTGGCGGTTTTTCCCCTCTTTGTCGAGGTCCTGAAGCGCCTGTCGGCCGAGACGGCGCAGCAGATCGCCCTGGGTCATCTGCTCTTCAATATCTTGCTGGCGGTGTCCTTTATTTTCATCCTGAAGCCCTTTTCCCGCCTGGTTGAAAAGCTGATTCCCGGGGAGGAGGAGGTCCTGCCGCTCTGGCCCCGGCACCTGGATGATTTTTACCTGAACAATCCTCCGGAAGCGCTCCGCCGGGTAAAGAAAGAACTGGAGCGGGAGGCCTTTCTGGCCAACCGGATGCTCACCGAGAGTCTGCTGCTCTTTGACTGTTTCGAAAAGGCGAGGGAGCAGAAAATCCTGTACATGGAACTGGTGGTGGACAATCTCCGGCGGGAGGCGGTGCAGTACCTGGGGAAGCTCTCCTCCGCCAATCTCTCGCCGCAGCTTTCCCGATCTCTTTTTAACTACACCGCCATGGTGGATGACCTCGAACGGATTTCCGACCATGCGGTCAATATTGTGGAACTGGCGCAAAACCGGCACAAAAGGAATATCCAGTTTACCGATGAGGGGAAGATGGAATTGTACTCCATCCGGAAGCTCGTGGCCGCCAACCTGGATGACGCCGAGGCGCTGATTTTCCGGCGGGATGAAGAAAAGAGCCGCCGCATCACCAGCCGGGAAGAGCAGATCGATGCGGCGGTCAAGGAAGCGCGGGATCACCATCTCATGCGCTTCTTCAAGCATGCCGTTGCTGCCGAATCCGGCCCCGTCTTTGTGGAAATGCTCATTCAACTGG
The DNA here is from genome assembly GCA_964555065.1 of uncultured Syntrophus sp. Classification (GTDB taxonomy): domain Bacteria; phylum Desulfobacterota; class Syntrophia; order Syntrophales; family Syntrophaceae; genus Syntrophus. The sequence continues at coordinate 12,461 of CAZKRB010000052.1, forward strand.
AGCGGATCTCCGATCACTGCGAGAATATCGCCGAATACGTTGATGAACTGAAAGAGGACTGAAGGGTCGGCAAATGCCTTGACCCGCCGGCAACCGCTGTGTTAATTTTCTCTGGCTTTTAGGCTTTTACGTTGTTTGTTCCCATCCATCGTATCTGTAAGTTGATTTTTAAAGATTTTCCCGATAGATCCATCAACCCGTTTCATCAGGAGGCCCCCTTATGGAAAAGCGTCTGAATGCCCTGAGTGTTGCTTTACAGAACGAGACCAATGAACGGGCGTTTTATCTGCAGCACGCCAAACGAACCCGGAATCCCCTGGGAAAGGCGATGTTCGAGCAGATCGCCGCGGAAGAACTGGAGCATTACGAGAGGCTGAAAGAACTGCACGACCATTGGACCCGGGAGGGCAAGTGGCCGGAGACGCTGCCGCTCCAAGTCAAGGAGACCTCCATCCAGAACATTCTGCAAGGCGTCATCAAGGCCGTTCCCCGGATTCCGGTGGGGGATGTGGATGATCTCAAAGCGCTTCAGACAGCTATCGATTTCGAGGGGAAGGGGACGGATTTTTATGCCCGCCTGAGGGATGAAGTGAGCGATCCCCGGGAAAAGGCCTTTTTCGACCTTCTGTCCCGGATCGAACACGAGCACTACGATTCCCTGAAAGATACGGAGGAGCTCCTGGTGAATCCGGCCGCCTGGTATCAGAATCATGAAAAGCTGGGGCTGGACGGAGCCTGACCCCGGTTTTTAAGAGCCAATTCTGATGAAAAAGGGGAGCGAAAAGGAAGCGCGGGGCGTCAGGGGAAGGCCACCCGCCGGAAAGATCCTTCGCGGCTGACGAAGGCCGGAACCGACCCCGTCAGTTCAGACGAGCGGACGGGGGTTGCGGTCGGTGATCCGCCATCGCACCGGGAGCGCCGCCTTCGCTTTCCCCGGCGGAATTTTCAAAAGCTTCCAGCCGCAAGGCAAGGCTGTCCCAACGGGCATAGGATTGTTCGAGTTCCTTCTCCAGGGAAGACAGCTCCCGGCGGAGCGTTTTCAGCTTTTCCGGCTCCCGGTAGATTTCCTGGCCGCAGAGCGTCTCTTCGATGGCGCCTTTCCGCTCTTCCCGGGACGTGATGGCGTGCTCGACGGCGGCGAGCTCTTTTTTCAGGGCGCTGCGGGTTTTCGCCCGCCGGTTCCGCTCCTGTGCTTCCAGCCGCCGTAGTTCCTTCCTCTGAAGTTTGCTTTCCCGGCTGTTGTCGCCTTGGATTGCCCCCTCTCCCACCGCCGCCGCTGCGGCCGAGCCCAGAGATTCCTCCCGCTTGGCGATAAAATACGAATAATTCCCCTTATACTCAAAGGCCTGTCCGGCGCGGATTTCGATGACCCGGTCGACCAGGGCATCCAGGAAGAATCGGTCGTGGGAGACCAGGATGACCGTGCCGGAGTAGTTCAGCAGCGCCTCCTGAAAGATTTCCCGAGTCTTCATGTCGAGGTGGTTCGTCGGTTCGTCGAGGATCAGGAGGTTGGCGTCCTGCATGAGGATTTTCAGCAGCGCGAGGCGGGACTTCTCGCCGCCGGAAAGAACGGCCACTGGTTTGTAGATGTCGTCGCCGGAAAAGAGGAACGCGCCGAGAAGATTCCGTTTTTCCTGATCGTTGCAGCGCGTTGGGACGCTGTTGATGTCATCCAGGAGCGTCCGGTCGTAACTTAGATTTTCCGCGCTTTCCTGGGAAAAGAAGGAGAGCTTCACCTGGTGCCCGTACCGGACCTCGCCGGCCGTTGGCGTTTCGACAGAACTGAGCAGCCGGGACAGGGTGGATTTGCCGGCGCCATTCATGCCCACGAGGGCGACCTTTTCCCCCCGGGTGACGGTGAAATTCACGTCGGCAAACACTTCCGTTTCCCCGTAAGCCTTTGCCAGTCCGCGGACGATCAGGACATCCCTGCCGCTGGGCGGGCAGGCCGGGAAGGAAATCCGGACGGTTTTTTCAGTGCCTTCCGCGCGGATCCGCTCCATCTTTTCGAGCATCTTGACCCGGCTCTGGACCTGGGCCGCCTTGGTGGCCTTGTAGCGGAACCGTTCGACAAATTCCTCGATCCGCTTGATTTCCCCTTTCTGGCTCTCCATCTCCTTCAGCAGGGCCAGGCGCCGTTTCTCTTTTTCCGCAAGGTAATAGGAGTAGTTCCCCTTGTAGAGCGTGAGCTTTCCCTGGGAAAGCTCCATCGTCGAGGTCGTCGTCTTGTCGAGGAAGGTGCGGTCGTGGGAAACGGTGAGGAGGGTTCCCGGATAGTCCCTGAGGTAGCTTTCCAGCCATTCCATGCTTTCCGTATCCAGGTGGTTGGTCGGTTCGTCGAGGAGCATGATGTCCGGCCGGGCCAGGAGGATGACGGCCAGGAGAATCCTCATCTTCCAGCCGCCGGAAAATTCAAGGCAGTTTTTCCCGAAGTCCCCCTCGCGGAAACCGAAGCCGTGAAGCACCTGCCGGGCGCGGGCTTCAAAGGCGTAGCCGTCCCTGGCCTGGAAGGCGGCCATGGCCTTCTCGTAGGTTTTCAGCAGCGCCTCGTGTTCAGGGTCGTCGGGCGGGCAGTCAGCAACGCGCTCTTCACAGGTCTTCAGTGCGGCTTCGAGATCGGCCAGCCCGCTGCGGTTTTTGAGGAAATCCAGGATGTTGAGGGATTCCAGCTCGATGAGATCCTGGGGCAGGTAGCCCAGGGTTGTGTTCTTCCGGTCGACGATGTCGACGCGGCCGCCGTCCAATTCCAACTGGCCCGCGATGGCCTTGAGCAGGGTCGTCTTGCCCGCGCCGTTGTCGCCCACCAGTCCGATCCGGCTGCGGGGCGGAACCATCCACGTGATGCCGCCGAAGATGACCCGGTCACCGAAGGAAAGGCGGATATCGTTCAACGTGATCAAAATTATGCACCTCTTGGCTCCCTGCCGCCGTCGGGGCGGGGAGGTTTCTCTTGGGAGTCCGTTAAGCAGAAATTCTGAAAAATTACAACCCTTGAAAAGGTTCGGCCTGGTATTTGCCATTGACAAGGCCGTCTTCCTCTGTATAAAGCCATGGGGCGCAGGTTGATACCTGCCCGCATGGGGGAAAAAGAGCGGCGGGTCTCCTGGGAGGATCTGGTTAGCGTTGATGCCGCCCGCGCGGAAATAGAGTGGACTAGGCCCGCAGGGAAAAGACCTACCCCGCTGATTCCGACCGCGTGGGGAAAGGGAATCGAGATGGGATTCGGGAACCGGGTCTCAAGGAAAGAAACGACTTGCCGAGAAAACGGAGCGGTTGATCCTATGAGCATCTTTCAGAAGAAACAGGGATTCTTTGAAAAACTGAAGCGGGGCCTCGCCAAAACACGGGACCTGCTGTTGACCGATGTGAATGACATTATTCTCGGGAAGAAGGAGATCGATCAGGAGCTTTTCGATGAGCTGGAAGAGGCGCTGATCGCGGCGGACGTGGGGCCGGCCTTTACCGCGGAGCTGATCGAAAAGATGACCGACTCGGTTAAGCGGAAAGAGCTGGATTCGCCCGAGCTGCTGAAGGAAGTCCTGCGCGACACGATGAAAACGCTCCTGAAGAAGAACGAGGCGCCCCTCGTCCTGCCGGACAGGGGGATCTTCACGATCCTGGTCGTCGGCGTCAACGGGACGGGAAAAACCACGACCATCGGCAAACTGGCCCATCAATTCAAGGATCAGGGGCGCTCCGTGCTGATGGTGGCCGCCGACACCTTCCGGGCCGCAGCCATTGAACAGCTCGAGATCTGGAGCCAGCGGGTGGGGGTTTCCCTGGTCAAGCAGAAGCAGGATTCAGATCCCGCGGCGGTTGTCTTCGATGCCATTGCCGCGGCAAAGTCCGGCAAGGCGGACGTGCTGATCATCGACACGGCGGGAAGGCTCCATACCCAGGTCAATCTCATGGAAGAAATGAAGAAGATTACACGGATCATGAACCGCGAGCTTCCCGGCGCGCCCCACGAGGTCCTGCTGGTCCTGGATGCGACAACGGGCCAGAATGCCGTCAACCAGGCGCAGATGTTCAGCGACGCCGTGGGCGTGACGGGGATCGTCCTGACGAAGCTCGACGGCACGTCCAAGGGCGGAGTCATCCTCCGCATCGCCAAGGAGTACAACATTCCCATCCGCTACATCGGCATCGGCGAAGGGCTGGATGACCTTAGGGAATTCAACAGCGAGGACTTCGTGGAGGCCCTCTTCGAAACGGGCGAGTCCCGGCAGTAGCAGCAAAAAATCGATGGCTTCAGGAGGGCGGCGTTCCGCCGCGTTGGCGGCAGGGGATTCTATACCCCTTCCGATGTTGCCCTTCTCCGGGTAACCTGCCTTTCCGCTTCCGTTGCGGGTGTCATGAACCATTCCAAACGAATCGCCTTCACCGGGCTGGGGTACTGGGCTGGGGTTCGCACCCTTCCACCGCTCTCTAGCGGGCAGGCGCTCCGGTAGGCGACGGCGGTTTCAGGCCGGAGATGACCCACAGAAGAGGCGACTGCTCCGGTTTGACGTAGCCGCTCCTCGGTTTGTCGAGATCCATGATCAGCACAATGGCAAAGGTGAAGGCGGCGAAGAGGAAGAGGGAGAGAAACCTGTGATACACTCCGCAGATGCCGAAATAGTATCCCATCATGCCCATGGACAGAAGAGCGAAAACGATCAGCATCCCGATAATGTAGGGAGGAACCCGGACTTCCAGAATCCAGCGCCTGGAGGTTCCCAGATCGAACGTTTCGTTGAGGGAAGCCAGAAGAAGACCGCTGATGGGCGTGGGCGCAGACCTGGCGATTAAGAATGCCTGTTCCCAGATGCGTCCCTGCAGGACGGATGTTCTCTCGTAGACGGCCTTGAGGCGATTCCGATCCTCTCCTGCGGCGTAAAAGTCGAGGCGCAGTTGGGTGTAATCCTTGAGCAGACGAACAATCTCCGTGCCGTGGATCCCGCCGATGGCCTCGGCGCGGAGACTGCTCGTTGAAATCGCGTTGGCCTCATCCAGGATGAGCTTCCGTCTGGCCTCGAATTGCGAGTTGGCCATGGAAAGGGAGACCGCCAGCATAAACCCGAGGAGCGCAAGCACCGCCCCGGTGATTGTTCCCGTGGTTTTCTCATCTTTTTCCGCAAGGTCCGCCTGTTTGCCGTACCGCTTGCCGATGCGGAAACCGGCGCCGGTCACCGCAACAAGCGCGAGGAGCAGCAATATCCCCGTGAGAAGAAGGTTTTGCGTCTGCAGAAAATGGACAATCATCGTGGCGCTCCTTTAAGCATCGACTCATTTAGAGAACCGTCCGGCAATACCCCGGTAATTTTTTGAACCGCCTGCTCCGGACCGGGGAAGCCCCTCTTGGTTGCCCATTAGCCGTACCTTCTGAAGACGAAGGTAAACACAAGACTGATGATTACCGCAGCCATAAAGGACATGACGCGGAAGCCATGAGTAGAATCCAGGATGAATTCCGGCCTGAACAGGGCTTCTATGGCTTTGTCTGCCTTTCCAACAAGGTATCCTGATGCAAAAACGCCAAACGCCTTTGCATATTCGGTAAACTTCTTTTCTTCTTTTTCAGAGTAAGGCGAAAGTAGAATACCCAACAGCCATCCAAAGGCAAACCCGAGCACCACGATGAGCAGGTTTAAAGAAGAATCCTTGAAATTGTCGCCGACGGCATATGACAGATAAGTCACCGTACCGCCGAGCGCCAGCCCGGTTGCGGCACTCCCGATAAGCTTGTAATTCATAGGTCACTCCCTGCAGCTGACGGCTCAATTCTGGTGCGGCGTCAGCGGTCTGCTGGAATTGAGGGTGATATGGCCGGCATGAGCATCGACGGCAGACCGTCAGGAAACAGGTCGCCGGCCCCTGCGGTCACATTCTCCGTTCATGGCCTTCCGGTTTCCCTATTCCATTTAAATACGCTAGGTTACTTTAAATATCTTGACAGGAATCGTGCAACTCTTTACTTATCTCATTCGGATATCCGGTCGAAATAAAAAAGATGGTACGAAAATGGATAGTCCCACCGGCTGATCGTTTCTGCGTCGCGGAAGCCTGAATTCAATGAGAAGCCTCGCCGCAGGGAAATGCCGGACTATATAATTAAACTTTATCACAAATGGCTTCTCTCTTACATCAACTTCTGCCGCAGGATGGAGGCCCTCCCAGGTCGGGATGATTATGAAAACGGCTGGTAGGATAAGATGAAAATGATCGAATGCGTTCCCAATTTCAGCGAGGGCCGGAACCGCGACGTTGTCGAAAGCATCGTGGCGGCGTTGACGGCCGTTTCCGGCGTCCGGCTGCTGGACTACAGCCTGGATGCGGATCATCACCGCAGCGTGGTCACCTTCATCGGATCTCTCGAGGCGGCGGTGGCCGGGGCGCTGGCGGCCTGCAGCCGGGCGGTGGAACTCATCGACATGCGAAAACACCAGGGCGGCGTCCACCCCCGGATCGGCGCTGTGGACGTGGTTCCCTTCATCCCCCTTGCCGATGCGGAAATGAAGGATGCCGTGGCGGCGGCGCATCGGTTCGGCGCTCAATTCGGCGATGAAAACGCCGTTCCGGTCTTCTTTTACGGCGCGGCGGCCCTGCGGGAGGACCGGAAGGAGCTGCCGGCCATTCGGCGGGGCGGCTACGAGAGCCTTGCCGAGCGGCTGAACGATCCGCGCTGGCAACCTGATGCCGGTCCGGCTCTTTTCAATGCGAAGAGCGGCGCCACGGCCGTGGGGGCGAGAATCCCCCTCGTGGCCTTCAACGTGGTGCTGGACTGCTGCGACCTGAAGCTGGCGCAGGAGATCGCCCGGTGCATCCGGCAGTCCGGCGGCGGGCTTCCCCAGGTGAAGGCAATCGGGGTGCCGCTGGAAAGCAGGCAACTGGTGCAGGTCTCGATGAACCTCACCGATTACCGGGAAACCTCCATGTGCCGGGTTTTCGATGAGATCAATGCCCGGGCGGAGCGGGAGGGCATCGACATTATGGAATCGGAGCTGATCGGCCTGGTTCCCCTGGCGGCCCTGGGCGGACGGTCTCCCGAAGATTTCAAGCTGAGCGGCTTCACCGACGGGCGCATTCTCGACCATTGCCTCTGCGATCCCGATTCTCCCGCGGAAAATCCTGAATAACGCGCATCCCGGATTAAAAAAGAATAGGCGGTGCGGGTGAAACAGGGCGGCCATCCTTCCGTGTCGGTTTCTGCGCCCCCGTTCCTCTGTCTGATAAGCGTTGATCTGTTGCGGCCATCCTCCCGCAGCGGTGTCTGAGCCGGTCGCGGGACCGATGCGCTCGCTTGAAGGCTCCCTTTGCCTGGCTCGGGCGCAGGCCTCTCCCCCGGATCGCCCTTTATTCCACCTCTTTTTTTCAGCCCAGCTCCAGCGAAAGATTGGAAAAAGTGACGACATAGCCGCTGAGCAGGGCGAAGAGGGCGTAGGCGGCCAGGGACCAGAGGGTGAGCCGCCGCAGGATGGGGGGTAGCGTCTCGCGAAGGCTTTCAAGGCGGCGGAAGGGGAGGAGAACGCCGACGGCCATTCCCGGAATGGCTCCTCCCAGCAGAAAGGCGTAGAGGAAATATCCGAGGTGCGCGTATTCCCGCTGCAGAATGCAGAAGGGGCAGTGATGGGTCGGAAGCTCATAGATATAGGGCGAGAGGAAGGAGATCAGGGCCGCCAGGGAAACGAAAAAGGAGGCCAGCGCGGCGAGGGCGAAGGCCGTTCCCGCCCGCGTCCGCCCGGCGCAGAACAGTACTCCGGACGCAAAGGTGATGGCCAGAACCGCAACCCATGCCGTCCATAAGGGCTTCAGGGGCAGCGCGGCAAGCCATGAGGCGCCGCCGCCGGTTTCGGTTCCGAAGAAACTTCCACAGCAGGAGGTGATCACGTTGGCTTTCAGCCCGAAGAAATAGGCGCCCTGGAGGATTGCTTCGGCGAGCAGCAACGGGGAGAGGAGCAGCAGCAGGCCGTATTTTTTGCGGATCAGAGGATAGTCGTACCCCTGGTTGTCGGCAAAATTGACAATGAGCCAGAGCCCCCCCAGCAGGGCATTGCCGATCTTCAGCAGGATCGTGGGGTAGCCGAAGGGGTTGACGTTGAGGGTGCCGGCGGCGCACATGGCGCCCACGAAGAGCCGGTGAAGGTCTTCGGCGGTGAAGATGAAGAGGAAGAGCGCGCCGATCTGGAACAGGAAGGCGCAGGCCATGAGCGTCGAGATCAGGTAGGTGCGCTTTTCGAGTTGAAGCTGGGTCTCGCTTCCGCTGGCGAGGTCCCATTTCCGGAGAATCCGGATTCCCGGCACGGAAGCGTAAAAGGCCAGCAGGGCCGTGGCCATCGATCCCAGGGTGAGGGCGATAACCGGCGGATTGAGGATCATGAGGCCGGCCTTTCCGCGAGAATCCGTCCGTCGCGCATATCGAGCACGCGATCGGCCATGGCCGCTTCGTAGACGAGGGGGTCATGACTGGCGATGAGGATCGTCTTTCCTTCCGTCTTGAGCCGCTCCATGGCGCCCATGAAATCGCGGGACAGCTTCGTGTCCAGGTGGGCCGTGGGCTCGTCGGCGATCACGATGTCGGGATCATTGATGAGCGCCCGGGCGATGGCGACGCGTTGGGCTTCCCCGCCGGAGAGCCATTCGACGGCTGCATCCGCCCGTGAAGAAAGCTCCAGCAGATCAAGAAGCCGGATGCCCTTTTCCTTCAGCGCGGAGAGCTTCTCCCCCGAGGGATAGCCCGGCAGGATGACGTTCTCCAGGGCGCTGATGCCCCGGATGAGGTGAAGCTGCTGGAAGATGAAGCCGAAGGTGTGGCGGCGGATGTCCGTGAGGA
>CAZKRB010000053.1:0-15600 GCA_964555065.1 uncultured Syntrophus sp.
CTGCGCGTCGATCACCCCGACATCATGAATTTTATCATGTGCAAGGCCGACAAGCGCCAGTTGAATAATTTCAATATCTCCGTGGGGCTGACGGAGGCCTTCATGGAGGCAGTGGAGTACGACCGCGATTACAGCCTCATGAATCCACGCAGCGGGGAAGCCGCCGGAAGCCTGAATGCCCGGAAGGTCTTCGACCGGATTGTCGCCCAAGCCTGGGAAAACGGCGAGCCGGGCATCGTTTTTCTCGACCGCCTCAACCGGGACAATCCGACCCCCCATATCGGAGAAATCGAATCGACGAATCCCTGCGGGGAACAGCCGCTCCTGCCCTACGAATCCTGCAACCTGGGTTCGGTCAATCTCGGCAAGATGGTAAAAAAGGGGCAGGTCGACTGGAAACGACTCAGGGAAATCGTCCACCTGGCGGTTCATTTCCTGGACAACGTCGTGGAGATCAATCAATATCCTCTGCCGATCATTGCCGAGACCACCTACGGCAACCGGAAAATCGGCCTGGGGGTCATGGGCTGGGCGGACATGCTCATTCAACTGGGCATTCCCTACAATTCCGACCGGGCTCTCGAACTGGCGGAAGAAGTGATGAACTTCATCAATACGGAGGGTCACGAGGCGTCGCGGGCTCTGGCGAAAAAGCGGGGGGCCTTCCCGAACTTCAAGGGTTCTCTCTATGATCAGCGGGGAGAAGCGCCCCTGCGCAATGCGACCGTAACGACCATCGCCCCCACGGGAACGATCTCCATCATCGCCAACGCCTCATCCGGCGTGGAGCCGCTCTTCGCCGTATCCTACGTCCGCCAGGTGATGGACAATGATATCCTCCTGGAAATCAATCCTTTTTTTGAAGCCATGGCCAAGGAACGGGGGTTCTTCTCGCCGGAGCTGATGCGGACGATCGCCGAGCGCGGCACCATCCATGGCCTGGAGGAGGTGCCGGCGGACATTCAGGCCCTTTTCGTAACGGCCCACGATATCACTCCGGGAACGCACATCGGCATGCAGGCCGTTTTCCAGAAGTTCACGGACAATGCCGTCAGCAAGACGGTCAACTTTGCCAACAGCGCCACCATGGACGATGTGGCCACGGTATTCCGCCTGGCCTATCAGCTGGACTGCAAAGGGGTCACCATCTACCGCGACGGCTCCCGGGACAACCAGGTCCTTTCGACGGGAAAAGAGCAGGCGGAGGTGGCGCAGCAGGGCGCGCCCGAGGGAATCATGCCGGTGAAACGGGAGCGTCCGAAGGCGCTGCAGGGCTGGACCTACCAGATGAAGACCGGCTGCGGGCCCCTTTACGTGACGGTCAACCAGGACGGCACCGGCCTTTTCGAGCTGTTCACCACCATGGGTAAAGCGGGAGGCTGCGCGGCCTCCCAGAGCGAAGCGATCGGGCGCATGGTCTCCCTGGCCTGGCGCAGCGGCATCCAGGCCAAGCAGGTCATCAAGCAGTTGCAGGGCATCTCCTGCCACTCCCCCGCCGGATTCGGCGACAACAAGATTCTGTCCTGCGCCGACGCCGTGGCGAAAGCCATCCAGGCGCACATGGAGGCGAACGGCTATGACACGGTCAGCGAGAACGTGGCCATGATCAAGGGGGCCTGCCCGGAGTGCGGCGGGATCATGGAGCACGAAGGCGGCTGCGCCGTCTGCCGGATCTGCGGCTACAGCGAATGCAAATGATCAGACAGGGAGGGCGTGCTTCGACTCCGCTCCTCAGGGAATGCGCTCTTAAATTCAATGCGGCTTGATGGGATAAAGCCGCTGCCGGCGCCGATTTTACAGGCGAAACGGAGTTTTCCCTTTTCTATTGACAGACCAAACTCCTGATCATATATTCTAACTATCAAATAGTAATTCCAGAAGCATTCTCAACAGGCAACAGACAGGAGCTGCGGCGCGTCCCCAGGGGAGCGCCCTGGGGACGGCAAAGGGATTTTAGCAGCGGACAGCCGCTGCGGGTTTGCTCAAGTTTGTTAACTCGTCATTACCGGATTCCACCACCAACACCTTAAAGGAGGCTGCCATGTCGGATCGCGTCTACAAAAAAGTTGAAGTCGTCGGAACCTCGAAAAAGGGCATTGATGATGCCATTAACAATGCAATCGAAACCGCTTCCCAAACCATCCGGAACGTCGACTGGTTCGAAGTGGTTGAAACCACAGGCCATGTGGTTGAGGGGAAGGTAGCCCACTTCCAGGTCACCTTGAAAATCGGATTCAGGTTCGAAAGCGATTAAAGGCAGGCTGTGGGGCCACCGGCTGACAGGTCCGGTGGCCCCACAGAAAGAGAATCGCCCAGGGGGCCTGCGGGGGCGGAGACACTGTCTGGCAGCGAATTGAAATTTATTGGACCCCAACGCCTGAAAATTACCAAAACAATTACTTAAAATAATCAATCATTTGGATTTGTTTTCATCTTAATCATCGAAAAAAATCCCCGCTAAGAAATTCAGGGTCCGGCAGTAAGTTGCGGCAAACTCGACAATATTGTCGAAAATGCGACAACAGACGTACCGCTCCATCTTATCGCTTCTATTGTTTTTTACTTCTTTGAGCTTCTCCCCTCCTCGACATTTATTGCCTGCAATGGTTGATTTTTTCAAGGCGTGAACCGGGCAGCAATCATCTTTCATCAATATATTCAGTCACCTATTGTTTTATTTTCCGCCTGGCACAGGCGATGCTTGTTTCTATAAGTAGACGCTTGAGTTGAACGACCGTTAACTTCAGAACGGGCCGAAGAAGCCGGTACATTCCGAGCGGTCGTTCGCTGCCGCTCTTTAAAGCGAATTCACTGTCGGCGCTTTACGCCGGGAAGACTTCAGCAATCTTGAATCCTTCTTTGCCCGCGGTTTTCACCCGATATTACGCTGAGCAAAAACGACTTCACCTCTTTTTACCCTTTCTCTTCCATCGGAGAACCTGAACGGAAAGACTTCCAGGCGGCGGCAAAGTGCCGCGGAGGGAGGGAGAATGATGTGGAGCATCAATCCTGATGGAACCGTCACGGCAAGGGCCAGGGCTCTGCTGACGATCCTTGACCAGCCCCTGACGCCGGAAGAGATCTCCCAGCGACTCGGACAGCCCCTCTTCAATGTTCGATCCAGTTTGCGGGAAATGGTTTGTCGCCACATTATTGATCAGAGAGGGGAGCGGTTTGTGATCACCGAGCAGGGGAGAGAAAAAAGGTAACTTTCTTAGCAATCTTTTTCACTGGTTGAAGAACAACCACGCGAAGGCTTTGCTGACGGGTTTCTTGGGTCAGCGAAGCCTTTATGCGGTCTGCATTTCAGGAGATTGCCATGATAGAGGTGGACCAGAAGAGTGTTGTCGAAGATACCCTCAAAAAGCTATCGCAGGGAGTTTTCCTGACGGTCAAATCGGGAAACGCCCTGAATACGATGACCATTGGGTGGGCCACTTTCGGTGTTGTCTGGAACAAACCGATCCTGATGGTGGCCGTCCGGTCCAGTCGGCATACCTTCGGGATCATTGAAAAAGCCGACGACTTTACGGTGACCCTCCCGTCCGGAGACCTGAGGCGGGAGATCGCTTTCTGTGGGACGAAATCCGGCCGGGACGTGGACAAGTTCGAAGCGTGCAGTCTGAAAACCGCCCCCGCCCGCCGGGTCGCCTCCCCGGTCATCCAGACGCCCGGACGCCATTACGAGTGCAGAATCCTTTACAAATCCGCCATGGACCCGTCGTTTATCGCCGGGGAGTGCGACTCCGCCTTCTATCCCCAGAAGGATTACCATACCCTGTATTTCGGCGAAATCCTGGACTGCTACGAAACACAATGAGCTTGAAGAGAGATTGAGGGAGAAGCCGGCAGGCATCGGACTCTGGGTGCCCTATCCGGAAGATCCGTCGCTCCGGTGCTCCGCCCCGCCGTTACGAAAGAAAGCGTAGATTTTTTCGCCCAGCTCTTTCCCGATCCCTTCGGTCCGAGCCAGTTCCTCCACAGTCGCCTGCCGTATCTTCCCCAGATCGCCGAAAGTCCGCAGGAGGGCCTTTTTGCGGACTTCCCCCACCCCCGACACCTCATCGAGCAGGGAAAGAAAGTCGCTTTTGAGCTTCAGGCGGCGGGAATAAGAGACGGCAAAGCGATGGGCCTCATCCCGGATGCGCTGCAGTAGAAAGAGCACCGCAGGCCAGCGGCTCGGGTAGAGGGCCTCTTTCCTGTGGGGCAGGTACACCCGGTCCTCGGTTTTGTCGACGCCGCCGCCAGCAGCCAGGCCGCTGGTCCGCTCCTTGGCCAGCCCGATCACGTCCGGGCCGGAGATCTCCAGGTCCTTCAGCAGGGAGAGGGCGACGGCCAGTTGCCCCTTCCCGCCGTCCACCACAATCAGGTCGGGAAGGTTCTCCCGGCTCTGATATCTTCTCTTCAGGGCCTCGTAGATCATGGCATAGTCATCCGCCCCCTCAACCGTCCGGATACGGAACCGGCGGTAGCCGGACTTTTCGGGCCTCCCCCCTTGAAAGCTCACCAGGGAGGCGACGGCCAACTGGCTGCCGATGTTCGAGATGTCAAAGGCCTCGATCTTCGCCGGAAATCGCTGGAGATGGAGCTTTTCCCTCAACAGGCGGAGGGACTCCTCCGGGTCTTCCAGGGACTTGCGTTCCAGCGTCATCCTCTGTTCCGCATTCTGCTGCGCAATCCGGAGCAGCTCCAGGCCCCGTCCCCGGCGGGGGGCCACCACGGTCAGCGACTTTCCCCGCTTTTCCGCCAGATACTCCCCGATGACGCCCTGGTCTTCCACGGTGGCGGGGATCAGAATTTCCCGGGGGATGTCTTCGATGGTCTCGTAGTACTGCATGAGCAGGGAAGAGAGCATGTCCGCGATTTCGCCTTCAAACTTCAGGGGCGGCAGGAAAGTGCTTCCCATGATCTTCCCCTGGCGGACCAGGAGAATGCAGACCTGGATGAGAGGCCCCTCGCGATAGAGGCCGAAAACGTCCTGATCCTTGAACGTCCGGGAAACGATGCGCTGCTTCTCCAGCGTCCGTTCAATCGCCGCAATCCGGTCTCTCAACAGGGCCGCTTCCTCAAAGTTCATCTCCTCGGCCACCCGCTTCATCCGCCCTTTCAGGTCTTCCAGGAGCTTTTTCCCCCGCCCTTCCAGGAACACCATCCCGTCCCGGAACATCCGCCGATAGGCTTCCGAGTCGATGCGGCCGACACAGGGGGCGAGGCACCGCTTGATCTGATATTCGAGGCAGGGACGCGTGCGGGATTTCAGCTCGGCATCGCGGCAGGTCCGCAGGGGGAAAAGGGACTGGAGGAACTGGAGGGTTTCGCGGGCCGAGGCGCTGGAGGGATAGGGCCCGAAATACTTTGCCCCGTCCTTTTTCGGACGGCGGACCAACTGAAAACGGGGGAAAGGGTCATTGAGATCCGCCCGGATGTTGAAATAGGCCTTGTCGTCCCGGAAATAAATGTTGTACCGGGGACGGTGTTCCTTGATCAGGTTGTTCTCCAGGATCAGCGCTTCTTTTTCCGTCTGGGTCACGATGAAATCGAGGCCTGAAATCCGGGAAACGAGGAAGGGAATCATGGCACGGGAATCCGTCCCGCCGAAGTAGGCGCGGATCCGGCTGTGCAGGTCCTTGGCCTTGCCGACATAAAGAATCCTGCCGGCGGCGTCCTTCATGAGGTACACGCCGGGAGAGCGCGGCGCCGAGGCGATATGACCTTCCAGTTCCCGGTTCATGACAAGCTATCAGGAGAAATTTCCGGCCGTTTTTTCAGGCCTTGACGCAGGAGGCGAACATCCACCGGCTGCCGTAAGAGGGGATCAGTTTCTTTTTCAGGTTGACGGAGGAAAAGTGCCGGTTCAGCAGCTTCTCCACCAGGGCGATCGTCCCGAAATCGTATTCCGAAGCGCACTGCAGGGAAACCACGCCGCCGCTCTTGAGATCTTCGTTCATCTTCGCGAAGAGCCGGTCCAGGTACTCCTCGCGCTCCATGACGATGAAGGACTCGGGATGCATGGTCAGGTCGTAGATCATCGCCTCAAAGGCGTGGCTGCCATCGAGATATTCAAAGACATCGGCAATGATGACCTCCGCCCGGCGGTCTTCAAAGGCGCGATGGCAGATGCTTTCGAGATAGGTCCGGGCCACCCGGATCACTTCCTCATCGATATCGATGACCGCGACATGTCCGGGATTCAGCTTCAGCAGCTCGTGAAGAACCCCGCCGTCGCCGCCGCCCAGAATTGCCACGGAAGAAAGGGCGGCCCCCCTTTCCCGGAGAGGACTCACCATGGCCTCGTTGTAGAGATGGGCGTCCCGTTCGGCGATTTGCAGATCGTTGTCGAG
The DNA here is from genome assembly GCA_964555065.1 of uncultured Syntrophus sp. GTDB lineage: Bacteria > Desulfobacterota > Syntrophia > Syntrophales > Syntrophaceae > Syntrophus. The sequence goes on from CAZKRB010000053.1 coordinate 6,342, forward strand.
GAAAAGCATCCGCCCGAAATCCCGGTTCTCGATGACCCGGATGTCCTGGTATTTTGAAATCCCGAAGAAGAGTTCCCCATCCACCCGATATCGCACGTCAAAGCCGGCCGCGCTGTTATCGTCGGTAATCCAGTTGGTCTTTGACACTTCCAGAGGATTCCCCCGGGACACCTCCACCAGCCGCACCGTGGCCGGCTTCAGTTGCTCTTCCAGGTACTGCAGCAGGTGCCATGACTTTTCATTTCCCCGGGAGCAGGTAAAAATATCCACGGAGGCGTGCCGGGCTTCCGGGTAAGTGTGGATCGCGATGTGGGATTCGCTGATGACGGCGATCGAGGTGACACCGATGGGATCGTAACAGTGACTGCTCAGGCTGACCAGTCCCAGACTGCTGGCTTCAATCCCTTCCGCCAGGATCCGCTCCAGCGCTTGAGAATCATTCAGTATGTCGACGGAGCAATTGATGAATTCTGCAAGAATCTGGCTTCCCGTGGGTTTCATGGCCGGCCCTTCATTTCTTGATGGATCCCCACGTCACACGAGTGAGCAGAACGTCTATCTTAATTTTTTCATCAAGAAATTCAAATAGTTAACTAATTTATCTCTATAGACACTCTGTCTATATAAAAATCGGGATACCCTGTCAATCATAAAAAACAGAAACAGGCAGCCTTCAACGGGAAAAATCGAAGGGAACGATCCGGAAGGAACCGGGAGCGTTGCCTCGCCTTGTCCGCTACCAGGAAATCGGCTGGAGCCATTTGTTCTTGCCGCCGTCATAGAACCACTTGTCGGGAAAACCGCGGCGTTTGACAAAAGTGGGATTCCTGGCCCACAGATTCAGGGATTCATAGGCGGTCTGTATCTTCCTGAACATGGCGGCATCGCCGCCCGCATCGGGATGGTGAATCTTGACCTGCCGGCGGTAGGCATTGAGGATCGTCCGGTGGGGATCTCCCCGGTTCAGTTCCCCGGAGTCAAGCTGGAGATGCAGAAGGGATCTTTTCTGAATGGTGGGCATCCGCACTTCATAGGGTTTGACGCAGAGGATCGAACCGGTATTCCAAGTGGCCTGGTCGAGCAGAAGCTTGGAGGCCAGGTATCGCTTGTTGGTCCGCCGCTGTTCCGCCCACCAGATTTCGCCCAGGTGATCGGCCATCCGACTGAAGTCGTCGGCCGGCGTTTCGCCCACGATGCGGGGGAAGGAAAAGCGGTAGGTCTGACGGGAGCTGTAAGGGACCATATCCATCATGACCGCCAGGTCCGTAAAATAAAAGGTGGCGTAGCGCGTATTCAGCGCCTGGATCAAGCCGGTTCTCAGGTCCAGTTTTTTGCACAGCCTCTGGCGGCAATGGACGGAACAGTACTTCCTGCGACTGGACTGGATCGTTTCTCCACAGGCGAGACAGCGGTTCGTTTTTTTTTCACTTCTCGGGACAAGGTCGTACATGGCGCTTAACAGCCTGGTGCAATTTTACTTTGCCGGGTTTTAACACATATAGCGATGTTTTGCCTGCAAATTCTTCTTTCTTCCCGGCAGCGCTCACCCGCCCCTTTTCGCGGAAGATGGGCGCGGCCCCGTTCAGCGGCTGCGCTGGTAGGTCCCCATGAGACGGGCCTCTTCGAGGATATGGCCCTTCATGGCCGCCAGGAGCTGCTCTTTGGTCGCGCCGGACCCCAGATTCAGCGCCGTGTCCAGGGCGTAGAGTTTGAAATAATAGCGATGCGTTCCGCCGGGGGGACAGGGACCGCCGTAACCGATTTTCGACCAGCTGTTCGTTCCCTGTCGGAGGCCACTGTCCAGTTCCCTCAACGGGCGGACGGACTCGCCCAGGGCTTTCATCTCCGGCGGGATGCCATAGATCACCCAGTGGACCCAGACGCTTCCAGGAGCATCAGGGTCATCACAGATCAGGGCTAAACTTTTCGTCCCCCCGGGGGCATTGTCCCACTCCAGGGGCGGAGAAACATCCTGCCCGTCGCAGGTGTTTTTCAACGGAATTTTCCGGCCTTCCTTAAAAGCGGAACTCGAAATCCTCATCATCCCTCCTCCTTTCGGCGCTGAAAAAGTCTGCCCGGCCAATCCCAGGCAGAGCAGAACCGTTACCCCGACCATCATCCAGCCCATCCATTTCTTCATCCGCTGAAGTCCTCCCTGCATTCCTTCTCACTTTTTCTCAATCGGAATAACAATTTAACGATACTCAGGCAAAAGTCGGCTGTCAAACCTTTTCGCTTTCATACTCATCCCGAACAAAATCACTATCCCACGCATGATCGTTTTCCGTGGGATTGATCCGACGGTCACTGGTCAGGAGCCGCTCCTGGTTTTCAATCTCCTCCCGGACATTGACGATGTAGTCGCTCTCATTGTGATGGAACGGCGCCAGCTTGAACAGGGCCGCTTCATCATAGCGGATAAAGTTTTGTCCCGCACGCGTGGCGCTGTACCTCCGGAAGCCGAGCTTCACCAGGGCATCGATTCCCAGGCGTATGGAGGTACCGACCGTCTCCCGGTAAACATCCCCGACCCCCTGGTCGATGAATTCATAGGCGTCCTGGTTGTTCTCCGCCCTGGCCAGGATCACGAGGTTCGGGAAGAGATTCCGCGCCTTTTCCGCGAGGTTGTGATTGATGTCGGGCGAACCGATGGCCGCGATGAGAATTCTTGCCTGGTCTGCCCCCGCCGCCTTGAGAATGTCGACGCGCGTGGCGTCTCCGTAGAAAACCTTGAACCCCATCTTCCGCAGCAGTTCCACCCGGTCGGAATCGTTGTCGAGGACCGTGCAATGGACTCCGTTGGCCCTCAGAAACCGTCCGACGGTGCTGCCGAAGTGTCCGAACCCGGCGATGAGGACCGGGTACTGCTCGTCGATGACGTCGCTTTTTTCCTCCACCCGCTCCAGGGTGCCGAAACGGGGAAGGATGAGGCGCTCGTTTAGCAGCAGCAGGAGTGGGGTCGCCGTCATGCTGAGCGCAGTCACCGCCATCATCGTGTCCGTCCAGGTGGGCGACAGGATGTGAAGCTGGTTGATGAAGGAAAAGAGGACGAAGGCGAATTCCCCGACCTGAGCCAGGCCAAGGCTGAAGAGGAGGTTCTGATCGAAAGTCAGGCGGGACAGCTTGCCCGTTAAGGCGAGGACCGCAGTCTTCACCACAATCACCCCGGCGACGAGAGCCAGGATTCCCAGCGGGTCATTGAGGATCAGCCGGAAATTGATCGAGGTCCCCACGGAGATGAAAAACAGGCCGAGGAGGATTCCCTTGAAGGGGGCGATATTGCTTTCCAGTTCATGCCGATACTCGCTGTTGGCCAGGACGACCCCCGCCAGGAAGGTCCCCAGGGCTGGGCTGAGGCCGACAAGTCCCATGAGAGAGGCGGTGGCAATCACGATGAACAGGGCGGAGGCCGTGAACAGTTCCTGGAGGCGGAGGCGGGCAATGAACCGCAGAAAGGGAACGATGAGAAAGCGGCCCACCGCAACCACCAGGTTGACGGCGCCCAACAGGGCAAGGGTCTGGGCCCAGCCGGGCAACCCTTCCAGGAACGTGGCTTGTTCCTGTGCAGGGGGTTTGACCGCGGAAAGGGCCAGCAGCGGAAGCGCCGCCAGGATGGGGATGACGGAGATGTCCTGAAAAAGCAGCACGGCGAACGAGCTTCTCCCGGCCCGCGTCTGGGAAAGGCCCTTTTCATGGAGCGTCTGAAGAACAATCGCCGTCGACGACATGGACAGGGCCAGGCCGCAGGCCAGGGCCGCCGTCCAGGAAAATCCGAGCAGGAGGAACAACCCCCAGAAAACGAGCGTCGTCAACCCGGTCTGGAGCGCTCCCGTCCCCAGGATGAGGTGGCGCATCCGCCAGAAATGGGCCGGCTCCAGTTCCAGGCCGATGAGAAAGAGCATCATCACCACGCCGAACTCGGCAAAATGCATGACGTCCTTCCCCTCGCCGCCGACAAAGCCGAGGAAGAAGGGGCCGATGATGATGCCGGCAAAAAGATACCCCAGGACCGATCCCATCCCGATTTTTTTGGCAAGGGGCACAAAGACGATTGCCGCGGCCAGGTAGATGAAGGCGTCGTGAAGAAAAGTGGAATTCATTGGCAAAGCCAGTCATTCAAGAAGGGAAAGGCGTTCATGGATTCGACGTTGCCGTCTTCCTTCGCCAGCCGATCCAGAAGGCTGCCGTAAAGGGCTGCCTGCCGCGCCAGCTCCCCATCGGTGAGCATATAGGTGCCCTGCACCGCAAAGGGCGGCAGGTAGATCATCCTGCAGAGGGCGGCCGTCTTCCGGAAGGGAAGAAGAAACTCTCCAATCGTGTAGCGGTGCCGGCCCGTTGCCGAGTACTCGTTCCTCGTCCCGCCCGAGGTCAGCGTGTTGAAAATCCGTTTGTCCTTCAAGGCTTCCGCTCCCCGGCCGTGGGCCCAGCCATGCTCCAGGACCAGATCGATCCACTGCTTGAGCAGCGCCGGAGCACTGTACATGTAAAGAGGATGATGCCAGACAATGACCGAATGATCGGTCAGCAGGGCCTTTTCCCGCTCCACGTCAACGTTGAAGTCAGGATAATGCTCGTAGAGATCGTTCAGCGTGACCGCCGGCATGTTCCCGACAGCCGCCAGCAGCGCCCGGTTGACCCGGGAATTTTCAAAACGGGGGTGTGCAAAAAGGATAAGTATCCGATTCATCGATCCTCTCTCCCGCGGAAACCTTCTCCCAGGGGAGGCATTCGCGGACAACCATCAGTTCCTTTTCTCAAGCAGGGAAAGATTGTATGATTCCCTGATGCAGGTGCCATTATAAGGGCAAAGCAGGGGGTGTCAACTTCATTTACGGGAGCCGGTAGGCGGTCCGTCCCGGACTCCGTCTCTCAGGGTGAAATTTCTTTCCCCAAGTGCACCTGAAGATCCTCGACGCCATTCAAGCCCGGAAGTCCTGCCGGACCGGCGGCCTACATCGCCGGCTGAATGGGGTCTGGATCGAGTTGAAAGCCGCTGTTTCTTCCCCCCGCGCATTGATGGAAAAAAATGAGGCATTTTGATTTATATTGTGGTAAATTTACTAATTATATTTGGATGGAAATAGAACCGAATCTGTAGTCATCAACGATATCATCAATCTACCTGAATATGGATATGGATAATGAACCGAAGAGGCCGAAAGCGCCTCGCACCCTTTTCGTTGCCTGCCTGATCATCGCCGCCTCTCTCCTGGGCGGGTGCAGCCACTTTTATCAGGGTCTTCTGGCCGGGCCGACTTTCGAAGAAGCCAATGAGTTTTTCCGCCAGGGAAGCTACCAGGCCTCTCTGAGTAAATACGAACAGATTATGGAAGCCTATCCCACTGCCGGGGACCGGGTTCTTTTCGAGATGGGAATTCTTTACGCCTATCCGAGTAATGAACAGAAGGATTACCAGAGGGCCCTGGATTGTTTCCAAAAACTTCTGAAGGACTACCCGGAAAGCAAGTACAGGCAGGACAGTGTGGAAATGATCGCCCATCTCCACACGGTGACGGTGAAAAACCAAACGATTCTGGAGCAGCAACGACGGATTGAGACCCTGGAGCGCGAAATCAAGAGCCGGGATGAGGAGATTCAGTCCCTGCGGAAGAAGATCGAAGCGCTTGAACAGAAGGTTTTTTCCCTCCACGATGGACCGGCGGAAAAGATTCTGATAAGGAAGAAAGAGCGGCGTCTGATGCTTATCGCAAAGGGTAAGGTGCTCAGGACTTACAGGATCGCCCTGGGGGGGAACCCGAACGGTCCGAAAGAAAGGCTGGGCGATCACAAAACCCCGGAGGGAACCTACTTCATCGATTCGAGAAACAAGGACAGCCGCTATCACCTGTCTCTCCGTATTTCCTATCCCAACGAGAAAGACCGTAAGCGGGCCAGGGCAATGGGCGTCGATCCGGGCGGGAGCATTATGATCCACGGCCTTAAGAATGGATTCTCGTGGGTGGGCGCCCTCCATTCGGAAGTCGACTGGACGAAAGGGTGCATTGCCGTAACCGACGAAGAAATCGAAGAAATCGCCGGCCTCGTGCCGAACGGCACCACCGTTGACATCAGGCCCTAGAAGACCGTCGGGAATCCGCACGGCATCACCCCCTGCGTACCTCCCTGCCTCGGCCCTTCGCCAAAGGGATTTTCAACTTTTTTATTGAAAGAGGATATGTATTGAATCCATGAACCGAATCATTGACCATCCCGCATTATCCCAAAAGCTCCACTTTATCGTCCCCTTCCTGCTGATTTTATTCCTCCATGGCTGCGCGGCGCTCAGACCTACGGCAAAAACCTTCCCGCCCCCGACCTTTCCCGAGGAAAAGCTCACACGGAACGACTTTTCCCTCGCAAAGGGGCAGGACGTCGTCGGCCGCCTGGCATCCGTCAGGCTCCAAGAGGGAGATACCCTGCCGGACATTGCCAGACACTTCAGTCTGGGAATCGGAGAGATCAGCGCCGCGAACCCGGGAGTCGATATCTGGGTGCCGGAGGCCGGACAGCTCGTTATTCTGCCGCTCAGTTTTATCCTGCCGGACAGTTCGAGAAGAGGCATCGTGATCAACCTGGCCACGATGAGGCTATTTCTGTTTAAAGGGGACGGCAAGTCGTCACAACTGGTGTCGACCTACCCGGTGGGCGTCGGCTCCTCGGAGCGGCCCACGCCTCGAGGGCAAATGACGGTAACGCGCAAGCAGGTCCGGCCGACCTGGCATGTCCCCGCTTCCATCGCCGGGGATCACCGGAAAAAAGGGGACCCTCTGCCCCCGTTTGTCCCTCCGGGGCCTGACAACCCCCTGGGGGAATACGCCCTGTACCTGAGTGAGCCGAGTTATCTGATCCACGGGACGAACAAGCCGGCCAGCATCGGCCTGAATGCCACCAATGGCTGCATCCGGCTCTATCCGGAGAACATCAAACAGCTCTTCGACAGCACACCGGTGAACACCCCGGTGAACATCCTCAACCAGCCCTATCTGGTCGGACAACGAAGCGGCGTCTTATACCTGGAAGTTCATGCCCCCTCGAAAGGCGCTGATCCGGGGGAGCTTAAGAAGCTCACGGCGAAGCTGAAAGCAATCGAAAAGAAATCGGCGCGTCCCATTAACTGGAAGCGGGTTGAGGAAGCGCTCGCCGAGGCGCGGGGCATCCCCGTTCCCATTCTCGACAGCCGCAAACAGGGCGGTGCAGAGACGGCGGACGTGGTGGAAGTCCGGCACCCGGAGAAGTTATACGGCAGTCCGGGAATCCCGGAGCTGAACATGAACGCGTGGTATGTACTGGCTGCCGACCTGCGCGACCGGATTGAGGCGGAGAGGATGGCCGCGTTGATCAACCACCAGGGGCCGCCGATCCCCGCAAGGGTGCTGCCGAATCGTGATCGCTACCGGGTCATCGCCGGCCCGTTCAATGATCTCTACAAGGCCCGGGATGCCGTTAAACGCCTGAAAATTGATTTGGAAATCGATGGGATACTGATTGAACCCTCGGTGGAGAGCTAGTTGATCCCGTTTTTTAGTTTGTAATTGCCGCTGAAATAATTTAAACTTCGTCCACCTTATTGTTCCGGCCGTGGAGGAACGAATGCCCGCTCCGAAAAGAGGGATGACCGCGCTGACGAAAACGACCGGGATAAACGCGAAGAAACACGCAGAATAACGGATCCTGCCGGGCCTGAAAAAAAGACGGGATGATCAACATCACCTCGTTTTATTTTAATAGTCGCGATAGGTTAGTAAGTTATATCGAATAAAGAAAGGAGGTGATTAGACGATGAAAAAAAGTCTGTTGGCGATTTCAATCATGTTTGTTCTCTCTCTTACTTTGACGGGTTGTGCAACCAAAGGTGACCTCGAGAAGGTGCAGGCGGAAAATCAGCAGCTCAATATGAAAGCTGATGAGGCATTGAAGGAATCACAGGATGCCAAAGCGGCCGCCATGAAGGCAAATGACGCCGCAGTCCGCGCCGAGGAAAGGGCGAAGTTGGCTGAGGAAAAGGCGCAGAAGTCCGAAGCCATTTTCGAGCGTTCCATGCGGAAGTAGACCCTTTTTGAAGATGTTTCTTTTCGTTTCAAAGTTTTAGTTTAAAAGTTCCGAAAATAAGGTGGCAGGTTTTTTTAAAATCTGCCACCTTATTTGTCTCTGCCCTCCCCAAGTCCGTCCGGGCAGTACAACCACCGGATTATTTATATCCTTCGTCGCGCCCGTGCCGGGCATGAGGATTAGAAATTGCTCGGCCGACTTTGCCGGGGTCCTGTCGAGGAGTTCGCCAAGGCTTGCCAACCCGGCATGAGCTCTGCTATAGAAATAGACGAGGACAGCGGGACTTTCGAGTCCCGGAAATGTTTGAGATGGAGGTCGAAATGTCCCTGGCGAAGATCAACGGAACCCGGCTTTCTTACTCACTGGACGGCCCCGACAAGGGGGCCGTCGTGATGCTTTCCAACTCCCTGGCTTCGGACCGGAGAGTATGGAAGTTTCAGGCGCCCGCACTGATGGAGGCCGGTTACCGGGTTCTTCGTTACGACAGCCGCGGCCATGGGCAATCCGCGGTCCCGCCAGGCCCTTATTCCATGGAAATGCTGACCCTCGATGCCATGGGCTTGATGGATTTTCTCGGGTTGGAGAAGGTCCATTTCTGCGGCATATCCCTCGGGGGAATGATCGGGCAGAGGCTGGGCGCCTTTCATGGAGAGCGTCTCCTGTCCCTGATTCTCTGCGACACCACCTCTTACACGCCTGTCCCCGAGCTGTGGAATGAGCGGATTCAAACGGTCCGGGAAGAGGGAATGGCGGCCGTGGCAAATGCCACCATTGACCGCTGGTTCACGAAGGCCGGTCAGGAGCGCATGCCGGCAGAGGTGGAAGAGATCCGCAGGATGATCCTGGAGGCATCGGTGGAAGGCTACTGCGGCTGCTGTGCGGCGATCCGCACTCTGGATCTGCGGCAGGCGATCGGCGGCATCTCGCTGCGGACCCTGATCCTTTTTGGCGCGCAGGATCAGGGAACCCCCGTTTCGGAAGGGGAATTCATCCACAAGCGGGTCCCTTCATCGGAGCTGAAGATCATTCCCGAAGCCGCCCATTTTATCAATGTGGAACAGGCCGCACTCTTCAATGCCGCCGTTCTGGAATTCCTGAAAAGCGCCTGATTGTTTCAAGGCAGCAGCGCCGGCACGGCGATCCGATTTCTCGAAGCCGGAGGGAAAAAATGGACAAGGAGTCGTTAGAAAAATTATTTAAAGCACAGAAA
>CAZKRB010000053.1:15700-21266 GCA_964555065.1 uncultured Syntrophus sp.
GGGAGCCATACGGCGTCAGCCTCATCATTGCCCCCTGGAATTATCCTTTTCAGCTGATCATGATGCCCCTGGTCGGGGCCATCGCCGCCGGCAATACGGCCCTTCTCAAGCCTTCGGAGCTGTCCGCCCATACGGCTACGGTACTGGAGAAAATCATCAACAACACCTTTCCCGAGGAATATCTCCATGTGGTGCAGGGCGGGGCGGAGGAGACGCAGGCGCTGCTGACCCTACCCGTCGATTATCTCTTCTTTACCGGCAGCGCCATCCTGGGAAAAATCGTGATGGCGGCGGCGGCGAAGAACCTGACCCCTCTGACCCTGGAGCTGGGCGGAAAAAGTCCGACCATCGTGCATGAAGATGCCGATCTGGCCGCCGCCGCGCATCGCATCAGCTGGGGAAAATTCATCAATGCCGGCCAGACCTGCGTGGCGCCGGATTATGTCCTTGTGCACCAGTCCAGGCGAGAGGCCTTCATCGAAGAACTGATCAAGGTCATCCGCAAATTTTACGGCGAAGACGCCTCCCTTCACCCGCGCTACGGCCGCATCATCAACGACCGTCATTTTCAGCGGCTCAACGCCCTGCTGGACCCGGGAAAAATCCTCTACGGCGGCGCAAGAAATCGGGAAGGCCGTTACCTCGGACCGACGATCCTGTCGCCCGTGGACTGGCATGATCCCATCATGGAGGAGGAAATTTTCGGGCCGATCCTGCCCATCCTGGTCTACTCCGATCTTGACGACATCATCCGCAAAATCAACGAGCGCCCGAAACCACTTGCCCTGTATTTATTTTCCGAAGATGAAGCAGTGGCAAAGCGGATCATGGGAGAGATCTCCTTCGGCGGCGGCGCCATCAACAACACGATCATGCACACCGCCTCCCCCTTCCTGCCGTTCGGCGGCGTGGGCCCCAGCGGAATGGGGAGATATCACGGCCGTTACACCTTCGAGACCTTTTCCCACCGGAAAAGCATCCTCAAAAGCTCGACCATCGCCGATCCGGTGGGGCTTGCGGAACCCGACAAAGGCCGCGTGATGAGCGTGCTGGACAAACTCATGAGATGATCGGGCTGCACCCGGACAACAGCTTTCGCCTGCCACAATGCCCGTAGATATTAAGCAGTCAAAACATTTTACCTTTTTCAACTCAGCGGCTATAATTAATGGTCTTCAGGGAGAGGCATAAACGGCGGGGCGGAAGGAGAACACCTCCATCGAGATTCCGCGAGCACGGGCCTTTGCGCACATCCCGGCGAAACTTGTGCGGGAAATGAGTGAAAGAATGGAGAAAAAAGATGAAAACAGGGACGGTGAAAAAGATCCTGCTGTTGCTGCTGGCGCTATTCCTGGCGGCGCCCGCCGTCCTTGTGGCGCAGGACAACGGACAGCCGACAGGTACCGACAGGGTCTACAGCCAGGAAGAACTTGACCGGCTCCTTGCACCTCTCGCCCTTTACCCCGATGCGCTGCTCTCCCAGATTCTCATGGCTTCGACCTACCCGCTGGAGGTGGCTGAAGCCGACCAATGGGTAAAAGGCCATCCAAGCCTCTTCGGAGAAAAACTCAATGAAGCCCTGAAGGACAAGCCTTGGGATGCGAGCGTCAAATCGCTCTGCAACTTCCCCCGGGTGCTGTCCGCGATGAGTGAAAACCTGGAGGAGACGTCTTTCCTGGGAGATGCCTTTCTAGGCCGGCAGGATCAAGTCATGGATACGATTCAGAACCTGCGGAAAAAGGCCCGGGAAGAGGGAAATCTGAAATCCACGGCTCAGCAGAACGTGAGCGAAAAGGATGGAGATATCCTCATCGAGCCGGCCAAACCCGATGTCCTGTACGCCCCCGCCTATGACCCCTGCTGGGTATACGGACCCTGGTGGTATCCCACCTGTCCGTCCCCCTGGTTTTATCCAGGCTTTTACCTCAGTGGCGCTTATATCTCAGGGCCTTCCATATGGATCGGGCCGTGGGGTCACTGGTCCGGTTTCTACTGGCATCGCCATCGCGTCTATGTGGATGCGCGCAAGAAGCCCTATTCCCGCAAATACAAGGACTCGCGCCGGCGCGGCGGAAGGGAGATCTGGCGCCACGATGCCCGTCATCGGAAGGGTTTTCCTTACCGCAGCCCCGCCGCACGGGAGCCTTTCGACAGGGGCAGCCGTCCCGGCGCGGAAACCCGCCGCGATTTCAGGGGATTTCAACCGGAAGGTAGACGCCCCCCTGATTCGGCCCTGGAGCGGCGAGCCGTAACGCCTCCACGGGGAGAGCGGATGCCGGAGATTTGGCCCCAGAGGGTGCCCACTATGACGAGGCCGGATATTCCCAATCAGCCGCAGCGCGTACCCACGATGCCAAGACCGGATGTCCCCAACCGGCAGGAGCGCATGCCGCAAGTCCAGCCACAGCGCGTGCCCACGATGTCGAGTCCGGATGTGCCCACTCGGCGGGAGCGTGTGCCGCAAGTTCAGCCACAGCGCGTACCCACGATTCCGAGTCCGGATGTTCCCACCCGGCAGGAGCGCGTGCCGCAGGTCCAGCCGAAGTGGGGGCCCTCCATGCCGAGGCCGGACATCAGAACCCGGCACGAGCGTATGCCGCAGGTCCAGCCCCCGCGTGTGCCGCCGGATTCAGGGCGCGGCCGTCCCCTGTCAAGCGAGAGGCCAGGGGGCAGAGGGGATGCCGTGCCGGGAACGGGGAGAGGCCTGGAGGTCAGACCGCAGGGTGATGGCGGGTGGAAAGGCAGATCGGGACCCGGCATCGAGCGGCCGTCGGGAGGCTACCCGGGCAGTGGCCACGGTGGCCCCGAAGGCGGTTGGCGCGGCGGCCACGGTCGGTAGGCGGGAGCATTCCCCGCATTATGAAGATGGAATTTGAGGAAGTGTACGGAGGAGACTTGCAGCCATCATGAAAGTCATCTGCGTCGTAGGAACCAAAAAAACGGGAAAAACCACCCTGGTGAGCGCCCTGGTCCGTTCTCTGGCCAGGTACGGCAAGGTCGGAACGGTTAAAAATATGGTCACCCATTCCGTCGATCAAGGCGATACCAAACGGCACTTCGATGCCGGGGCGGATGTGGTCATCGGCCTTGGGGCGGCCCGGCTCAAGATAACCCGGGAGCGCGGCGACCTGGCTTCAGCCCTGGCAGACCTTGAGGCCGAGGGCGTCGACTATGGCGTTGTCGAGGGGTTCAAACACAGCGATCTGCCGAAGTTCAACATGGCGGATATCGAGGTATCCAACTGCCTGCGGAAGGTATCGCTCGCCGAGCTGAATGACGAACTGATCGCCGAGCTTACGGAGCAGGTGCTGGCTCTCGACAATTACCGGCCGCCATCCCCCGGCTGAGCTTTCATTCCTCGATGAACAGGCTCTCGTGTTCGATAAGCGCCTCGAAGTCCGCCGTTCTCCCCCCCGAAAGGAAGCAGTCGATAATCTTCCTGCCCAGCGGATCCAGCCCACCTGCGGTAAAGGGTTTCAGCTCGCGGGCAAAATAATCGTTCAGAATCTTCGCCCCTGCGCCGAAAGCCTCCGGCCCCACTTCGCTCTGGTATGCGGGGTTGAGGAAGGTCTTCGTGAAGGCGAACCCCTCGACGACCAGCTCCTCCAATTCGTAACCCAGCAGCGGGACGGGAGATTCGGCGATTTCACCGGCGGCAAAGCGGACGCCGCCGCGGCGGGCCAGATACTCGCGGGCGATCCACTCCGGCACGAATCCGACGTTCCAGGCGCCGATGTGTTTCGCCGGGCAGAGGATGTAGTGCACCTTCGGCGACTCGACAATCTGCTTCAGGAGAAGATTGGCCTGGGAGATCTGCAGGCCCGTCGCAAAGGGCCAGTAGGAGCCGACGCCTTCCGAGCCGATCCCTTCCGTGTCGATGATGCTCGGATTATCGTACCCGCGCGGAGAAACCAGCCGCCACAGCCAGGCAACAGCCGGCGGCAGGATGTGGAACAGGCCGAGAATGCCGTAGCTGGGCTTTTCTCGGGTACAGGGAGGGGTGCGGACACCGAAACTGCGGATGTCGATGCTCACCGGCCTGCTCACGACATCGGGGACGGTGCTGCGCGGCAGGATGAACCGCGGATTGGGGCAGGGCCTGCCGTCTTCATCCAGGACATGCTCCCACAAAAGCGCGGTGCTGTTCGGCTGGGCATCGATGTTCAGGAACAGGAGCGGTTCGCGGGGATGAATCGAGCGGGCCTCGATATCGGGGTCGGTTCCGTATTCCCGGATGTGATCCACGCGGATGAACCAGGAGTTCTCCGCGTCGACGACGGTCAGCTTGCCGTTGCTCCTCTGAATCCGGGGATGACAGAGGGCCATGTCGTCCGTTACGGGCCGGAGCTTACATCCCTTGGGAATCACGAGATAACGTTTTTCTCCACTCAGGATATTGGCGCCCACAAGGATCGAACCGTCATCTTCCCGGTGAAAATGCTCGTTCATCTCGCTTTTCCCGCTGCCGCTGGCACCCTCGTGCATGATGGTCACTTTGAGGTTGTAGGGCGTAACGACCTGGACAACGGCGGCATGGGCCGTAATCCAGCCCTCCATCTCCCCGAAATGGAGGAGCGCCCCATAAACTCCCTTTTTGGCGCTGGGGCCGGGATAGAGGTTGTAGCTGAAAATCTCGTACCGGTCCTGCGTCCGGCAATGGACGACTCTCTGCCGACCGGCGAAATAGAGGTGGCGGAAAGGCGGCGCCACATAGAGGAAACACCTGGGCGAAAAAGTCTCGACCGCCTTCAGATCGGCCACTCCCTGCAGGAGCCCCAGGCCGAGGGCGAAAAAACCGGCGTTCGCGGGCACGACGGCCAGCGACGGGATGCCGTATTCGCCCTGCCCCGCCATGAAGGCAAAGGCCAGCAGATCCTGCTTTTTCAGCCAGTCCAGGGTCGCCTTTCGGACCTCCGAAAAATCCCGGAGATAGACGTCCCGGAATCTCGCCTTGTCCGTCGGCAGTTCGTCGCCGATCAGCATACAATCTGGATCGCGCCGACGCATGTAGGAATCATAGTAGTTCGCGGAAATTCCGTTTTTGACCCTGCAGACCGAGGCTTCCTTCACAATGCCCTTCCCCGGCACATCGTACTCGACGACCTGCGGCTTGTCCCCCAGACCGGCAAACAATTCCTGAAGGTCGGCGATGGAATGGGCCCAGGTAAGACTCCTGCTGTTCGCAAGCATCAAGGCCACATCCTCGGGAAGCCGCAACCGGCTCAAGATTGGATTCATATTCGTCCTTTGCCCCTTTTTCGATCCTTCCGGGACGGATCACATCGGAGCGGGAGCCGTTCAAAAGCCTTCCCCCGTCCACGCCCGCCCCCGTTTCCGTCCTCTGCATCCAAAGGCCCTTTTTTATCAGGCAGCAAAGAAGGATAAAGAAACCGCCTTATTATTTCAATAAAAAACAGGCGGCCTTCATTCATCGCTTCCGGGCGCATCCCCTTGGACGCCGGCGGCTTCCTCTCCGATTTCTGCTTGGGCGGCTTTTCAACTCCCAGGTTTTGTCTGCAAAACAACTCTTATATATCCAGTAATCAAGCGGCTCGCTCTTTCCTGA
>CAZKRB010000054.1:0-21121 GCA_964555065.1 uncultured Syntrophus sp.
TAAAGGCATCCTTCAGCTTTTCCATGCCATACTTGTCCACCATGGCGGTAAGCCCTTCTTCCACATCCGCCATTTCCACCTGCTCTTCAACTTCCTCTTCTCTTTCTTCGTAAGTCAGGGCGTCGTTCGGGCACCACTTGACGCAGAGGGGCTCTTTCTCGGGAGGATCGCTTTCGCACATGTCGCATTTGAGGGGGAGGCCGGAATCCGGTTCGTGGAAAAGCTCCCGGGACGGACAGGCGGCGCGGCAGAAGTCGCACTCATCGTATTGTTTGTCGTCAATGAGATAGGTTTCCCTTCCCATACATTCCGCTGCGGTATAGGGGCCCGCATACATGGGAAGATAAACGTCTCTGAGCGGATGGCGGAACAGGCGGATCCGCGCTCTTTCCGGATTCATGGTGCTGTATTTCGGGGTTGCGTGAAAGGCGGAGCAGATCATCTCGCATGCCCGGCAGCCATTGCATTTGGAAACATCGACCTTGATCGTTTTGATTGTCTTTTTTATCTTGGCCATTTTATAAAATACCTCTCTTCTCAAAATCTTCAGCAATGTAACCCAGATCCAGCGCCTGCAGAGTCTCCTTGGTGGGAATCCCATCCATATTCCACCCCTTGAACTCGTAGTACGCATCAAGGAGCTGTTTTTCATACTCGGGAAGCCGCTTTGACCAGTGGTCTTCAGGGGGCGTATCGTCCTCTCTTCTCCAGCCTCTGCGGACATTGTTGGCTCGGACCAGCTGCCGTTCCCGCTTGGTGAAGGTGATCAGCTTTTCTTCGTCCATCTCGATCCCCGCTGCATTGGCAATAATGCCCGGATAGTTGTGGATGTGATAGGGCGGCTTCAGGTGGAAGGCCGAGATGCCCGTACAGACACCCGTGGCGTCATCGATGTAGTGCATCATCTCCATCCAGTTCACGATATCGCAGCACTCCTGAACGCCCGGGTAATAGGGCATGGAGAATTCCCCCTTGGGCTCCCATTTCAGGAAGTATCCCTTGAACTTTTCCTCGGGAACCTGGAACCAATCCTTCACAAAGGCCTCCCGGTCTGCCGGATCCGGGTAAGGCATCTGGGGCCACTGGCCTTCAATCTGGGTGATGTTCAGCTTCTCGTTGGTGGCATACATCAGATAGTACAGGGGATTGACCATGCCGAGTTTGAGCGGGGTCTGCTCATGCTTCCGGATGCAGTTGTGATCATAGACTTCCGCGCCGTTGCCGATCTCCCGGGCAGCCCAGTAGACGCCATTGGCGAGGATATTGCCGATCCCCTGGCGGCGGACGATCCGGTCCAGCAGCCAGTTGAATCTCGCGGCGTTATCATCGAGCGGGCAGGGCGGATATTCCTCCGTTCCCCCGAAATCCGACTCTTTCAGGATCCCGGCTTCCAGCAGTTCCCAGGCGAAAGCGATGACCTGGGGGGCAGAGAATCCGTCCAGACCGTATTCCGTGGCCCGCTGAGCCGTCCGCAGACTGAACTCCAGAGAGTCCACCATGGCGCCCAGGGCATAGGTCAGCTTCGTGAAGCATTTCATCATGTAGGCGGCCTGTCCCGGAATGGTGATCACTGCCCCGCACTTGATGGGACAGTTGTAGCAGCTGATCAGCCGCGTCCGCACGCTGGTCTGAGTCTTCGTCCAGGCTTCCTCGATTTCCGGTGTCCAGAAATTCTTTCTTCGGGTCCGGGCATTTCCCCACACAAAATTCTCCGTGTGCCACTTCTCGTCGCATTCCATCATTTCCTGGGGCGACCCGAGGATGGCCATGATGGGCATCATCTTGGGGATCGGGTTTTCCTGCCGCCACATCATGTAATCCATCATCCAGTCGCATTCCTTGAACAGTTCAGCCGGACGGTAAACATTGATGTCCTTGGTGCCCCGGACCGCGATCGCCTTGACGCCCTTGTCTCCCATGACGGCACCCAGTCCCTGTCGGCTGGCGCTGGAGCGGCCCTGCTCGATGGAGGAAAACCAGACCCTGTTTTCACCGGCCAAACCGATGGCCGCCACATGGGCCCGCGGTTCCTTCAATTCCTCCCGGATGAGATCCTGGGTTTCCACGGCGCCCCTGCCGGACAGGTGCGCGGCATCACGGAGCTCCACCTTGTCGTCTTTGATCCAGATGTAAACGAGCTTCGGGGACTTGCCGCGAAGGATGATCTTGTCGTAGCCGGCATACTTCATTTCCGGTGCGAAGAATCCTCCCATCATCGAATAGGCCATGAAGCGCGTTTGCGGAGAAATGGTCGTGACGATAGTACGATTTGCTCCCGGACACACCGTGCCGCATAAAAGGCCCGAGCCGAAGATGAGCAGATTTTCGGGATCGAAAGGCTCCACTTCGGGAGGAACCCTGTCCCACATGATTTTGGCGTTGGTACCCAAGCCCCCGAGATAAAGTTCGGTATCCTTTGGGTCTGTCTCCACCTTCTCAATGTTGCCGGTGGTTAAATCAATCTCCAAATTGTACCCGGTTTCTGCATACCTCATTTTTTTACCCCTTTATTATTAGATATTCATCTATCATTGTTACACAATTTTACGCTAATCTAAGCATAATGTAACGAAGCGTCAATTGAAATACAGCCATCTTTGAAAATAAAATAAAAAAGTTCCTGTCTGTTCGACTGTGCTTCAAGTCTTGTATCCACATGTTTATACATGCATAAATATTTATACCGTGGTTTTGGAGCGGCTTGATTTTCATTGTGGGTGAGGGCTAAGGTTGTCATTTACGACATAATAAAAAGCTTTCATAAGTTACGTTTTGGATTACCATGTAGCCACATCGTAATTACTTGTCAAGTAAAAAGTGTATAATTTTTAACGATAGCGCCGCATCCATTGAAACGGGAATCGATGGACGGCCCCTCGGGGAGGGGGATAGATTCTCGGGACCGGCACGGATCGATTGCCTGCCCTCCGGCGTCGGGGAGAATAAGGTGTAACGTGCAGCGGCCGTTTTGTCTGTCCTGTTGGAAATACATCGTGAAAAATGACAAAAAATCATTGAATATCCTTTTATTTCTGCTATCGTGCCCGGGTCGGCAGGTTTCGGCGAAAAGGGCGTGCGGGCTGCGGTGCTAACCCTTTCGAGTGAAGGCCTTGCCAATGAATGCGGTTCAGGACTTTCCTGCCTTGAGACTTGATAAGGGGTGGCAAACGAAAAGATGAGTGAGCAACGATCTGCGCTGCTTTGCATCGACCTCCAGCAGGAATACTTCGACGCGTCCCGCCCGCTTTGGGTGCCCGGCGGCGCCCCTGTTCTGGCCAACGCCGTCCGGCTGCTCGATGCGGCCAGGGGAAGAGGAGTCCGAGTCCTCCATGCGCGTCATGTAAGCGGGAAGCCCAAATCTTCTACCTTTGTGCGGGACAGCAGATTCTGTGATTTCATCGAGGAGGCTTCTCCCCGGCAGGGGGAGGAGGTGGTGACCAAGTCATGGCCGGGCGCTTTTTATGGCACCGATTTGGATGCCCGCCTGCGTTCAGGCGGTATAACGCGCCTATTCCTCTGTGGTCTGCTTTCCTTTATGTGTGTGGACACAACAGCCCGCGAAGCGCATGCGCGGGGATACGACGTTGTCTTTGTCAGCAATGCCACCGCTTCGCTCCCCATTGGGGATTTGTCCGCTGAGGAAATCCATCGAGTGGTTTGCGCCATCCAGGGGTGGATGTTTTCTCGGGTCATGGACACGGACGATGCGATTAAGCTTCTCACAGGAGAGTGAAAGGAATGGAAAAAAAGTATCGTGCAGTAGCCCTCTATTCAGGAGGGGTCGATTCAACGGTAGCCCCGCTCCTTGCCTTGGACGACCTTGGCCTGCAACGGGAGGATATGCTGCTGCTCTATGTCGATTTGGGCGGGTTTGCCAACCGGAAGGTCAGAGCCGAACAGCGCGCGAAGGTCCTGGAACTTGACTTCGCCGTTCTTGACGGCCGGGCCGATTTCGCCCGGGATTATTTGTCGCAGGCGATTTTCATGAATGGTTCCTACTGGGGATATCCGCTGATCACCCCCCTTTCCCGGGCCTACATTGTTGAAGCGGCGGCGACCTTCCTCAATTTCAGTGGGGGGGAAACGCGCTATCTGATCAACGGCTGCACCAAATACCAGAATACGCGCTACCGGATCGAGGCGCATTGCCGGCGGCACCCTCACTTTGTGGCGGTGACGCCCTTTAAGGACCACCTCATGAGCCGCCAGGAAAAAATCGTGGTGCTTCAGCAATATGGGATGACACCGGGAAGGAGCGCCGGCATCGCCGAGGATGAAAACCTCTGGGGACGGGCCCTGGAGGGTGGGTCGCTGAACGACCTCGGGGATACGGAGGCCAAGGGAGTGTTCCACATCACACAGGACTTTCGGTCAACCTCCCAGCCGCCCGACCATTTCACGCTCCGGTTTGTCGAGGGCTTGCCTGTCGCGCTCGATGGCCGGGCGATGCCCCTGCACGAACTCATCGAACAGTGCGCCTTGATTGGGGCAAAACACGGAGTCGGCCGGATTGACATCTTCGAGGACACGATCCCGGAACTGGGATACAAGGAGCGCGGCGTTTTCGAATCGCCCGCCAGTGAGATTCTATACGCAGCGCATCAATTTATCGAGGGCGCGGTCCTCAACCTATCGGAACGCAACCTGAAACGGGACATGGACCAGCGCTGGGCGGAAATCGTCTATCGGGGAGGCTGGTTCGACGCGGATCGGCACGAGCTGTCGGAGCTTGCTGTCGGCATGCAGTCCAAAGTCTCGGGAGAGGTCACGATCGAGGCCTACCTGGGACACGTGCGGATTGTGGAGGCCGTCATCCCGGCCTGCCGGATTCTCGGCCCCCGGGCTATCGCGGGCCATGATTGAAGGGAAATCATCGCCGGAGCCGAGATCCCGGCCGGTATACCCGGCGGAGAACGGAGTTCATGAGGTTTAGCTTGATGAGAAGACAAACGGAACATGCCGAAAAGCTGGAGAGGCTGTATTCAAAGGAAGATGGAAGATTGCAGGGAGAAGGGCGCTGGGCGAAATTCCCCCTGTTCTGGTTCCATCTGTTCCTTTCATACAAGTGCACGAGAAGGTGCGAATATTGTTATGCCTTGAACCAGGTGGGCGATGAAAATGTGATGGAAATGGATGAAGGGACCTTTTCCCGGCTGCTGGAGTGGATTCCCGACGTCTGGCGGGTGAACAATATCAAGGTCAATTCCATCATTTTCCTCGGCGGGGAGCCCTTATTGTGGACGGATCGCGTCAAGAAGGTGATGGATACCGTTTTCGAACAGACCGACGGCATGCAGGCCTCTCTCTACACCAACGGAGACCTGGTCGATTCGGTCAACTGGGATGACCTGGAAGACATCCAGTACATGATCACCAATGTGACGGACAGCAGCATTGAGGAATTGGCGAGGAGGATGAAGATCATCGAGGAGCGTTCCAATGTGATCGGCCAGACCCTCGTCGCCACCCTGGATGATTATAACCTGGAGCGGCTTCTTGAACTTTCGAGATTCGGCGTGGAAAACGGCTATCGCCTGCGGTACCAGAGGGACATGTTCCGCGGGGGGGAACCAGAGTACCGGGAAAAATTGTTGAAGCGGTATCATGAGTTATGTGATCTGCTGGAAGTGTATCTTGCCCGGGGATACGATGTCAAGACGACATTCCTGCTGGATTTTCTGATCCCGGAGTGGGATCGCGAGCCTTCTCCCTACGGGTGCGGGAGAAGGCTCGCCACGGTCCATCCCGACGGCTCGGTGGCGTCCTGCATCCGGGAGCACTCCTACAAATCGGGAACCATCTTTGATCCGGATCCTTTGGACGCCATCCAGTGTTCCCTCTATTACAACGATGTCGGAGAACCCGATATCCCCGCTGAATGCAGGTGCTGTGAGGTCCGAACCGCCTGCCAGGGGGGATGCCCGCATGATAAGCTGCTGTTGACCGGCACGAGAGCGGGAAAATCCGTGCTGTGCGAGATACACCGGCAGATTATTCCCCGGTTGAGATCCTTGAATCGGTTGAAAAAGGAGAAGGTGGCACCGGACCGCTCTTGAAGGCTTCCGTGCATTCTCTGCTGCGCTCCCGCCTGAAGAAAGCGGTAACCGCGGCCCATCCAAGCGCCGGATTCGTTTTTTCGGGTGGTCCGGAACCGCCGCCATGCCGGCATCGAGGACCTTATTCGGAATCCCGGGGCCATTGAGGAAATGCTTAACCATTGAAAGGATAAGATGTATATTCGCGATTCAAGCCCCTTCGGGGCGCTTTGAAGCAGAGTAACTTTGTCGAACTTAATCAGAAGACCCTTAAGTCAACGGAAAGGAGATGGGTGAAGATGTTGTTGAAGTTGACGGCAGAACAGAGAAATTGTGTAAAAATCACCTTGGCCTCGGAACGCTTCCAGGCCAGGATGGGAGAAACCGATCCCGTTGTGAGAGAGTATCAGACGCTGGAAGCGATGATGAACGAGTTTGAAGAGAATGGGATTGACCAGGCTGACTTCGATGATGCTGCTCATGCCGTTTACACGCATCTGCTGGAGAAGGGCTATTCTTTAGGCGCCGTGCTGTCCTGACCCGTCCGTCCTTACCATTCCCCTGGAGAAAAGGGCTCTCAGGGGAGATCTGCGCCGGGCAAGGCCTGAATGGGGCGCAGATAAGTTTCCGGTAAGGTTTGCCCTGGGACGGAATGGGGATCTCTGCGCCGGCGGTGAGAGGAAAAAATGGTTGACTACCGGAAGTTGGATGAAAATCCCGAATTGATGGCCTTCATTTTTTATCCCCGCGGGGGGCTGGAGCCCTGTCCGCCCTACGCCGCTGATTCCCTCATTCCCGTTGCCGAGGATGTGGTCATCTCCTGCCGTTACTATTGCGAAGATTTCCGGAATTCCTGGATCCTCTATTTTCATGGCAATGGGGAAATTTCCAGTGATTATGATGAGATTGCCCCTTACTACCTGAAGCGGGAACTCAATGTGGCCGTGGTGGATTACCGCGGTTACGGGGCCGGTTCCGGGAGGCCCTCCCTGATGAACCTGTTGCAGGATTGCCACCCGATTTTATCCGCGGTCCGCAGAGAGCTTTCCCGGCGTGGTCATACGGGAAAGCCCTGGCTGATGGGCCGATCACTGGGCAGCCTTTCCGCCCTCGAACTGGCCGCTTCCCGATCCGGCGAGATAAACGGTCTCATCGTGGAAAGCGGTTTCACCAGCATCCTTGCCATTCTGAAACCTCTTTTTCTTTTCTGCCAGTTGGAGGATGTTCCCGAAAGAGGGATCCTGGATCAGATCGAGCGGGAAGCGCTGGAGATGACCAGCAGAATTTCCCTGCCGGCCTTGGTGATCCATGGAGATGGGGACACGCTCGTGCCCCTACAGGAAGCCCGCAATCTCTACGGAGGCCTGAGCTCCCCGCAAAAGCGCCTACTCATTATTCCGGAGGCGGATCACAACACCGTCATTTTCGCACAACCCGACCGGTATTTCGGTGCAATCGCGGAATTCATTGCGGAAACGAATCCGGATCGAGGAGGGATGGGAGCGTGAGCGAAAGCGGCCGTTCAAGGCCATGAGGGGAGGCCGTTCAGGTCAGGAATCCGTTCCCTTTTGCCGATCCGGCCCGTCTTGCTTCATTCCGGCGTAAAATCCTCGATGTGCTTTTTCAGGTTGGTGAACTCAGAACGGCGGAAACCGGCGGAAATGAAAAAAGATAACATATCCACCGCATCCCATCTCACTGACGTGTAAACCTCCCTCAGGCCATTTTCCCTGAAGTATTGAAAGAGACGTTCCGCGAGGGCCTTGCCGATGCCGGCGCCCATCGACTTGGGATGCACCTCCAGGACGATGATCCATCCACTCTTTTCCAGCCCGAAGCTCGGCCCCTGAATTTCACCGGCGATAAAGCCCACGGGTCGGCCGTTTTTCAGCGCCACATAGCCCGCCACATCCTTTTCCTGAAGATGACGCTCAACGCTCTTCATCCAGGACATGGACACCAACCCCTTGATGAAGGACCGGTGAATCTCTGTTATGCCCGGGACATCCCCAGGGGTAATTTCTCTGATCTCGATGCCGGCTGTCATGGCGGTTCAGTCAATCCGGACGATTTTCAGATGTTTCCCGATCCAGTCCGGGGGCAGATAAACCCGACCGCTGTTTCCGCTTTGCTTTACTTCCTTGGAAATCATTTCTTCCCCGTAGATTTCAAATTTGACCTTATGGAAGGATGTCTCCAGCGGCGACGGTTCGGAGAATGAATTTTCTCTTTCCGGTACCCGGCTTCCCATAACCTCTACCCCCTTTTTGATTGCCCCGGTTTTGTCTGGGTGGGAACAGCGAAGGTGGTCCGAAAAAACGGCCTTCCTGTCACCGCATGTTTAAGCAGAGCGTCGAATTACCAGAGCGAGGAAAGGGGGATTTTCAGCGCACCGTGGATTTCATGATGGATGATGACGAAATCGTCCTGAACTCTGAGAAGATGGGCGTTTCGATGCCGAACATTCGGTTCATCAAAACGGAGTCGGTAATAGGAATCATTCTCAGGCATATCGAGGGTTCCTCTCCGCCCGATTAATGTTTTCAAGTATTCCTTGTAATTCATGTAAGTTCCCCTCTGCAGGATCGCTAGGAGTTCGGTTCGTTGAAGTGCCTGGCTGCCATGGCGAATAGTGCTGCCTCTTCAAGGGAGCTTTGAGTGTTGCTGTCCGGGCAGGGATTCAAATAAACGTTTATGTTGCTCAGGATCGTGTGGTTTAAACCGAAGCGTCTCCTCCTTCGGCTCCCTGGGATTCCTTTATGTGCGACCGATTTTGCCGGAGCAGCCATGTTCCTTTCCCCTTCCTCGATAGTCTCGGCGCAGCTGGACCAAAAGATTCAGCCTGCTTCTTTTTAAGATCATGCCACAGTTTCAGAGTAAAGCAACACGGGTCGATTACGGAACCTATGCCAGTTGGAAACTGGGATGAGATCGTCACCGTGGCATCAAAGGGTTTGTTTTTATTGTTTTCCATGCTATTTTAAAGCCGGGAGCGTCTCGCGGAAGAGAGGAGGAAGAAATCATGAGGACGATGGCGCTGGTGATTCTGGCGGCTGCTTTGTTGATCGGATGCGCGGCGATGCAGCTGCCTCCGGAAGCGCAGAGGATTATTTCCGTGGACAGCAGGGCAGGGTGCCGATTTGTGAAAGACATGTATCTGCAGACCGCCCCTGACCTTACCCCGGATGCGTTGCATTATTCTTTACAATGGCACACCTATAAAAGTGGCGGTGACGCCTATCGGATCCTTTCCCAGGTCAGGAATTTTGATGTTCAAAGTCCCTTTGCCAGGAGGTTTTCAACGGGAGGAAATTTAATGGGTGAAAATGCCCTGACGACTCATTTCGAAATCCTGAAGTGCAAACCCTGAGGGGAGGAGAGTGGATAAGGAGCCCTGGAAAACTGCGGATTGATTTCCCCCCGCCACCTGTCCTCGAGAGCGACGTCCCTATCTCTAAGGATATTTCCTCCAAACAGTTAAGGCTCTGGTTGACGGGGATTCATCCTGGGCCTGATGGCGGGAAAGGATCTTCTCCGGTATGGATGACACAGAGAGATGTAAAAGATCAGATTCTCATTTTTTGATCAATCGGAGGAGCCATTGCCTGTGTACAGACCCGCTGCTGGAAAGAGGGGGAAAACGAGCCGCTTAAGCGGAGAAATGCCCTGCGAAGGCATTCCGGTGGAGGAGGAACCGGGGGGAGCGTGCGGCAGGGAATTGAATTGTCTCTACAGCCTCTCCAATCTGATCGCCACGCCGGGCATCTTCCTTGCGGAGGTTTTGCAGGAAGCACTTGAAATCCTTCCTTTCGCCTTCCAATATCCCTCTCTGGCCTCTGCGCGAATCGCCTTTCAGGATCAGCTCTTCGAAGCGGCGGATTACCAGGAAAGCCCGTGGCGGTTGGCCAGTGAGCTCATGGTGCGGGGTAAACGATCGGGCCGGGTGGAGGTGTGCTACCGGAAAAGGCCGCCCTCCGCCGGCCCCACCCCCTTTCTGCCGGAAGAAGCCAAACTGCTCGAGGTCGTGGCCGGCCACCTGAGCCTCCTGATCGAAGGGAAGCAGGCCGAGGAAGAGCTGAAGCATCTGGCGACTCACGACCCCTTGACGGATCTACCGACGCTGAGGTTGGCCAAGGATCGCCTGAACATGGCGATCAGCCTGGCAAGGCGGAGTAAAACAGCCGTGGCGGTCATGTTTATCAACCTCGACGGCTTGAAGGGCGTCAACAGCAGCCTTGGCCATGAGGCCGGAGATTATATCCTGATCCGATCGGCCCAGCGCCTCCTTGCCTGCGTTCGGGAAAGCGATACCGTCGCCCGGGTCGGCGGCGACGAGTTTCTACTTGTTGCCGCGGGAATCCAGGCGCCGGAGAACGCGGTACAGATCGCCGAAAGGGTCATGGCTCTCCTTTCCAAGCCGATTCTTTTCAAGCGGAAACAGGAAGTCATCGGCAGTGCCCGTATCGGAATCGCCTTTTATCCCGAGGATGGGGAAGAGACGGAGCGGCTGATCCAACAGGCGCAGGAGGCCATGTACGAAATGAAAAAAGCCGGCAAAGGGCACCGTTCTGTAAAAACTGCGGTATCTGCGTGCCCGTAATGCGTGGCGGGATGGCAGGAATCCGTCGC
Organism: uncultured Syntrophus sp.; assembly: GCA_964555065.1. Lineage (GTDB taxonomy): Bacteria > Desulfobacterota > Syntrophia > Syntrophales > Syntrophaceae > Syntrophus. The sequence goes on from CAZKRB010000054.1 coordinate 10,665, forward strand.
TTCACCCATCACCGCGCACCCATCACCGCCGAGCAAAAAGGATGGAGGAGGGAGCCTGGAAGAAACAGGGCCTGAGCCGCTTTTGGATCCGTCCCTGTTTCTTCCGGATGGGTCGGGGCGGAAGGGAGGATCGACAGCGGCACACTCGTCTTGATGGCTCTCGGTCCCGGTGATACAGGCGGTTTCAATGGATATTCACGAAACGGTCCTTCGTTCATGAAAAGGACCGAAGGATAACCTCCAGGTTTCCTTTTTTATTCGTCAACCCCAGCTTCCTCCGGATATTTTCGCGGTGAAACTCGACAACGCGCTTGGAGGCATTCAAGATATCCGCGATTTCCTTGGAGGTCTTTCCCTCCTTTACCAGCATGGCAATCTGGATTTCCTTCTTCGTCAGGTTCAAATAGCTGGAAGCCAATTTCTGAACAAAGGGAGAGGCAACTTCGTTGAGATTCTTTTCCGCCATCTGGACGAGACCCCGCTCAACCTCGGGAAGCGGCCTCTTTTTCAGCTTTTCCAGGTAGGGCAGAACCTGCTCCTTGATATTCGCCAGGAACCTTTCTTGAAGCTCCTCCTGATCCTTTTCCATGGTATCCATCAGGACCTTCAGGGTTGTGTTGACTTCCATCAGGTTCTGCGCCTTGAGCCGCAATTCTTTCTCGCTTTTTCTCAAGGCTTCCTCCGCCTGCTTCCGTTCGGTGATGTCCTCCACGATCCCCTCCAGATAAGCCGTGATCCCATCCGCCTTGACCACCTTGCGGATCGCCAGCTGTCCGATCAGGATGCTGCCGTCCTTGCGGATATAGGGCTGCTCCGCATAGAACCAGTCCTGCTGCTCTAGGACGGCAAGAAGTTCGGCTCGGTTTCGAGGGTCGGCGTGGATCTGTGTGGAGATATCGTCAACGGTTGAAATCGCTTCCTCCGACGATTCATATCCAGCCATCGCGGCCAGGGCTTTATTGACCCGCAGGAATTTGCCTTCCAGCGTGGTTTGAAACATGCCGATGGAAGCGTTCTCAAACAAATTCCGATACAATGCTTCATTTTCCTCAAGGGCGTCTTCCGCACGCTTCCGTTCTGCGTTGTCGAAAACGGAGGTCCGACCCATCCGGAAATGGCCTTCTTCGTCATAAACGGCCGTTGCGTTCAGAATGATGGGCAGGATCGTTCCATCTTTTCGAATAATTTCGCCTTCGATATTGCTCATTTTTCCCTGCTTCTGCAACAGAGGAAAGGTCCGCCAGAAGACTTCCTTTTCTTCCGGCGGCAGCAGATCAGTGAACTTCTTCCCGATCATTTCATCCCGGGTATAGCCGAGCCAGGCAAGCTCCGTGGCATTCATCTGGAGAATCGTCCCATCGGGCCCCAGGGAATGGTATCCGCAGGGAGCGTTCTCGTAGAGGTCCTGCACTTCCTCTACGTACTTCTTCCGTTCCTCTTCCCCCCGCCTCTGGTCGGTGACGTCTTCCACGATGCCTTCGATGAAGTCGATCGTGCCGTCAGGCTTGAGGATCCGGCGAATCGCCACTTTGCCGATCATGACGCCGCCATCCTTGCGGAAACGGGGGTACTCCGCATAATACCAGTCCCGCTGCCGCAGGGCGTCGAGCAGGCCGGCGCGATCCTGGGGGTTCACATGGATGGTGGCGATGTCGGTGACAGTGTACATCAGCTCTTCCGGCGATTCGTATCCCAGCATCCTGGCATAGGCGGCATTGGCCTGCAGGTACCGCCCCGGATCAAAGGTGGACTGAAACATCCCGATCGATGTGTTCTCGAACAGATTTCGATACCCGGCTTCGTTTCTTGCCAGGGCTTCCTCTGCCTTTTTCCAACGGCTGAGGTCCGTCAGGACGAGATTGCATTCCTTCGCGTTTTTCGAAGCCGTCGCATTGACCGCTACAGGGGTTTTTTCCCCACCGCTTTTCAGAATGTCCAGTTCGCAGGCTTCATTCGCGGTGTTCACAAAGACCTGCCTGAGAAACGTCTTAAATAGGGAACGATCCTCTTGGGAAATGAAGAGAGCGAACTCGCGGTTTATCAGCTCAGGCCTTTCCATTCCGATGAGAGCTGCACCAGCCAGGTTCGACTTGCGGATGACTCCATGATGATCAAGGGTCAGGTATCCAACGGGAGCAAAATCGTAAAGCTCTCTATACATATCCCGGGAAGCATCCCGTTCTTCTCGGGCCTGATTCAGTTCCTCATTCTGCAGCTGCAGCTCAATCTGGTATGCCTGCAGTTTATGGACAATGCCCCTGAGTTCTTCTTCACTCAGGGAGGCAGCTGTTTCCGGGGGGGATGTCTGCATTTCCTTTTCCACTTTTTCCGGGAATGATGACTTCCGAGAATTCTGCTTCATGGGTTATCCGATTCTTTCTTCACGCTTTCCATCAGGGATTTTTCCTCGCCATGGAATGTTCGCCGTCTGCCGGATCCACACTCTGCCAAGCGCTTTTCAGGAACGCAGCCGTTCACCATGATTGCTGAAAATGCTAAGCCTTCGAAATTTTTTTTAAACTATTACAGCCACAGAATTAAATCAAGCTGTTACAGCGAAGTTTGGTCAACGTGATCTGACCCGGGTTCAAATCTCCCTCCTGCCGGTGTCGGCATCTTTCATGGTTCAAGGGCAATCGTTATTGAAAATGATATTGACAGGCAATGGGAAGCCGGCAAAGATGATAAAGAATTTCATAAACTGACTTTGCGGACCCTGGAGTTGCCACCACCCTGCACCCGGAGCGGCGGATATTGCCGGCCCCTGGCCAGGCGGCAAAATCCCTCGGGATGGGATATCAAATGAGAGATGAGGATAAAACAAAAGAACCGCTGGCCCAAGAGCTCAAAGAATTGCGAAAGCGCATTGTTGAACGGGAAGGGGCGGAGGAGAAAGCACTGGAAACATCGGAGGCCCAATACCGCACCATCTTTGAGAATACCGGATCCGCCACGATCATCGGCGAGGAGGACACCACCATCACCCTGGCGAACACGGAATTTGAAAGACTCGCCGGTTACGGAAAAAAGGAACTGGAGGGGGAAAAGAGCTGGCTGGAGTTCATCGAAAAAGCGGACGTGAACAGGATGAAGAACTACCATGCGCGACGCCTTAAGGATCCCCACGCGGCCCCAAGGAATTATGAGATCCGGTTTACTGCCCGGAGGGGGGAGATAAGAGACATCTTCATGACCGTCGCGGTGATCCCCGGAACGAAAAAGAGCGTCCTGTCCTTCATGGATATCACGGAGCGCAAACAGGCGGAGCGCGAAGTCCACCAATTGAACGAGGAACTGGAAAAGAGAATCCTGGAGCAAACCGGGCAGCTTGAGGCCCTGAACGCGGTGCTGGAAAAGCTGTCGGAGCGGGAGGCCGCGCTCCAGGAAAGCGAACAGAGATATCGAACGCTGGTCGAAAATGTCAATATCGGTGTCTACCGAGTTACGGGCAAGCGCTTTATCCAATTAAATCCCGCCATCGTTAAAATATTCGGCTATGATTCGATGGATGAACTGCTGAACGTTCCTGTTTCGGAAACCTATCAGAATCCGGAGGAAATGCGCCGGTTCGGGGGAAAAATTGTACGGTCCGGCTTTGTCAAGGACGAGGAACTCCAGCTTCAGAAGAAAGACGGCACCCCGATCTGGGCTTCGGCCACGGCCAAGGCGCAGTATGATGCAACCGGCAGAATTAAATGGGTGGACGGGGTCATCGAAGACATTACCGAGCGCAAACAGGCCGAGGAAGCGTTGAGAGCGGCGAAAGAAGAAGCCGAAGTTGCAAACCGCTCCAAGAGCGATTTTCTTGCGAGCATGAGCCATGAAATCCGCACGCCGATGAATGCCATCATCGGCATGTCGGAGCTGCTGCTGGAAACGCCCCTGAACGAGGAACAGCAGCGGTATGTGGAGGTCTTCAGAAATGCAGGAGAAAATCTCCTGCACGTGATCAACGACATCCTGGACCTTTCCAAAGTGGAGTCGGGGCTTCTGGAACTTGAGACCACAGATTTCGACCTCGTGGAAATCGTCGAAAGAACCGCTGAAGAACTGGCCATCCGCGCTCATGGCAAGGGGCTGGAGCTGGCCTGTCATATTCTTCCCGATGTGCCCGTCCATCTGACCGGCGATCCTGTCCGACTCCGTCAGATCCTGGTCAATCTGATCGGGAATTCCATCAAGTTCACGAAGGCGGGGGAGGTGATCGTTACTGTTGGAAGGCAGCAGGAGCCGGAAGAAAGGAATTTCATCCCGGAGGGAGCTGCGGATGAAGGCGGCAGAAGGAAATTGCTTTTCTCCGTCTCTGACACGGGCATCGGGGTTCCCAAGGATAAAATAGAGCAGATTTTTGAAAAGTTTACCCAGGTGGATTCATCCACAACCCGCAAGTACGGCGGAACCGGTCTTGGACTGACCATTTCCAGGCGCCTGGTTGAGCTGATGGGCGGGCGTATCTGGATGGAGAGCGAAGTGGGCAAGGGAACCACCGTATTGTTCACCGCCGACTTTGGCAACCGGAAAGAACAGAAAAAATCGGACGAAATTGCCGAAACCTATGAGGGAAAAATCGTCGGCCTGAAAACCCTCATCATCGACGATAATGCCACGAACCGGATGATTCTCCGAGAAATGCTTTCCTCCTGGGGCGCTTCTTCGACGGAGGCTGAAGATGGAGAAGGGGGACTTGCTGCAATGGGGCAGGCGTGGGAGGCGGAAGCCCCGTACGACCTGGTGCTGCTTGACTACCGCATGCCCGGCCTCGACGGTTTCGGGGTCGCGGAACGCATTCAGAAAGAGCCGGCTCTCGCCGGCACAACCCTTATCATGCTTACCTCGGACCTCGGACGAGGCGACTCTCACCGGTTTCGTGAATTGGGCATTAAGGGGCATCTGATGAAACCGATCAAGCGGGCCGATTTCAAAAATGTCCTCCTGGCGGCATTGGGCTGGGTAAGAGCCGCCATCCAGGAGCCCCGCCCTTCGCCGCCGCCGGCTGTGCCCGAATCCGATCGCCCCCTGCACATCCTGCTGGCCGAAGACTCCGAGGACAATCGTCTCCTTCTTCTCTCTTATCTCAAAAGCAAGCCCTACCAAATCGATATTGCGGAAAACGGAGCGGTTGCCGTAGAGAAATTCAAGGCCGATCGGTACGACCTGGTCCTCATGGACATCCAGATGCCCGAAATGGATGGATATACGGCGACCCGGGAGATCAGGAAGTGGGAAAGGGAACATCAGCTCAGGGAAACGCCCATTGTCGCGCTGACGGCTTATGCTTATCAGGAAGATCGAGAAAAGAGCCAGGAGGCCGGCTGTAATGGACACCTGGTCAAACCGATTAAAAAGGCGGGACTTCTGGGCGCCATCAGGGAATATGCAGTGGACGGGTGAGTGGCCCGGGAGAATGAGGAGCGCGATGGATCATCCGGGTAGGTTCAAAAAATTGGGGCAAGCCGGCATCCTGCCTCTTTCCTCTTGAATTCATTGGCCTTCTCCAGGAATTCCCACCGCCTCTCCCGCTGATCCGGTCAGTCTTCCGGAGACCATACGGCCTCACCGCGGAACAGGATTTTGAGGTTGGTTCCCAACTCCTTCTGAAGGCCGGATGACCAGCGCCGAAAGGGCTCATTCTTCTTGTGAGCTTCGAAGGCGTTAACGTCCCGGTATGCCTCGTACACGTAGAGGGCGTTCTCATCTTCGGGATCTTGGTAAAACTCGAACCGCAGCGTCCCCGGCTCCTGATCTTTGCAGACGTTTCCGTCCCATTTCATAAAATCGATCAGCTCCTGATGTTTCCCCGGTTTTGCTTCGATTCGGAACAGAATGCCGAACATCATGCCTCCTTTAAAGAGTCTTGTCTAAAGCCTCAAACCCTTGAGGGACCCGCCTTCGGTAGTCCCGTCGCCCTGGCTGCTCAGCATGCCATGGCCGAACAGGGGTGAGTATGCGCTGCCGGTCCATCAGCCGGAAGGAGACAGGCATGCAAAGCGCGCTGCTCAACCGGGGCATTCCATGAGGGTATCGGTGCGAAAGCCTTCGGCGGCGAAGGGATCGGGCCGCGTCCGCCGACTCCCAGTCCCGTGCCGAGGGGGAAATATCGTTGTGCCGAAGGGCCCCTTTTGCCCCTTTTAATGATGAAACAGGCGCAGACCACAAAATGCCATGACAATGCCGTATTTGTTGCAGGTTTCAATCACCTGCTGGTCGCGGATCGAACCGCCCGGTTCAACAATGGCGGTCACGCCGCTGCGGTGGGCGCGCTCAATGTTGTCGCCGAAGGGGAAGAACGCGTCGCTGCCCAGAGCAACGCCGGTCACCCTGCTCAGCCATTCTTTCCTCTCCGCTGCCGTCAAAGGGTCTGGACGGCGGGTGAAGGTCTCGGCCCAGATGTCGTCACCGATCACATCCTCCGGGGTATCGCCGAGGTAAATATCGATGGCATTGTCGCGGTTGGGCTTGGATACATCGCCGCGGAAAGGCAGATCCAGCACTTTGGGCATATGGCGCAGCTGCCAGTTGTCGGCTTTCTGGCCGGCCAGGCGGGTGCAGTGGATACGGCTCTGCTGGCCGGCGCCGACGCCGATGACCTGGCCATCCTGAACGTAGCAGACGCTGTTGGACTGCGTGTATTTCAGGGTAATCAGGCTCAGCACCAGGTCGCGTTTCTGCGCGTCGGTGAGGGTCTTGTTCTCCGTCACGATATTTTCGAGCATCCCCATATCGATCTTCAGGCTGTTGCGGCCCTGCTCAAAAGTGATGCCGAACACCTGTTTGTGTTCCACGGGGTCAGGCACGTAGTCGGGATCGATGGCGACCACACTGTAATTGCCGCTTTTCTTGGTCTTTAAAATGTCCAGCGCTTCCGGCTCATAACCGGGGGCAATGATGCCGTCGGTTACTTCGGGTTTGATGATCTGCGCCGTGGGCACGTCGCACACGTCACTCAGCGCGATCCAATCACCGAAGCTGCTCATGCGGTCGGCGCCGCGGGCGCGCCCGTAAGCACAGGCCAGCGGAGAAAGCTTCAGGTCGGCGTCGAGGTGATACATCCTGCGAAGGACATCGTCCAGGGGATAACCCAGGGCCGCGCCGGCGGGGGACACATGCTTGAAGGAGGCCGCGGCAACCATGCCGGTATTCTCTTTCAGCTCCTTTACCAGTTGCCAGCTGTTCAGGGCGTCCAGAAAGTTGATGTAGCCGGGCTTGCCGTTCAATGCGACAACAGGCAGGTTGCTGCCGTCCGCCATGAAGATTCTGGCAGGCTTCTGGTTGGGGTTGCAGCCGTATTTGAGCGCGAATTCGTTCATTCCCTATTCCTCCGCCCTTTTGTACTTGTTTATGATGACGTCTTTGCACTCCTGAGTTTCCAACTCGATGGCGCGCACAAAGAGGCTCACCTTGTTCTCCTCGTTCAGGGCCTGCCACAGCCTGCGGGCGTATTCGTCCGGGTCTTCCTCATCCAGGGCCACGCACAACGGTTCGCCCACAAAACTCGGAATCGGAGCGCCGTTGCACCGATAGGTACTGATAAAGTGCCCTTCTCCGGCGATGGGCTGGGGATAATCGAAGATAAAGCGCTGAACGCTGTTTTCATTGCCGTTGTCGCTCTTCAAAATGCTCAGCTTATAGCCGCCGATGCGCATATCCGCCACGCCGGAAATGCGGGGCGTCCAGTTGGGGCCGTCGTCCTCGAAGGTGCGGATATTCAGCGCGGCCTCAAAGCTATAGCCGGGGCAGATGTTGCCGGCGATAAAATCACGGATGGTGTCGGTCTGGTCGCCGTTCGTCACAATCGTGGTGTTGCCCAGGGTCAGCACGGGGTTGTAAATAATCAGGTGGGGGTCTGTCATCTTGGACGGATCGGCAGCCACGGTGCGGATGCCGCCGTCCATGGGGGCAAACACGCGGTTGCGGCTGTTTACGCTGCGGCCCATGATAAAGTAGGCAATCATGGCTTTCCTGCCACCGGGTGTTTTTCCGATACAGATGCCGCGGCCCGGATACTCGTTGCCGGCCAGATAGTCGTATAAGCTCTCTTTCACTTTTTTTGCTCCCCTCCTTATTGGTAAGGCGTCCATTTTCTGGATTGCAAATGTATGAAGAGAAAATTCCTATGTCAACTAGATTTCGCGGGAGTAGCGCGGAGGCCAGACCCATCCGGCTTGATTTCGGGAATGGCTGGACCGAGGCCGTTCTCTGTCCAGCGCTTTCCCGCCGATGCGGTCTCCCGCCCAGCGGACGTCCAGACATGCCCGGAACCCGGCTGAAATCATGCCGACCCTCTGCATCACGCTGCGCGCTGACCGGTCGCTCTGATTGGAATCAGCCGGTTAAGGCATATTCGTGCTCCGCAAGCAGAGCGGAATCGGCGTGGGAGTGACCAGAAGCGGGTTGCCGGCGTTGTCGCAGTTCTGCTTGCTCATCCGGGCGGGATTGTCCGCACAAAATCCGCTGGGCTCCATGAGCGAACCGGCGGTGGCGTTGCCGGGGGGATGCATGAGACCCAGAGCGTGCCCCAGTTCATGGGCGAGGTTGTAGAGATTGATCGGAAGATTGGTGTCGTAGGTGATGACCTTCGCATTGGCCGTACCGCTGGAGTAACAGACCCCGCCACCGTGAATGCCCACGGGGTCTCCGACTTCCACGAAGTAGACCTCGATGGAATTCGGATCGTCATAAGCGGCTTTTATTCCGGCCTCTTCAGCGGAGGAAAGGATGCGGTAGTCGTCATTGCTGATATAGACGGGGGCAAGGAAGTTGAGACCGATGCAGCACCGGTTCCACATTTCAATGGCTTTGTCCCTGAGGGTCGGGAAACTGCCGCCGGTCGTTGCTGTCGTCGTTCCGCCGAAACATCCATCCGCCGGGGTGTACCGTACAAAGACCGGCTGAATGTTGACGGTCTTCTTGATGTAGAACTTGGGCCAGACGACCACATCAACAACCTTGAATTCCCCTGCAACGGCGGCAACTTCTCCCAGGACCTTCTCCCTCGGTTCCATCTTGAGCGTCAGGATGGCCCCTTCCTTCATCCTGGCGGCGCGTTGGCCGATTCGGGGTTCTTCACTGAGCTTACAGCTCAGACTGCCGGCAAAGGTCTCCGTGTAGGAGCGGAAGTCATCCTTCTCCCGCTGACCTTCCTGAGGCTGAAGGTAGCCCTTGATCCGGTCGATGAGGGGATAATGGACTTCCAGCAGGAACTGGCTCTTCAGGAGGCGTGTTCTGGGATCGTAAACGCTTTTGGCGCTTCGGGGTTTGAGCGTCATGGAGAGCGTCCCGCTGTCCCCCTCCTTGGTTTTTACACTTGAACCCACCAGCGAGAAGGAACTCAGCTCGAAAATCATCCCCTTTTCCGTCGGCGCCATCTTGTAGATGATCTCCCCACTTACTGCGGTTCGAGAATCACCGGAAGCAACGGAAAGCCCCTGTTTGGTTAGTTTCATAACCAGCATGCCGGCGGCTTCTTCCGCGTTGACCTGACCGGCGACGACAAAAAGGCAGAGAAAGAACTGGGAGAACAAAATCACCGCTTTTTTCCGCAAACTCTTCATACATCCTCCTTGTGCCAAATGGATTCTCTTGGGCAGAATGAAAATTAACTTTTTTAAGATTGATTCAAGACGGAAATATTTACAACACCAGATGAAAACCTTGAATGCATGATCGGTGATCCCGTGTCAGGAAGAAATTAAAAGATGGGGACAGGATGGGCACAAAATGGCATGGCAAAGAAAAAAGGACTTAACCATCTCTGGCTAAGTCCTTAATTTAAATGGTGGGTCAGGACAGAATCGAACTGTCGACACTCGGATTTTCAGTGTGAGGTAAATGCAAAAGAAAATTAATGATCATCCAATAATGTCAAGAAATAAAAAAGATTTTTCAAAGTTCATTTTGTGTTATTTGACAATTTTTAATGCTGTTTTTGGAAGGTTTGGTCACAATTTAGTCACAAGTATTATTGAGAAAACCGAATTGAAGGGGCTGGCCTGAGGTGAACGTCGACTAGCATATCGAAGTTGAAGGCCACTACTACAGCGTCCCCTACCAGCTTGCAAAAGAACAGGTGGAAGTGTGGCTGACGGCGACCACCGTGGAGGTGCTGTTCAAAAACCGGCGTGTCGCCAGCCATGCGCGCAGCACTGAAAAATATAAGCACACCACGCTGACGGAGCATATGCCCAAGGCCCATCAGAAATACCTGGAATGGACCCCCTCCCGGATCATGGACTGGGCGGGTAAAACCGGCCCCAACACCCGGCAGATGGTTTCCTGCATCATGGAGAGCCGAAGCATCCCGAGCTCCTGCCTGGGGATCATGAGACCGGCAAAACGTTACTCAACCGAACGGCTGGAAGCGGCGTGCGGCCGCGCCATCCTTCTGAAAGCTTACAGTTACAAGAGCATCGAATCCATCCTGAAGACGAACCTCGATGCCCAGGAGCTGCCGGAATCCT
>CAZKRB010000055.1:0-20852 GCA_964555065.1 uncultured Syntrophus sp.
GATGCTGAAGAGCCACCAGCGGGGCTCCTTCCTTCCGCGGCGGGGCTGTCTTTCGAAGTAGATTTTCATGACGTCCCCGGACACCGTAAGCACCTCGAACCAGTGTCTGCGCACATAGCGCTCGGGGCTGCCGTGATGGCATTTGCCCGTTTCGCGCCAGGTTCGGAGAACCGCATCGATCTCGATCGTTTGCCCTCTCCAGAGGAATTCCCGGGGTAATCCGGGTTCTCCGACCGCCATGCGCAAGGTGTCGCATGTGGAAACGACGGGGAGAATGGCTTCGCTGACAAACCGTTCAGCCATGATCACTTCTCTCCCGCACCGGCGGTTTGAAGCGGTTTTCGATAAGCGAGCAGCCCGAACGCCGCCAGAGCAGCGAAGGCCGCCCCGGCCACAAAGGTGGCGGGCGCACCGAGGGTGTTCCACAGCGCCCCCGCAAGAACGCTGGCCAGCAGAAGAGCGCCGCCACCGACCAGATTGAAGAGGCCGAAGGCGGTGCCCCGAAGCTCAGTCGGAGCGACGTCCGCCACCAGTTTGGCAAACAGCCCCTGGGTGAGGCCCATGTGCAGCCCCCAGAATCCTGCGCCGACAAAGGCCGTCAGTGGTGAGCGAGCTGCGGCCAGGACGAGATCGGCGGCAATCAGCATGGCCAGCCCGACGATCAGCAGAGTGCGGCGGTTGAGATGATCGGCGGCGATCCCGGCCGGGTAGGCGGAAACGGCGTAGACGATGTTCATGACGATCATCACCAGCGGCACGTAGCCAATGGCCAGCCCGACATCCAGGGCGCGGAGCACCAGAAAGGCTTCGCTGAACCGGGCGAGGGTGAATACGGCACCGAGCAGCACGATGAGCCAGTACCGGAGGGGAAGCTGTTGAATGGCAGACAGGGTGAACCGATTTTGAATGCCGGGGGAAGTCTCCGCACGCTCAGGCTCTTGAACACCCAGAATGAGCACGGCAACGGAGACAAAGGCCGGAATGACCGCAACCCAGAGCACGGCGCGAATGTCATTGGCAAGCAACGCCATGAAGGCCACCGCGAGACAGGGACCGAGAAAAGCGCCCACGGAATCCAGCGACTGGCGGAACCCATAGGCCGCCCCCCACAGCTGGCGAGGCGTAAGGTCCGCCACCAGGGCGTCACGCGGCGCACCGCGGATTCCCTTGCCGATCCGGTCGAGAAACCGCGCGGTAAATACCCAGCCTATGGTGCCGGCCAGGGGGAAGATCGGCTTGGTCACCGCCGCGAGGCCATAGCCCAGCACCGCAAGCCCCTTGCGTTTCCCCAGGGCGTCGCTGATCGTTCCCGAAAAGACTTTCGTGATCGAGGCGGTGGCCTCGGCAATCCCCTCGATCATGCCGATGGTTATCATGGAAGCCCCGAGGACCGTGCTCATGAAAACCGGCAGGAGACTGTGGATCAGCTCCGAGGAAATGTCCATGAACAGGGAGACGAAACCCAGTGCCCAGATCCCCGGCGGCAGGGCCCGCAGAACCCTGGAAGTCAGGGGAAGAGGGCTTTTTCCTCCTGCGGGGCGGGGGTCCGCCGGCTGAGGCATTAAGATTCTCTGCCCTTGCCCGAATCGGTGATCTCCACGAGTTCAGCCGGATAAGGCTGGAGAAAGGTCTGCCCCAGGAGATAATCGTTCCGATAGCGGATCGACCAGGCCCGCAGGATATGAAGCAGGACGCTCAAAGGGATTCGTTCGTCCCTGTACTCTTCGATGCTCTCCAGGAAAAAGGCCTTTTCCTCTTTCGAGAGCACCTCCGAAAAGCCGCCGAAGGCGTGAAGCAGGACGTTGATCATCGCCGTATAACGCGGCGGGTTGGCCAGCACCCGCTTCAGGCGGTCTTCGTAGCCGGCGATCACCGTTTCCCAGTCCGCTCTCTCATGGTTCGCGACAACCTTGCCGGCAAGGCGCATCTGCGCCTGATTGTACCCCATGAACAGGAGCTTCTGGACGGAATGGAAATCCACCAGGCTCTTCATGGCCCCGCTTTCCTTCACCTGCCGGAAGCGGGCGAAGGCAAAGATCCGGGTCAGAAAATGCTCCCGGATGGTAAAATTCCGGATCCGCCCTTCGTCCTCAACGGGAAGCCCGGCGAACTTATCGAGGACGGCGCCGCCAAAAAACCCGCTGCCTTTGAAGGTGCGGGCCCCGTCTTCGAAGCCGTCGTGGATTTTAGCATCCCCGATGCCGCAGGAGGGTGATCGATTTTTCAGGAGAAATCCATCCACCTCGGTCAGGGAATCAAGAAAGGTTTGAACGAAGCTTTGCATCGCCACGGTAAAGTCCTTTTTCGTGGCCGGCTGCACCAGAGTGTTGACCCCATGATCGAAGACAATCCGGATGGGCTTGCGCGGCACGCCCAATCCGATTTCCACCTCCGGGCACACCGGGCGAAAGGTCACATGGGCCTTCAGCTTTTCCACTAAGGGCGAATCGATTCTCGACCCGTCATAGCGACAGGAATCAAAGCCCAGGCATTTACTGACCACAACGACGGGTTTCGGAAAAGTCCCCAGCATAAAGGTATCCCTCCTCAAAAGAAAACTTGGTTACTTGGATTGGCGTTGGAGACAACGAACGCGAAAGAGCTCCGATGACGGCTATCTTCTGGTAAAAAAAGCCTTGAGTGATTCCACCAGTCCAGAAACGGTGTAGGTTTCCTGGAGGATATCCACGGGCAGGCCGGCTTTTTCAGCGGCGGCGGCCGTCACCGGCCCGATGCAGGCCACCCGGACGCCCTTTGGGAGGGGAAAAAAATCCGCCCCCATGATCTCCAGAAAATTCGTCACCGTCGAAGGGCTCGTGAAGGTCAGGACATCCACCTGCCCCCGTTCGAGGTATTCCGCCAGTTCCGCTGGCTTCCGACCGGAATTTTCGGTGCGGTAGGCCGTCACGACATCCACGACGGCCCCCAGACTCGCCAGTCCCTCGGGAATGACATCGCGGGCCTTCTCCGCTCGAGGAAGAAGAATCCGCTGTCCGGAAATCGCAAAACGTTCAAAGGCCGCCACCACGCCTTCGGACAGGTAGGTCTCCGGGACCAGATCAACGCGAAGACCGCAGCTTTCCAGCACCGCTGCCGTGGCAGGTCCGATGGTGCAAAGCCGGATTCCTTTCAGATCCCGCAGGTCTCTGCCTGCAGCGTGCAGTCGTTCCAGGAAAAAATGGACCCCGTTGGCGCTGGTAAAAATCAGCCAGGCATAGTCCTCCAGATGACGGATCGCCGAATCCAGCCCGTCCCAGCTTTCTGGGGGAACGATCCGGATCGTGGGGAAGGTGATGACCCGCGCCCCGGCATCCCGAAGCAGGGCCGCCATGGAAGCCGCCTGGGGCTCAGGCCGGGTGATCACGATTCCCTTGCCGAAAAGGGGCTGAGTCTCGAACCAGTTCAGATCCTTCCGCAGTCCGACGACTTCACCGACCACCAGGATGGCCGGCGGCTTGAATCCAGATGCCTCGGCCTTTTCGGCAATGTTCGCCAATGTGCCGGTCAGGGTTTCCTGATCCACCGTGCTTCCCCAGCGGATCAGCGCCGCCGGCGTCGACCGGTTTTTCCCCTGGGCGATCAGGCTGGCCGCAATGCGCGGGAGATTGCGCACCCCCATCAGAAAGACCAGGGTTCCGATGCCGGCCAGGGCCTTCCAGTCGATCTCGCTCTGCTCCTTCAGGGGATCTTCGTGACCCGTTACAAAGGCCAGGGTCGCAGTAAAACGGCGATGCGTCAGGGGGATGCCCGCATAAGCCGGAACGGAAATCGCCGAGGTCACACCGGGGACGATTTCAAAGGGAATGCCCGCACGGGCCAGTTCCTCGGCCTCTTCTCCGCCCCGCCCGAAGACAAAGGGATCGCCGCCTTTCAGCCGGGCCACCACCCGCCCCTGACGCGCTTCCTCCACCAGCTTCGCGTTGATCTGCTCCTGCGACAGGGTATGCCTTCCCCCTTCTTTTCCCGCATAAATCAGGTGGGCGCCTTCCCGGACCTGATCGAGAATGCCGGTGTTGATCAGGTGGTCGTAGATCACGACCTCCGCTTCCCGGAGGCATTTCAGCCCCTTCACCGTCATCAGCCCCGGATCTCCCGGCCCGGCGCCGATGATGTAAACCTTGCCCGCTGTGCTCATCGCATCCATTCCCTGCCCTATTTCCGTCCTGAATTTTTTTGAACGACCCGTCGGCCGCCGCGGGCGGCGAAGCGGCCATCGTGCATGAAAGCATCGGCTCCGCCCTGTTCCCGTTCTCACTCAAAGCGCCTTCCGCCTCGGCGGCCTTGTCGACTCCCCGCCATACGCCCGCGTCGCATCGTGTACCGCCTTCGTTATGCCGTTGCGCCTTCTTGCCGCGTGGAAGCTTTCATTCCGAGCTCTAACCCGCCCCATCGATCAGCGCATCCAGCAGAGCCCGTCCGCCGGCATCCAGGAGGCGCTCCGCCAGCTCCGTCCCGAGGTCGACGGCCGTCTCCGCCGGCCCCCGGAGTTCCCGGCGGATCATCGTCCCTTCCGTCGGGCTCCCCACCATCCCCCGGAGCGTCAGTCCCCCGTTCCGCTCTTCCGCAAAGGCGGCCACGGGCAGCGTGCACCCTCCCCCCAGGCGCCTCAGGAAAGCCCGCTCCGCCGTCACTTCCCGCCGCGTCCGCCCATCCTCCAGGAAGGCAAGCCCCGCGGCCAGCTCTTCCTCCCCACTGCGGGTTTCCAGGCAGAGAACGCCCTGCCCCACCGCGGGCAGCATCTTCTCCGGTGGGAGAAACTGCGTCACCCGCTCCGCCCAGCCCATCCGACGGATTCCTGCCGCCGCCACGATGATCCCGTCGAACTCATCCGCCTCCAGCTTCCGTATCCGGGTGTCCAGGTTGCCCCGGATCGGCACGATCTCCAATTCAGGCCGCCAGTGGCGAAGCTGCACGCCCCGGCGCAGGGAACCCGTCCCGATCCGCGCTCCCGCCGGCAGATCGTCCATTTGTCGGTATTTTCGGGAAATCAGCACATCCCGGGGGTCCTCGCGCACCGGAACCGTCGTCACCCGGAGCCCCTCGGGAAGCTCGGCAGGCAGATCCTTCATGCTGTGGACGGCAAGGTCAACGGCGCCGGCCAAGAGGGCCTCTTCGATTTCCTTGATGAAGAGCCCCTTTCCCCCGATTTTGGCCAGGGGCACATCCTTCAGGATGTCGCCGCTGGTCCGGATGGTCACAAGTTCAATGGCCATCCGGGGATATCGACTCTTCAGCAGCGCCGCGATCTGGCGCGTCTGGGTCAAGGCCAGGGCGCTTCCCCGGGTCCCGATTTTCAATGACGGTCGAATGCGCTTCTCCTCCTCTTCTACGACCCCTCAGGCCCGGCACGGGCACAGCGAAGGATGTAAATAATCAATCACTTGGATTTATTTTCCTTTAAATCCAGTTTAAAGAGCCGCCGCAGGGCGGCGACGTATGCCGGGGCATTCCGCTTCCGGCTCTCCTCGTGAAGACAGGCCGTGGGCTCATGGAGGATTTTGTTGACGATGGAGTTCACCAGTCCCTCCACGTGCCGCTGATCGGCCTCGCTGAGCGCCTGCCGCCAGGGGGCGGATTTTTCCAGTTCCCCTTTCATGATGTCCTCGATCTTCTCCCGGAATTGAACGATGGTGGGCACGACTTCCAGGCTGGACATCCAGGCCTCATGCTTCCGGACCTCTTCCTCGATGATGGCCTCGGCCTTGCCCGCCTCCTGCCGGCGGACGTTGCGGTTTTCATCCACCAGTTCCTGGAGATGATCGATGTTGTATAGGTAGACGTTGTCGATGTCCCCCGCCGCCGGGTCGATATCCCGGGGGACGGCGATATCGATGAGAAAGAGGAAACGGTTCTTTCTCCGGTGCAGGGCGGCGGCGACCATGTCCCGGGTCAGCACGTAATCCGGCGCTCCCGTGGAACTGATCACGATATCCACCGTTTTCAGAACTTCGGGCAGCCGTTCCAGGGCAACGGCCTCTCCCTGGAACGCCTCCGCCAGTTCCAGCGCCCTGACATAGGTGCGGTTGGCGACGAAAACGGACGATATTCCCTGGTTAAGCAGGTGACGGGCCGCCAGCTCGGACATTTCCCCCGCCCCCACCAGGAGGATGCTTTTGCCGTCCAGACGCCCGAAGATCTTCTTCGCCAGTTCGACCGCTGCGTACCCCACGGACACGGCGTTTTCGGCGATGCCGGTCTCCGTCCGCACCCGCTTGGCCACCTGGAAGGCATGGTGGAGGATCCGATTCAGCAGGATCCCCGTGGCCTGATGCGCCACCGCCTCTCGGTAGGCCTCCTTCACCTGACCCAGGATCTGCGCCTCCCCCATGACCAGGGAGTCCAGGCTGGAGGCCACCCGAAAGAGATGGCGCACCGCTTCGGACCCGGTCAAGGCGTAGAGGCAGCGCTCCAGTTCCGCCCGGGCGATCCCCCCCCGCTGCGCCAGCAGTCCCTTCAACGCTTCCCCGGTCTCCAGCTCCCTCTCATCCGGCGTGCGGACCAGCACCTCCACGCGGTTGCAGGTGGCCAGATAGAGGGATTCCCGGATGGACGGCAGCTGCCGGAACGCCTCCAGCGGATGCCCCGGATTTTCGCAGGAAAGGGAAAACCGCTCCCGGATCGCCAGGGGCGAAGTTTTATGGCTCATGCCCAGAAGGAGAATGCCCATGCCTCAGAGAAACCTGTGGAAGGTGGTAAAGAATGCCCTTTCCACCAGAAAGGCCGTCAGGAAGAGAAAAAAAGCCAGCAGGGAGAAGACGGCGGACTTGCGGCCCTTCCACCCGATGGCCAGGCGCTGGTGGAGCAGCACAGCGTAAGTTCCCCAGACCGCAAGAGTCCAGACCTGCTTCGGGTCCCAGTGCCACGAATTCCCCAGAACCAGCCGGGCCCAGAGGGAACCGGTCAGCAACCCGAGGGTGAGCAGGGGAAAGCCCCACAGCAGGCAGACATGATTGATCCGGTCCAGGTCTCCCAGCGACGGGAGCAGCCGGCTGATCCGCCCGGCCTTCTTGCGCTTGAGGAAGCGGTCCTGAAGCAGATACATGGCGCCTGCGCAGGAAGCCACGGCAAAGAGCGCCTCACCCGCCACGGACAGAGTCACATGGAACGGTACCAGGCTCCCCTGCAGCGCAGGCGGAATCGTAACGGCAGCCTGAAGTCCGCGGCTGGCATAAATCATCAGCAGGCAGACCACCGGTGAGACGAAAGCGCCCAGGACCACCGTCCGGGTTTTGAACTGCAGAGCCAGGAAGCTTCCCGCCATGACCCAGGCGAAAAAATTGAGTGCCGAGTGGAGCCCCAGCAGGGGCGTCTGTCCCGTTTCAAACATCCGCTGCACAAGGAAGAGGGAATGAAGAAGAAAGGCCCCGATCATCAGCCACAGAGACAGCTTCGCAATCCGGATCCGCTTTCCCAGCAGGGAAGTTCCATAGCCGAGGGTGCTGAGCAGATACGCGACGAAAGCCAGTTTGAAGAACAGGGTGTTCATGTCGCCTTCACTTCCAGGTCTTCACCGGTCAGTTCGAAAATTCTCGCCCTGGCCCGCTCCCGGTTCCCTTTCCGCAGCTCTTCCAGGACATCAGAATAAACCACGGCCTCGAAAAGGGCTCGGTTTTCTTCCGCAGAACCTCCCTTCCCCACGATGCGCTTCCGCAGCTCCCCCATGATTTCAAGCAGCTCCCCGTACTCCGGTCCATATTGCCGCTCCAGTTCCTCGCGCAGGCGCCTGGCCAGGGCCGGGCTTTTTCCCCCCGTGGAGACGGCGATCGTCAGCCCCCCCTGCTCCACGATCGAGGGCAGAATAAAATCGCAGAGTTCCGGATCATCCACCACGTTGACGGGAATCCCGCGGCTCCGGCAGTCCCGCATCACCTGCGCGTTTGTCTCCCGTTCGTCCGTGGCGCAGACGACCAGAAAAATCCCGTCCAGGCAGGACGCGCCATAGGGGGCTTCTAGACAGCGGATCCGCCCCTCTTCCCGGAGGGTCTGCAATTCCGGCGAAAGGGCTTTGCTGACCACGAGGACCTTGGCCTCGCAATCCAGAAGCCGGAGGACCTTGCGCTCCGCAACCGCTCCACCGCCGACGACGAGGCAGACTTTTCCTCTCAGGTCAAAGAAAACGGGGTAGTATTTCATCATGAAGACAAATCCCTGAAATCCGAGGATCTAAACCAAAGAAAAGTGACGCTACCATGATGACCGGCAAAATTCAAGCTGCTTGAAATATCGACGGAAAGAGGTTATAAACTGGAGCCGTCTTTTCATGTGAAATGGACGGAAGGATCGATAAAAAAAGAGGGAAACTTGCGGAACCGATTCCGATTCCTCAGCAGGAGGCCGAACATGCCGAGCCGTACCGGTAAAGATCCGGGCAACAGCAGGGAGAAATGGTTGAAAATCGTACTGACCGCGCCGCCCGAGCTGGTGGATGCGCTGTCCAACTTCGTCACGGAGCTGGGTGCGGAGGGTGTCTTCCAGGAAGAGCCGGTGCCGGCGGACCCGGAGGATTTCCCCGCAGCGCCGGCGAAGGAAGCGGTCAACGCCTACCTGCCCTGCGACGTGCGCCTGGAAAACCGCCTCGTCTCCCTGCGGACCTATGTTGCCGGCCTCTCCCAGATCTTTCCCGGGCTGGAGGCCCCGGAACTGGCCACGGAGGTCATTTCGGACCCGGACTGGGGGGAACAGTGGAAAAAATACTTCAAGCCGCTCCGGGTCAGCCGCGACATCGTGATCAAACCGACCTGGGAACGCTACACCCCACAGGGGCGCGATATCGTGATTGAAATCGATCCCGGCATGGCCTTCGGCACAGGCCAGCATGCCTCCACCCGGATGTGCCTCGAAGCCATGGAAGACCTCATTCTCTCCCATCGCACCCCCGAACCGCTTACCGTCCTGGATGCGGGAACGGGAACGGGCATCCTGGGCATCGCCTGCGCGAAACTGGGGGCCACGGAGGTCCTCTGCGTGGATATCGACCCGAAGGCCGCTGAAATCGCCCGGGAAAACATCGTCATCAACCAGGTGGATGATCGCGTTGCCGTCACCCAGGAGGATGTTTCAACTCTCCAGGGCGCCTATAGCCTCATCGTGGCCAACCTGACCTCCAAGCTGCTGATCAAGCTCAGGAATCACCTGACTTCCCTGCTGCGTCCCGGAGGTTATCTCATCCTCTCCGGCATCATCGACCAGAATCAGGGCGACATGGAGACCCATTTTTTCCATGCCCCGCTGATTCCCCAGTCCACGGTCACGGACAAGGAGTGGGTCTGTTACGTGCTGAAAAAAGAAACGGACCGGCCTTGACCATTCCCCGGCTCTATCATCCCGGCGCCTTGGCGGTGGGCGGCTGCTGCTCCCTCGCGGAAGGCGACCTGCACTACCTCCGGTCCGTCCAGCGGATGAAGCCGGGCAACCGCCTTACCCTCTTCGACGGCCGAGGGCGGGAGTACTCCGCCGTGATCGTGGAGCTTACCGCACAGCGGGCCCTGTTGGAGATTATCGCCGCGAACCGTGCACCGGCCCGGCCCGGCCGGATCACCCTGATCCAGGCGCTTCCCAAAGCCCAGAAGATGGATTTCATCGTTCAGAAGGCCACGGAGCTGGGTGTCGATGAAATCCGGCCCTTTTCTTCCTCGCGCTCCGTTCCCGTCCTGACCCCGGAAAAGGCGCGCGTCAAGACGGAGCGATGGCGCAAGATCGCCCAGGAAGCGGCGAAGCAATGCCGCCGGGCGGACGTTCCGGCCGTCGCGGGAATCGCTCCCCTTTCCGAGGTTCTCAAGGCAATGGAGCCGGACGCCTTGAAGCTGATCTTCTGGGAAGAGGAATCCCGGCAGGGTTTGAAAGATCTGCTGCAGAAATCCTCTGATGCCGGGGCCTTCTCAATCATCGTGGGGCCCGAAGGAGGCCTGACTCCCGAAGAGGTCGAAGCGGCGACGGCCTCGGGGTTCGTATCCGTCAGCCTGGGGAAGCAGATCCTCAAGGTGGAAACGGCGGCGGTCGCCATCCTGGCCATTCTTCAGTACGAAGCCGGCCTGTTCGAAAGCGGTCTCCAGGAACCGGAATAGATTAAAATAACAGGGAATATAAAAGATGCTTTATCGATACGGGGGCTTCTGGAGAAGAAGCCTTGCCTTCCTGGTGGACAAAACGATCCTGTTTCTGATCCACCTGCTTTTCCTCCTGGTGGGTGTTTTCGCCCTGAGAGCCGGCTTTGACCACCTCGATCCGGATAAAATCATGGAGCGTTTTCTCTTTCTCTATTACGGAACGACCCATCTTCTGGGAATGCTCTATTTTACCTATTTTCACGGCACTACGGGACAGACGCCGGGGAAGATGCTCTTCGGACTCCAGGTGATCCAGGTCTCCGGAGAGAAAATGACGCCGGGCATCGCCTTTCTCCGCTGGGTGGGTTACATTTTTTCGGGCCTGATTTTTTTCCTGGGCTTCCTCTGGATTCTCTTCGACAGGAAAAAACAGGGGTGGCATGACAAACTCGCCGGAACCCTGGTGATCTGCCGGCAGGAAGAAGTCCCGCAGCCGGAAGACGTCTCACAGCCCGAAGAAGTCCCGCAGCCGGAGGCCGAGCAAAAAATGCCTTGACAAAGAGGGGCACATCCGATAATCACTCACCCAGGTTTTCAAGATACTCCGACATCAGGTTGGGTCGGTAGCTCAGTCGGTAGAGCATCGGACTGAAAATCCGAGTGTCGACAGTTCGATTCTGTCCTGACCCACCATTTAAATCAAGGACTTAGCCAGAGATGGTTAAGTCCTTTTTTTCTTTTGTGACTAAATTGTGACCATTTCTCTCAAAAATGGTTTTTTCCAACCTGCACGCGGCATCTTGATTTTCAGTTTTTATCAAGTGAGAGTATACATCAAGGGTGATCGTTGTTGACGAATGGCCTAACTGACTGGAAATATATTTTATATTTTCCCCTTGTTCTATCAATAGGCTTGCGTAAGTGTGCCTTAGGTCATGAAAGCGAATTTCTGGAAGGCCAGCCACTTTTAATGCAGGTTTGAAATAACGTCTTGTCAGATTCTGAGGAGCGATAGGTGATCCCACCTCGCTGGGAAAAACAAGAGTGTCGTGATTTCCAGCACTCGCCAGCTTCCATTTTTTCAATTCCAGGATCATCATTGGCGAGAGGTCTATCGAACGGATGGACCCTTTTGTTTTGGGAGTGAAAAACCGTTCATGATTATATGTTCGTCGGATGTGAATTTGCTTTTTATCAAAATCCACATCGGACCATCTTAATCCTAAAACTTCTCCTTGGCGAGCACCTGTCATAATCGCAGTAAGAAACAACGTCCGGTATTTTTGGCCTTCTATAACGTCAAGAAAAGCTCTGATTTGATCAGGATTTAAAACTGCGATGTTCCCTTTAACAACATCATCCATTTTCTTCCGTGGCCTTTCCGCATCTCTTACAGGATTACTGTCGATCAGCTTGTGCCGAACTGCATAGGCCATGATCTGATTGAAGGTAACAATGATTTTTCGCAGCATACCAATACACATACCTTCCGTTTGTCGTTTGATTATCCATTTCTCAACGGTAGATGTGGAGATCATATCTATCCTGATCCTATCCAAGTCACTGAAGTGATGCTTCAGATGTCCCTTATACATTTCCCAGGTTGTGATTCTAACGTTCGGCCTTTTATGTTCCAACCAGTAGTTGGCCACTTCCGAAAAGAATGGGATTTTCTTTTCATGGGCGAATGTCCGCCGCTCAATCTTTTCCTCTACCTCTCGTAAAATTTCCCGCGCCCGTCCCTTTGTGGTGCCCGCAGGCAAAGTCTTCCGGTACCTTTTGCCGTGTTGGTCGTAGGCGTCGATAACCCACCGATCCCGACGTTTTGCTATGCATGCCATAATTTCCTCCCAGGGGTTTTGAAATAATTCTGGTTGCGCCGCTCTTTGCCTTAGATCGATATATTGCTATCAATACTACCATACAGACATATTGTCAATAAAATTATTGACTGCCATATAGCCACATGATAAACGAAGTTATGGAAAAAAATCGAAGCCCTTACAACACCACGCTAGACAATGATCTCGTGAAGAAATTAAAATTTCTTTCTGTGGAAGTGAATAAGCGCCAAAATGATCTTCTGGAAGAAGCTATTGAGGACCTTCTGAAGAAATACAAATCCATAATCCAACCTGAAAAATTGTAATTTCCTTCAGCCATCATTTTTCATTTTTTATGGCGGCCGTTAAGGTGAGATGGCTCATCCTATACCTTAGCCTGGGAACAGGGAAATTTGGCTGCAATTTACTGACTCACGAACCATTCTCATCTGTTCTTTGTTCCTCCCCTGCCCCTTTCTCGCCGGATTCTTTTCAAACCTGTACGGGTAACAAGGACAAGATTCAGCAGGACAGGCCGCCACGCAGGAAACTGATCCCTGCATGCAGTCCATACAAAACTTCCGAAATACAATGACTGACGGTCTCTTTCCCAACCGGGAAGGAAAGAAAGGGCATGGACCACTTAGTGCTTGATCCCCATGGCAATTCCCTACCTGATCCGCGTTAAACTGTTTGAGCCCCAGGCATTGGGTGCAATAGGCTCGGACCGCTTCCATCGGCGTTAATTTGTCGGTCAATGATTTTTCTTCTTCAAGGTCAGGTTTTATGAGGTTGTCATGGGGTTCGTTCATTGCCTTGTCAGAGACCTTTTCGAAAAATTAGTATTTTCCAGTCCAGTCATGGGGTTCGTTCTCCTGAAAAGATTTTCCGCTTCTTCCAGTTAAATGAAGACATCCTTTTCCCTTCCGGCGTTGTCGGTCCCGTGCTTAACCCGCCGTGGAGATGACACCTGCCGTTGTTGTACAACCCTTTCTGCTTGCAAGGGGTTCCCTTCCTGGTCTTCGCGCCACAAGTCAGACCGCGCAAAATATCCGGGAACGGCAACCGTTTACCTTGGTTATATGCCTTAAAATAGCGCTTCCACATTGTTCGTAATTGATCGGAAGAATTCAAAATTCCCACCCATCGCCAACTTGTTAAAAAGGACTTTCCGCCTTACTGTTTTGGTCATGTCGATAAATTTTTCTTTCCCGTTGGTCCATATTTTCGAATCGGGTATATTTGTCGTGATACCTCAACTTCACTGCACCTGTTGGCCCATTTCGATGCTTTCCGATAATGATCTCAGCCAGTCCCTTTTCCGGGTTGTCATCAGACTTGTTGTACATTTCATCACGGTAGATGAAGGCAATGACATCGGCATCCTGTTCGATGGCCCCGGATTCGCGCAAGTCCCCTAACCCCGGACGCTTATCATTTATCCTTTGTTCCACATTTCTATTTAACTGGGAGAGGGCCATTACCGGAACATTTAGTTCCCGGGCAATCATCTTCATACTGCGACTTATTTCCGCCACCTGCTGTTCCCGGGAATCATAATTTCCAGGGAGTTTCATCAACTGAAGATAGTCGACAACGATTAAATCAAGCCCCGGGTCGCTCTTGAGTTTCCGGCATTTTGCCAATATCTCAACGGGAGTAATACTGGCTTTATCGTCAATGTACAGTTTGGTCCTCCCTATCTTTTCGGCTGCTTTTGCCAATTTAGGCCATTGGTGCTCTTGGATTAATCCCCGACTCAACAGACGTGAATCAATCTCTGTCATCCCAGATAAAATACGGATCATTAATGACTTACTGGGCATTTCGAGAGAGAAGATCACCACTCTGTAACCACTGAGGGAGGCATGGTATGCGATATCAACGGCAAGGGCCGTCTTGCCCATTCCTGGTCTTGCCGCGATCACCCACATATCGCCGTCAATCAATCCGCCTGTAAGTTCATCAAGGTTGTGAAATCCAGTGGGCAATCCGATAATCATGCCGTCATCTCTCTCATACCTGGATTCGATAAGTTTGTGCGCACGGAGAGCGACATCTTTTGCAATTTGGAGAGTCTTATGTTCATTGGAAAAAGACAGTGAAAGAATTGTCTTTTGTGCCACTGCAAGAATATCCTGGGTGGGAAGGGCTGGATTGTATGCCATTTCTATTAATCTTGAGGCTTCAGAAATAATCCTGCGTTCAATAGATTTACTCTTAATAATCTTGGCATAATGCAAAAGATTAGCCGATGAAATGGCGGAATCGAGAAGCTCGCTAATATATAGGTGTCCGCCAACCTTGGCCAAATCCCCACGACTTTCCAAGGCACTGCAAATTGTGATGGAGTCGGCGATGGTTCCCTTGTCAGTCAGGTCAGTTATGACCTTGAATATCTTTTGATTGGCCGTATGGTAGAAATCTTCGCCATCCCGAGATACAACTTCCAGGACATCTGCCAGGGAGTTATTATCCAGAATCAATCCGCCGATCACGGCCTTCTCAGCCATTGGGTCATGCGGCATGACCTTTTGCAAAGAGGGATCACGTTCTATATTTTTCATAGCCTTACCTGCCTCTCTGTCGATTCCCATTTTCGAAGATAACTCTTAGATTCGCAATAGACACAACCATCTGGTGTAAGATCACATTCGAGAACCATCTTTCCACATCGTGGGCATTTTCTATTTTCGAGGACTGGAATTTTTGGAATAATTGGCTTATTTATGCTGTCCTTCGCCCCACTTGGGTTGCTCCTGATGATTCCGAGGAGATACGCTTCACCCTTCCCCTGATCGGCATATCTTTTTTCAAGATAGACTCTGATTCCGGCCACTACCGATTCCCATGGATATTGGTCCCATGATTTTAAAATAGACAGCTTTACGCTGTCGGCAATTCGCTTTGTCTTTCTAGTTGATGATATCGCCGCGAACGCTTGATCAATTATTTCGTGATCCGGATATCTTTTTCGCATAGCCGATATTTCAGAGGAGATGTCTGCGAGAGGTTTTTTATTCCCTTCATTGTTATTCCCTTTATTGTTTTTAGTTTGCCCTTCTCTATGCCCTCCATTGTGCCCTTCATAGTTCAAGAAATTCTGATAATAATCATAATTCTTGATAGTTATGAGTGTTCCTCGTGTGCCCTTCATGGTGACCGCCATAGAGGAAATCATGATATAATTCATAAATCCACGAATTTCTTTTATTGTTGGCTTTATGATCCTGAATCCGGCTTTGTACGCCATGACATTTCTCATCTGTTCAAGGCTTGTAAAAAGCTGCCCCCTCTTCAGATTTCCGTGGTCGGTATGGCTTGCCTGCAAAAGCAACCAAACCCATAGTTTTAAATATAAAGGGGGCTTTTCCATGATCTCGCTTTTCGATAATTGTCGTGCCAGAATAATATATCCACCACTGATCTGTTCCTGTTTGCCGCCCATGCCTTATCGTTTGAAAAGCCTCCTGATCCAAGAGAGATGAATGGGTTTAAATATCCTATGCAGTGCCCTTTCAAGGGTCACCTGATCGGTGCTGTCTCGGCATTAAGACTCACGACCTTCAGATAGCCTGTTTTGGAAAACTCAAGGTATACCATAAGTTTTGACGACGGTTCTTTTCGAAGAGCTTTTGCCATTATTCACACCTCTGATTTTGTTTAATTAAGTGAGCCCGGACTGATGGCAGATGATACCGGAGGTATTTTCCAATCTTAATGCAGGGTATGGCATCAGGTCCCTTCCGCCGCGCAGGCGAGTAAAGAAATGATTTTGGTACCTTCAGTTTTTCGGCGAGACCATCAATCGTCAATAATTCATCGGAATCATCCATCAACCGATGTTTTCCTGTCTTGGCATTAATAAGAAAATCTAACTTGTCATCCATCGTGAACCGTCCTCCTGAAATTTTGATCTACGGAATAAAAAAAACCCGAGAAGAGAATCGTTAAACAACGATAACCTTCACGGGCAAAATAAAACCACAAAACAAGAATGTAATCTATTGATATTACGATGTATTTTCGAAATTGCGATGGTTTTTCGAAATTACGCCGATTTTTCCTTTTTTAAATTCAACTCTTTTAGCAAATCATTTATTCTGCGGGTACTTGTAAGGCCTGTCTCTTTCATCGCGTCGGCATAAAATGCGATCTTCTGCACGGGATCTGCTTCAAGGTGGGGATATTTCTTGCGGATATTTTGCAATTTTACTTTCTTTAATTCCTTGTCAGCTTTTTTTTTCAACACTCCCGGCATACTGCTTTTAGACATTTCTGCCCTAGCCGTCCAATAGCCTATCATTTCATACGCCTTTTCTATTATGCCTGTTCCTAACTTTTCTATGTTGTCGTTGTTGATAAAATTGGCATAAGACCCACGGTGTATAATAATCTGATAAAATTCACATAATTTATCACACAAACCAAATAGTTCGAGAAGAGTTCGGGGGTTTTCAACAGGAATTTCCTTTATTCGAGAAGGAAGAGTATCTCCAAATGCCATTTCTTTATATATTTCCTCAACTTCTTCTTCATAATAAAAAACTTTACATTTTGAATAAGCACTTTTGACTCTTCTCCCTGTCTCTTTCAATTCCTCATTTGAAATTGGTAGCTCCCATTCACTTAATTTTTTATCGGACAAAACAAAAGATCCAAAAGTCATAAGATAAATCTGTAAGTTATTAAAATAATTAAGTTTATCATTAATATACTTTTTTTGATAGTTTATGACTTGAGATTCTATATCCATCACCTCATATTCTCTATCCAATAGTTTTCCCCTGCATCCTCAAAATAGTTATACGTACATAAAGCAAGGTAAATGATCATGCAATATATATGCTTTGAAATTTCTTGACGTTAGATATTGCATATGGGGGTCTCACATGCCGCCAGAAGGATTTACATGTAAACAATGCG
This sequence comes from uncultured Syntrophus sp., assembly GCA_964555065.1. Classification (GTDB taxonomy): domain Bacteria; phylum Desulfobacterota; class Syntrophia; order Syntrophales; family Syntrophaceae; genus Syntrophus. The sequence goes on from CAZKRB010000055.1 coordinate 16,796, forward strand.
GGAATTGCTGCCTTAACCTCAGCGATGCTAATCAAGGCTCCGTGGACGATTCGGACATAGATATTTGGAAAAAGAATCAGCGGTACGACATCCTTGAATGGGTCGATCCTATTGATCTCGGCGATGTGAATTACGTGTATGATATTTGGATAAATCCCAGAACTGGTGATGATGTCTCCCGATGTCCGTGGTTAAGGAAATTGCCGGGAGAAGAAAAATATATTTGCCGCATTCATGATGTTAAACCCAGGGTGTGTCAGGAGTACCCAAAATCAAAGCAGCACGCCCAGAAGACGGGCTGCAAAGGGCTTGATGATGGCAGCGATTCAAAATTATCCAAAACAACATCAATAACCACCGATATCGATCAAGCAACAAAATCTCATACGCATTGATAAATATTGAGAATTGTGATATGGCGCTTTTACCAATTCACTCCCCTTGACATCCAGTAAAGGGGCCAATCAGTGACTGCCGCCGCACGCGCTCTCATTTGCGCTCTTTATCTGGATAACATTATGCGTGCAGAATGTATTCGGATAAAACTACATCAACATACGTCATGTCTTTTACCACCGGGGGGATCTATATCCGCGAATCGGTAGAGATAGCTGCCCTCTATTTGGATTTTCTCGACTGGGATCTTGTTAGACGTAAAGCCGTTGAAAACAACCTGATTCAGGCACGGACAATCAGTAGTTCAGCCAGGATCTGCAGGGAGATATGTTTTCGCCTCGGGCGGCTCAGTATTGACGAACTGATGATTCTTACCGAGGGAACCATCCAGGAGCAGCGCCAAATCCTCTGGCTTGCAATCTGCAGACATTATCGGTTCATCTATGAATTTGCCGTGGAAGTGATCCGGGAAAAATATCTCAGCCTGAACTTTGATCTATACAAGGAAGACTATGATGCCTTTTTCAACGCAACGGCAGAATGTCATGAGGAACTGGAGCGACTGACAGAAAAGACCCAGCTCAAGCTGCGTCAGGTTGTCTTTAGAATGCTGCGGGAGGCAGAGCTGCTGACAAAGGGCAACAGGATCAATCCGGCGATGCTTACCCCTCGTGTGGCTCAAACTGTACGGAAGGCTCTGCCGGCCGACCTGTCCGTATTCCCGGCATCCGATGCGGAAATCAAGGAGCTCCTGAAATGACGCCAGATATGGAAAGAAGGCCTCTTGCGGAACGATTTCAGCACCTCCTGGCGCTGATTTCCAGCGATCGCTTCCTGAAGCGACAGGGACTGGGCAATGAAATTCCCTTCTTTATCTGCCCTTACGAACCGAAGGAAGCCGTTGAAATGGCACGGATACAGAGGCAATTGATCAATCGATTGAACCAGGCTGGCGTCCGCATACTGGAAATCAATCTCTATGACATGGCTGTGGAACTTCTCAAGGAGCGTGGCATCTTGGAGCAGATACTCCAGGTTGAGCCTACGGTTTCCAAGGACGAGCTGAAGGAACTGCTCCAGGGGGTACTGGACTCGGAAGCTCATCTGATACCTGAAATAGCCAAGCGGATGAGCTGTTCCGAGTTCGACGTCCTGTTCATAACCGGCGTCGGCGAGGTCTTTCCATATATCCGCTCTCACAATGTCCTGAACAACCTCCAGCGCACAGCCAAGGAAAAGCCGACCGTCATGTTTTTCCCGGGCGCTTATACTCATTCTCTGGAAAACGGGGCTTCCCTCGATCTGTTTGGACGGCTCCATGACGATAAATACTATAGGGCATTCAATATATTTCACTGCGAATTCTGAATAGGGGCAGCCGATGGATATGAGCACCATCTTCACGAAACCGGTTAATCGAACAATTGAAGGGGTCATCAAGGCCGACGATGAAGCAAGTCTTCGCCTTGAGGTCGAGGAATATGTCCTGACCAATGAAGTCTCCAAGCGGCTGGAGGCGTTTCTCGACGCCTATAACAATTATGCAGGGGCAAACGGTGTTTGGATTTCCGGATTCTTTGGTTCAGGGAAGTCACATCTGCTGAAAATTTTGGCCCTCCTGTTGGAAAACCGTCCTATTGACGGCATTCCTGTTCTGGACATGTTCCTTTCCAAGCCGGGTCTTCAGGATAACGAGATTTTGCGTGGCGACCTGAAACGGGCTGTTGCCATTCCTTCCAGGAGCATCCTCTTCAATATCGATCAGAAGGCCGACGTCATCAGCAAAACCCAGACAGACGCCCTCCTTGCCGTTTTTGTCAAGGTCTTTGACGAAACGTGCGGCTACTATGGAAAGCAAGGGCATATAGCCCAGTTCGAACGTGATCTCGACAGCCGGGGAATCTATGAGAACTACAAACAGGTCTATAAAGACGTTTCCGGCAAGGACTGGACAGTGGGCAGAGAACAGGCTCTGCTGGAATCCGCCAACATTGCGGAGGCCTATGCAAGGGTAACGGGAGATGAAAAATCATCCGCCATAGGGATTCTCGATAAATACAGGAGCCAGTACAAGGTCTCCATCGAGGACTTCGCCGACAGGGTACATCACTATGTAGAATCGAAAGGCCCCGCCTTCCGCCTCAATTTCTTTGTCGATGAGGTAGGCCAGTATATCGCCTCCAATATCAAGCTGATGACCAACCTTCAGACGATTGCCGAAAGCCTGGCGACTAAGAGCCGTGGCCGGGCATGGATCATCGTCACTGCCCAGGAAGACATGAAGGACGTTGTCGGAGAGATGACCATCCGGCAAAGCAATGACTTCTCCAAGATACAGGCGCGGTTTGCCAACCGGATGAAGCTGACCAGCGCGGATGTCGCCGAAGTGATTCAGAAGCGTCTTCTGATGAAAAACGAGACCGGCGTCCAGATGTTGTCGGGAATCTATCACGCTCAGTGCAACAACTTTAAGACCCTCTTTGATTTTGCTGATGGGTCGCAAACATACCGGAATTTCCAGGATCGGGATCACTTCATTCACAGCTATCCCTTTATTCCTTACCAGTTCACCTTATTCCAGGCAGCCATCCAGAGCCTGTCAGAGCACAATGCCTTTGAAGGCAAGCACAGCTCTGTTGGAGAGCGTTCCATGCTCGGTGTCTTCCAGCAGGTTGCCGTCCATATCGCCGTGCAGGATATCGGACGGCTCGCCACCTTTGATCTCATGTTCGAAGGTCTCCGGTCATCGCTCAAAGCCCAGATCCAGAGGGCTGTCCTGACGGCAGAAAAAAACCTAGACAATCCCTTCGCCGTCCGGCTCTTGAAGGCCCTGTTTCTCGTCAAGTATGTGCGGGAGTTCAAAACCACGATAAGAAACCTCTGCGTGCTGATGCGGGAGGGATTCGACCAGGATCTTCCTGCATTGCGCCGGGATGTCGAAGAAGCCTTGAATCTTCTGGAGCTACAGACCTATATCAAGCGTAATGGTGAGCAGTATGAATATTTGACCGACGAGGAAAAAGACGTTGAGCAGGAGATCAAGAACACTGAAGTGGAATCTTCTGATGTCGCTGCAGAACTTGAAAAGATCGTTTTCGACCATATCATCAAGAATCGTAAGATCCGCTATGATGAGAATGGCCAGGATTACCCGTTTTCCAGAAAGCTCGATGATCGATTACATGGGCGGGAGTACGAGCTGGCCATCCACATCATCAGTCCGTTCCATGAAAACGCCGAAAACGAGTCCATCCTGCGGATGCAGAGCATGGGCCGGGACGAGCTGCTGGTCCTGATGCCTGCCGATGAACGCCTCGTTCGCGACATCCTCATGTATAAGCGGACTGAGAAATACATCCGCCAGAACATCTCGATCACGCAGCAGGAGGCTGTCAAACGCATCCTGACCGATAAGGGCTTCCAGAACCGGGAGCGGTATGCCGAACTGCAGCAGCGCGTTCAAAACCTGATGGGCAAGGCCAGGCTGTTCGTGGCAGGTTACGACATCGAAATTGTTTCTGGGGATGCGCAGATCCGGGTGATTCGCGGATTTCATGAACTCGTCTCCCGTGCGTATCCGAATCTTCGCATGCTGCGCGGCATCACCTACACCGAGAATGACATCGCCAAATGCCTCAAGCATGCTCAGCAGGGACTTTTT
>CAZKRB010000056.1:0-20102 GCA_964555065.1 uncultured Syntrophus sp.
TGAACTTATCCCCATTGTCAAGACAGAAAACAGGTTGATATAAGGTGCATCAGGAAACTTTCCTGAGAGCCTGGTTAAATGGTTCTTTGAAATAGACCTCATAAGGGGTCCGATAATTTAACGCCTGGTGGTTCCGTTCGGTGTTGTAGAATCGGAAGTATTCAGCCAATAAGTGCTTTGCTTCGAGCACGGTGCGGTAGTCATGCAGATAGACTTCTTCATATTTGACTGTCCGCCAGAGCCTTTCCACAAAGATGTTGTCGTAAGCCCGGCCTCGGCCGTCCATACTGATCCGGATGCCGGCATTTTTCAATCGATCGGTAAAGTCAATGCTCGTAAACTGAGATCCCTGGTCGGTGTTGAATATCTCCGGTTTTGAAATCTTCAACGCATTATCCAGGGCTTGTATGCAGAATTCCCTATCCAGGGTGGTCGAAATCTCCCAGGATAGAACGTATCGGCTGAACCAATCCATGATCGCCACCAGATAGACAAAACCCCGGTTCATCCGGATATAGGTGATATCGGTTCCCCACACCTGATCAGGAAGGTGAATATCCATTCCTCTGAGAAGATAGGGATATTTCTTATGCTCTTCATCAGCCCGACTTAAATGGGGCTTTGGATAAATTGCCTGGATTCCCATACGATGCATCAGGCGGCGGATTCGTTTCACATTGACATCATGCCCAAGCAACCGCAGCCATACCGTCATCCGGGGAACCCCGTAGAACGGAGCCTTGGTATATTTCTCATCGATCAGTTTCATGAGCAACTCGTTGAAACTGTCATCCCGATCAGAATGGTAATAATAGGATGATCGTGGCAAATCCAGAAGCTCACATTGACGACTGATGGAAATCATGGGATTGCCCAATTCTATACATTTTTTCTTATCGGCGACCGAGAGATTGAAATTTTTTTTTAAGCCAATCAAGCTCCACCTTGAGCTGGCCGATCTGCTGGTAAAGTTCCGCTTCCAGCTCATCACGGTCCTTTTCCGCTTTTTTACGTCTCTCTGAAAATGATTCCGGAATCATGGAACGAAGCTGCTGTCGCCATTGGCGAATTTGATTGACATGGACTCCATATTCACTGGAAATCTGCGCAAGAGTCTTTTCCTCTTTCAATGCTTCCAAGGCTACCTTGGCCTTGAATGCTGCATCGTGCTTTCGCCGCATGCTGGGCATAATTCCCGCCTCCTTCAGGATGTTGGCAGGCTATCATGCACCTTATTACCCTGTCCAGAATTTGGGGAGTATTATAGTGTTCTGGCATACCCAGGGATCAGGAAAGTCTTACTCGATGATCTTTCTGACAGAGAAGATCCACCGCAAGCTCTCGGCGAAATACACCTTTGTCATCATGACCGACCGGAACGAGCTGGATGATCAGATTTTCCGAACCTATACCGGCTGTGGCGCAGCCACCAACAAGAAGGCAAAGGCCAGAAACGGCAAGGGACTGGAGAAGCTTCTGATAGAAAACCATCGCTATGTGTTCAGTCTGATTCACAAATTCCACCGATTGGTGGATGAAGCTTACAGCCCGCGCACGGACATCATCGTCATCTCCGACGAGGCCCATCGAACCCAGTACGGCCGCCTGGCGCTCAACATGCGCAAGGCCATCCCCCATGCCAAGTTTCTAGGCTTCACTGGCACCCCCTTGATCGAGCACGCCGAGAAACAATTGACCCGCGAAGTTTTCGGGGAATATGTCTCTATCTATGACTTCCAGCGGGCTGTGGCGGATGGGGCCACCCTCCCGCTGTTTTACGAAAACCGGGGGGAGAAACTGAAGATCATCGATGAAGAGATCAACCGGCGGATCAATGAACGGATCGATGCGGCTCGGGCAGCAGGAGAACTGGATGCGGACCAGGAGGAGAAGTTGTACCGCGAGCTGGCCCGGGACTACCCGATCCTGACCTCTCCGACGAGACTCGACAAGGTAGCCGATGATTTCGTGGAGCACTATCATCAGCGCTGGCAAACCGGCAAGGCGATGGTGGTCTGTCTGGACAAGATCACCTGCGTCAAGATGTATGAACGGATTTCGAAGACCTGGAAGGCCACTTGGGAGGAACTGGATAAAAAGGTGGCCGTTGAGGAAAGCACCTTTGCCGTGCGCGGCAAGAGACCAGACAAGTTCACACAAGTGAGCCGCGCCCAGGTGGAATGGATGAAGGAAACGGAGATCTGCGTGGTTGTTTCTCCTGAACAGGGGGAAGTGGCCGAATTTCGCAAATGGGGACTGGACATCGTTGCCCACCGGGAAAAAATGGTCCGTCGAGATCTGGACCTGGAGTTCAAAAAGGCGGAACATCCGTTCCGGGTGGTCATTGTCTGCGCCATGTGGTTGACCGGTTTCGACGTGAAGTGCCTAGCCACCCTCTATCTGGACAAGCCCATGAAAGGGCACACGCTGATGCAGGCCATCGCCCGGGTGAACCGGGTGGGTGGAGGCAAGAAGAATGGTCTTATCATCGATTATAACGGCATGCTGAAGAGTCTCCGCCAGGCTTTGGCGACCTTTGCCCACGGGAGTCGCAAGGATAATGACCCGGATCTTCTTCGAGACGATACGGAGGCATTGGTTGAATACGGCCAATCGATCCAAACGGCACAGGAATTCCTGACTGCCTGCGGATTCAATCTCGATGAACTCATTGCCGCCACCGGGTTTGACAAACAAGCGCTCATCCTGCGCGGAGTCAATGCGGTTTGTGAGAAGGATGAACGGCGTAAGACTTTTGAAGTCATGGCCGATGATATTGCCGCCCGCTTTCGGGGCCTTTTCCCCAATGACGGGTTGTATGCTTATGACAGGCAGGAGAACGCAATCTCCGCCATCTATAACCGCCTGCAGGAAAGCAGGGAAACTCCCGACATTAGCGAGATGCTCCAGGCACTTTATGAGGTGGTCGATACGGCGGTGACGACTGAAACTCCGACCGCCCATGACCGTCCGGCACGTTATGAATTGACCAGAATAGACGTCAGCCGTCTTCAGGCTGAATTTGAGCGAAAGTGCCCCAGTATCAAGATGCTCAATCTGCGGGAGAAGATTGAAAAGCGGCTTGAGGCGATGATCGCTGCCAATCCGACCCGCGTGGATCTCTACGAGCGCTACCAGGAGATTGTGGAGGAATACAACAAGGACAAAGATGCGGTGGAAGTGCAGAAGGTGTTTGACGATCTGTTCAGGTTCAATGATGGCCTGGACCAGGAAGAGCGTCGTTACCTGCGCGAAGGACTCGAAAACGAGGACCAGTTGGCTGTGTTTGACCTTTTGCAGAAGGACGCTCTGACCCGACCCGAACGGGAACGGATTAAGAAAGTGGCCAAAGAACTGTTGGATAAACTGCTATCCGACAAACTCCAGATCGATCATTGGCGGGAAAAAGCCTCGGCCCAGGCCCAGGTCCGGGCGGAAATCATCAAGCATCTTTTCGTCAACCTTCCGGGAGTTGGGTATACGGAAAACGAGATCTCGGCACGTGCGGACATGATCTTTTCCCTTCTGTATCAAACAGGGATTAGGGCTGCCGGAAACCCCTTGTATCATTGAGGGGGTCGTAAACAAACAGACCGGCAGGGAAGCATAATAGCCAGGTTTTATGAGCTGGGGGGAGGCATCATTATCCGGGAGATTTCCGCCAAATCCGTCCTATCCAAATCCCAGGTCTACGACTATGCCCTCAATCCCTATGTGGGCTGCAGCCATGCCTGCCGGTACTGCTATGCCGCGTTCATGAAGCGGTTTACCGGCCACCATTTGTTCCCCGTTAATCCTGGTTATTCGAGGCGGAGTTTGTGAAGCGCTCCCGTGGGTTGCAGGGGTTCATTCCCCGTGCAGCAGGCCAGGCAGAAGGCATGGCAATTCACGCCCGCGTTTTGACCCGCCCTGCCAGGCTCAGGTGGGGCATGGAATCGAGCCCGATGAACCGGTCGATCCGCCTGGTCTGCCGGTCGATCCGCCTGGTCTGCCGGTCGATCCGTTCAAGAAATTCCTCGGAGAAGCTCAATGTTATTTAATAAATACAAATAGTTATAGAGTTATGTTTGCAAAATGGCATCTGGTCTAATCTCTGAATTTTCATCGTTTGAGGGTGCCGCCCCGGCATGAAAATTTATATGAAAATAAATTCAACTGATTGATTATTTTCATGATTCGTTGCGCCTATTTTAGGCGTGAGGGTTAGTCCCGAATGAACGGACTGGATCCGAAATTATTTCTTAGGGAAATATTGAAAGTGTTCTGGATTCAATGATATACTTCACACGAGGATTGGTTTTTAGGGACAGATCCACATCTAACTTACTTAGAATAAAGGAGAAAAGCCATGAATGATCCCTGGAAAGATAAAATCATGTGTATGATTCAATGTCCGCGGTGTGGCCGCTCAATGAAGGGAGAGGATGACAGGATTCTTTCAGTTTACGACCACGAACCCATATGCATGCAGTGCAAGATCGAAGAAGAAAAACGTCCTGATTATGAAGAAGTTTCGAGGAATATGATCGGGATATGCATGATGGATGCGGAAAGTGCGTACAGCATGGACCCCAAAGGGTACTGTTTTCACCATTTTAATCCGTATAAATGCAAATAATCAAGGCACGAGCAGAAAGAGTAGCATCGAAGAAAAAACACAAGACGAACGATTTGAAGGTTTTGAGAGAATAGAGAAGGAGCGGACTGGAGTGGGCAAGCTGCTTTACCGTTATAGGAGCAATATAACGATGAAAACGGAATCACATTTGGCTCACAGACTTATGATAGTGACTATCATGATAGCGCTGACCCTTGGAATTTACAGCTTTGCTGCCGCTCACTGCGATACTTTGGATGGGCCGGTTATTCAAGATGCGCGGAAGGCGCTGGAGGCAAAAGATGTCACGCCGGTTCTGAAGTGGGTAAAGCACAAAGATGAAAAGGTTATTCGTGCGGCCTTCGCCGAGGCAATCAGTGCCCAAGGGAAGAATGCTGATGCGGCGGAGAGGAAGTTCTTTGAGACACTCGTCAAGATCCATCGAGCGGGCGAAGGTGCACCCTTTACCGGATTGAAGCCGGCAGGTGAGGTAGAACCGGCTATTGTCGAGGCTGACAAAGCCCTGGCGGGCGATTCCTCAGATGCACTGGTAAAACGGATCATCGATGATGTAGCTGCCGGTATCAAGAAGCGTTATGAGCGTACAGCGGCTACGTACAAGCACAAAGATGAAAGCGTAGAACAGGGTCGGGAATTTGTCGAGGCGTACGTTGAATTCACTCATTATGTAGAACGTCTTCATACGGATGCAACAGGCAAACGAGCGCATGATGAACACCTCGAAGATTATAAACATTCCCATACCAAGCATGGCACATCTGATGTTCATAAGCGTGGACATTAAGAGCCGAGGCAGAGTCATGTGATTCTGCCTCGGCTGTTTGTTTTGTTCCGCCTCTCAGTTTCAAAGACAGTCCCTTTGAAGGCATGAGCTTTTCCTACTTCTACTTGGAGGATTTCGAAGATCACCAACTCAACGTTCCTGGGTTCACTGCCAGTGGCATGAGTCTGATGATCAACAGCAAGGGATATTTCGGTCCGGGGTTATGGGATTCCATTGATACGGATGATGGAGTCATCAACGGCACGAACAACGTTGGCAATGGGCACTATGGAGATTCCCTGTGGGCGTATGGACGGCCAGGCATCACCTTCACTTTTGATTCCAAGGTTCTTGGTTCACTCCCCACGCATGCAGGCATCGTATGGACCGCTGGCTCAAATCCTATCGTTTTTGAAGCTTTTGACCAGGATGGCGTTTCTCTGGGAATCATGACCGGCAATAATGCAGATGGGTCCGTCGCTGGCCAGACGGGAGAGGATTGCTTTTACGGTGTCATAAACACAGGCGGAATTTCCAGTTTTTGGATCAGCGACAATGCCGGCATCGAAGTCGATCACCTGCAGTAAGGGCTCGCAGTATCGCCTGTCCCAGAACCTTCCCCCCTGCTCCTCCTAGGGGCCGGATTGGCTGGTCTGTTGGGGATTGCCGGAAAATTGCGAATCCAAAGCTGAGAATTTGATGCATGACGCGAGCTTTGCGTAAAAGCAAATTCCGCTCTATTCGTAATGTGTCCACATACGGATTACTTTCACGGTCTTAAGGTCTTCGAGCACCTGATAGACAAGACGATGCTGGATATTTATTCTTCGAGAGAAGGCGCCGGTAAGATCACCCACCAGCTTCTCGTATGGCGGTGGGTTCTGGTAAGGATCATTCTGCAGTATTTCTAAAAGTTTTGCTGTCTGGGGTTTAAGGCCGGATCGTGCAATCTTCTTCGCGTCTCTCTGAGCTTGTTTGGTAAAAACCAGTCGCCAACTCACCAGCCGGGTTCCTCAGAACATTTTTCTACCGGTGTCCTGAGGCCCTTCTTGATGGATTCCCTCATCCCTGTAATGGAAGCAAGCTGGAGTGTTTCTTCAATCGCCTTCCAGTCTTCTTCCGATATGAGAACGGCAGAGCTTCTCTTGCCCACGATCTGGACGGGTTCATGTGACTCTTTGACCTCGTCTACTAAATTATAGAGCCGTTTTCTTGCTTCGGATGCCGATAAAGTCGTCATTTTCCCTTTCCTCCTAGCCGTACCATATTCAGTACGTGATCGCCGTGAGGTTGTCAAGTTTCTTCTGCGCAAATAGGCCGGTATGGAGGCACAATCGCCAGGTTTTATGAGCTTGAGGGACGCACCGTCGAAGTGCTTTTTTAAGGGAGAAAGCGGGAGGGACCGCGGACAGCGGCAATCTTCGGCAGGGCAGGAAGGGTATCCCGTGCGGCTGCTGCCGGCTCATCCAGGAGTGTGCCGGAGCAAGGCCCGTCAGGCGGCGGAGATGGCCGCCGAGGATGGCATCCGTGTTATTCAAGGCAGAGTTTCTGAAGCTCTCCCGGGGGCTGCAGGGGATAGTTCCCCGTGTAGCAGGCCAGGCAGAAGTTATCCTGATTCACCCCGGCGCTTTTGACCAGCCCCTCCAGACTCAGGTAGTGCATGGAGTCGAGCCCGATGAACCGGGCGATCTCCTCTTCGACGGCCCGCTGCCCGGCCAGGAGTTCTCCTTTCGCGGAAAAGTCGATTCCGTAGGGGCAGGGGAACCTAGTGGGTGGGCAGCTGATCGCCATGTGGATGGCTTTGGCCCCGTTTTCCCGGAGATAGCGGACGCGGTTGCGGCTGGTCGTCCCCCGGACGATGGAATCCTCGATAATCAGGATCTTCTTTCCCGCCATCAGGGGCTTCACGGGATTGAGCTTCACCCGCACCGCGAAATCCCGCATGGGCTGCGTCGGCTGGATGAACGTCCGCCCCACGTAGTGGTTGCGGATCATCCCCATTTCGAAGGGAAACCCGCTCTCCTCCGCGTACCCCAGGGCGGCGTAGTTGCCGGAATCGGGGAAGGGCATGACGAAGTCGACGTCGGGCCGGTATTCCTGAGCCAGGGCGTGGCCGAAGCGCTTCCGGCAGAGGTAGACGTTCTGCCCGAAGATCTGGCTGTCCGGCCGGGCGAAATAAATGAGCTCGAAAACGCAGTGGGAATGGGTCACCGGGGGAAAAGGCTTCAGGCTGTGCAGCCCTTCCTCGTCGATGATGACGATCTCCCCGGGCTCGACATCCCGCAGATACTGGGCGCCCACCAGGTCGAAGGCGCAGGACTCCGAGGCCACGACCCAGCCGTCGTCGAGACGCCCCAGCGACAGGGGGCGGAACCCCCGGGGGTCCCGGAAGGCGATAATCGATTTCCGGGTCAGCATGACGATGCTGTAGGCCCCCTCGACCCTCCGGAGCGCGGCCTTGAGGGCCGTCTCGATGCCGTTTTTCAGGTGCGGCGCCATGAGGTGAACGATCACCTCGCTGTCCATGGTGGACTGAAAGATGGAGCCCCTGTCCTCCAACTCCCGGCGCAGGGACTCGGCATTGATCAGGTTGCCGTTGTGGCCCAAAGCGTAATACTCCTCCCCGTGATGAACCACGAAGGGCTGGGCATTGGACAGCGTGGAAGAGCCGGTCGTGGAATAGCGGACATGACCGATGGCCAGGTTGCCGGGCAGGCGGGCCAGGCTTTCTTCGCCGAAGACCTCCGATGCGAGCCCCATTCCCTTATGGGCGCGGACCATGCACCCATCTGCCGCGGCAATGCCGGCGCTTTCCTGCCCCCGATGCTGCAGGGCGAAGAGTCCGAAGAAGGTGAGCCGCGCCGCCTGGGGGTGTCCATAGACGGCGAAAACGCCGCAGGCCTCGCGGGGTTTATCTTCAGGGAAAGACAGATCAGGATTCATGATTTTTCATCCCCGGCTTCCTTCAAATGATAGGACTGCAGGGACTTCACCCCCCAGTCCCCCTGGCGCACGGCGGCAACGGCCTCGCAGAGCGCTCCCGCCCCGGCGATCGTGGTGGAATAGAGGATGTTGCAGGTCAGGGCGCTGCGCCGGATGAAATAGGCGTCCTTGGTCGGCCTCCTGCCCACGCTGGTATTGATCACAATGGCCACGTCGCCGTTCTTGATCCGGTCGACGATGTGGGGCCGCCCTTCGCTGACCTTGTGGACCGCCTCCGCCGGAACGCCGTGGCTGCTCAGGAACGCCGCCGTTCCCCGGGTGGCCAGGATCTCGAAGCCCATCTCCCGGAACCGCCGGGCGATGGGGGCGATCTTTTCCTTGTGGTCGTCGTGGACGCTGATAAAGACCCGCCCTGACCGGGGAATGGCAAATCCCACCGCCATCTGGGATTTGGCGAAGGCCAGCCCGAAGGAGGCGTCGATCCCCATGACCTCGCCGGTGGATCTCATTTCCGGACCCAGGACAATCTCGGCGTTGGGGAAGCGGTTGAAGGGGAAGACCGCCTCCTTGACGGAAACATGGGGGGGGCGAACCGCCTCCGTAAACCCGAGCTCCTTGAGGGACCGCCCCAGCATGACCTTCGTCGCCAGCTTGGCCAGGGGAACGCCGATGGCCTTGCTGACGAAGGGCACCGTCCGCGAAGCCCGGGGATTGACCTCCAGCAGGTAGAGGATGCCGTCCTTGACGGCGTACTGGATGTTCATCAGGCCGATGACCTGCAGCTCCCGGGCGATCCGCTTCGTCTGCTCCTCGATCAGTGCGAGAAATTCGTCGGAGAAGCTCATGGTGGGCAGGACGCAGGCGCTGTCCCCGGAGTGGATTCCCGCCTCTTCGATATGCTCCATGATGCCCGCCACCACCGTTTCCGTTCCGTCGCTGATGGCATCCACGTCCACTTCGATGGCGTCCTCCAGAAACTGATCGATGAGGATGGGGTGGTCGGGGGAGACCTTCAGGGCCCGCTCCATGAACAGGGCCAGGCTGTCGGCATCGTAGACGATCTCCATGGAGCGTCCCCCCAGGACATAGGATGGCCGCACCAGGACGGGATAGCCGATGCGCTCCGCCGCCTCCAGGGCGCCGGGCACGTCCGTCGCCGTCGCATTGTCCGGCTGGTTCAACTTGAGCTTATCGACGATCTCCTGGAACCGTTTCCGGTCTTCCGCCCGGTCGATGGAATCGGGCGAGGTGCCGAGAATCTTCGCTCCCGCGTCCTCCAGGCCTTTGGCCAGGTTCAGCGGCGTCTGTCCGCCGAACTGGACGATGACGCCCTCCGGCTTTTCGCAGGCAAGGATGTGGAGGACGTCTTCCAGGGTCACCGGTTCGAAAAAGAGCTTGTCGGAGGTGTCGTAGTCGGTGCTCACCGTCTCCGGGTTGGAGTTCACCATGAGGCTTTCGTAGCCTTCCTCCCGGAGGGCGAAGGAGGCGTGGACGCAGCAGTAATCGAACTCGATGCCCTGCCCGATCCGGTTCGGGCCGCCCCCGATGATCAGGACCCGGGGCTTTTCCGAGGGCCGCGCCTCGTTTTCTTCCTCATAGGTGGAGTAGTAATAGGGAGTGTAGGCTTCAAATTCGGCGGCGCAGGTGTCGACGAGCTTGTAGACGGGCAGCAGGCTCTCGGAATAGCGGCGGGAGCGGATTTCCCCTTCCGGAAGTTCCCAGAGCTCTCCCAGCCTCCGGTCCGAAAAGCCCCAGCGTTTGGCTTCCCGGAGCATCTCCGGCGACGGTTCCTCCTGCCGGATGATCGCCTCGGCCTGGATGAGCTGGCGGATCTGATCGAGGAACCAGGGATCGATGCGGGTCAGGCCATGGATCTCTTCCAGGGTCATCCCCGCTTCGAAGGCGGCGGCCAGGTAGAAAAGCCGCAGCGAGTTGGGGGTGAGGAGCTTGGCTTTGAGCTGCTCTTCTCGGTTGGGAAGGTCCGGCGCCAGGGTTTCGGCAATCCCGAAGCGGCCGATTTCCAGGGAGCGCACGGCCTTCTGGAGGGCCTCCTTGAAGGTGCGGCCGATGGCCATGGTCTCGCCCACGGATTTCATCGACGTGGTGAGCACATCCTCCGTTTCCGGGAATTTCTCGAAGGGCCAGCGGGGGATCTTCACCACGCAGTAATCGAGAGTCGGCTCGAAGGAAGCCATGGTTTCCCGGGTAATGTCGTTGGGGAGCTCATCGAGGGTATAGCCGACGGCGAGCTTGGCGGCGATCCGGGCGATGGGGAAGCCCGTCGCCTTGGAGGCCAGGGCCGAGGAGCGGGAGACGCGGGGATTCATTTCGATGACGATCATCTCCCCCGTGTCCGGGCGGACGGCGAACTGGACGTTCGATCCGCCCGTTTCCACGCCGATTTCCCGCATGACGGCGATGGCGGCGTTGCGCATGCGCTGGTACTCGGCATCGGTGAGGGTCTGGGCCGGGGCCACGGTGATGGATTCGCCCGTGTGCACTCCCATGGGATCGAGGTTTTCGATGGAGCAGATGATCACCACGTTGTCCGCCCGGTCCCGCATGACCTCCAGCTCGTATTCCTTCCAGCCCAGGGCCGACTCTTCGAGCATGATCTCGGTGATCATGCTGGCTTCGAGCCCCGCCCGGCCCTGCTCGATCAGCTCTTCCCGGTTGTAGGCCACGCCGCTGCCCGTTCCGCCCAAGGTGAAGGAGGGACGGACGATGATGGGAAAGCCGATCTCCTCGGCGACGGCCAGGACCTCCTCCATCGTCCGGGCGAACCCGCTTCGCGGCACCCGCAGGCCGATGGCTTCCATCGCCCTGCGGAAGAGCTGCCGGTCCTCCGCCTTGTGGATGACCGGCAGGGAGGCCCCGATCATCTCCACGCCGTAGCGCTCCAGGACGCCGCTTTCCGCGACGGCCACGGCGGTGTTCAGCCCCGTCTGGCCTCCCAGGGTGGGCAGCAGGGCGTCAGGCCGCTCCAGGGCGATGATCTTCTCCACGGCTTCGGGGGTGATGGGCTCGATGTAGGTGCGGTCGGCCGTTTCCGGGTCGGTCATGATGGTGGCCGGGTTGCTGTTGATGAGGACGACCTGGTAACCCTCTTCCCGCAGGGCTTTGCAGGCCTGGGTCCCGGAGTAGTCGAACTCGCAGGCCTGGCTGATGATAATCGGACCCGAACCGATGATCAGGATCTTTTTAAGGTCTTTCCGCTTCGGCATAGATTCTCTTCTTGAGGCGTTATTCCCACTCGATGGTGCTGGGCGGCTTGGAGCTGATGTCGTAGACGACCCGGTTGATCCCCCGGACCTCGTTGATGATCCGATTGGTGATTTTCCCCAGCAGGTCGTAAGGCAGGCGCGCCCAGTCCGCCGTCATGGCGTCGTCGCTGGTGACGGCCCGGATCGCCGCGATATGCTCGTAAGTCCGCTGATCTCCCATGATCCCCACGCTTTTGAGGGGCAGGAGGACCACGAAGGACTGCCAGAGCCGGCCGTAGTAATCGTTGGCCTTGATCTCCTCCAGGAGGATGGCGTCGGCCTTGCGGAGCAGGGACAGCCGTTTGTCCGTGACCTCGCCGATGATACGGATGCCCAGGCCGGGGCCGGGGAAGGGATGCCGCCAGATCATGTCGTCGGAGAGCCCCAGTTCCTTGCCGAGGAGGCGCACTTCGTCCTTGAAGAGGTGCTTCAGCGGCTCGATCAGCTTCAGCTTCATCCGCCGGGGGAGTCCGCCCACGTTGTGGTGGGACTTGATCACGGCGCTCGGTCCGCCGAAGGCGGAGCGGGATTCGATCACGTCGGGGTAGAGGGTTCCCTGGGCGAGAAAGTCCACCTCGCGGATCCTGCGGGCTTCGCTGTCGAAGACCTCGATAAAGACCCGCCCGATAATCTTGCGCTTCCGTTCGGGGTCCGTCACGCCCTTCAGGGCCGCGAGAAACTGGGACTTCGCCCGGGCGAACCGGACGTTCATGTGAAGATGCTGTTTGAAAAGCGACCGGACTTTTTCCGCCTCTTCCTGCCGCAGCAGGCCGTTGTCGACAAAGACGCAGGTCAGGCGGTTGCCGATGGCCTGGTGAAGGAGTACGGCCGCCACGGACGAATCCACGCCGCCGCTCAGCCCCAGGACGACCTTTCCCTTTCCCACCGTGTTCCGGATCTCCTCCACGGAATTCCGGACGAAGGACGCCATGGTCCAGCTTTTTCGGCAGTCGCAGACGGAGAAAAGGAAATTCTCCAGCATCTTTTTCCCCTCCGGCGTATGGACCACCTCGGGGTGAAACTGCAGTCCGTAGAGCCGACGCTTTCCATCCTCCACGGCGGCCACCCGGGTGTTGGCCGTCGAGGCGGTGATCGCGAACCCTTCGGGCAGCGTATCGATCGTGTCCCCGTGGCTCATCCAGCAGCGGGTTTCCTCCGATACCCCGGCGAAGATGCCCCCTCCGTCGCGCCGGGCGATATGAAGCTCGGCAAAACCGTATTCCCGCTTCGCAGACCGGATCACTCTGCCGCCCAGGCAATCGATCATGTACTGAAGTCCGTAGCAGATGCCCAGCACGGGGATGCCCAGGTCAAAGATCCCCTTGTCCACCCGGGGGCTGTTGGGTTCGTAGATGCTGGCCGGCCCTCCGGAGAGGATGATCCCCTCCGGCTGGAGCGCTTTGATGGCCTCCAGCGTAATTTCCGGAGGTTCAATCTGGCAGTAGACCTCCAGCTCCCGCACGCGGCGGGCGATCAACTGGTTGTACTGGGAACCGAAATCAATAATAAGGATCAAGGCGTGCCTCTCAGATTTCAGGAAGGGTTCGGCGAAAGGCCGCCCTCCCAGGATTTCATCATTTCCATGAATTGTTTGAAAAGATAGGATGCATCCTGCGGCCCCGGCGCCGCTTCGGGATGATACTGGACACTGAACGCCTTCAGGGAGGGGTAGGCGATTCCTTCCGAGGTCCCGTCGTTGAGGTTGATGTGCGTTTTTTCCAGCTCGGCGGGCAGAGATTCCGGCGAAACAACAAAGCCGTGATTCTGGGAGGTGATTTCCACCCGCCCCGACGCGAAGCGCTTCACCGGCTGGTTGATCCCGTGATGGCCGAACTTCAGCTTTTCCGTGCGGCCGCCCACGGCCTGTCCCAGGATCTGGTGCCCCATGCAGATGCCGAAGATCGGCAGCCTGCCCAGCAATTCCCGGACGGTATCCACCAGAGAGGACAGGGCGGCCGGATCACCAGGCCCGTTGGAGAGGAGCAGCCCGTCGGGAGACCAGGACAGGATCTCCCGGGCCGAGGAGCCGGCGGGAACGACGATCACCTCGCATCCTTCGGCCTCCAGGCAGCGCAGGGTGTTGAACTTGACGCCGTAATCGATAACGACCACCCGCCGTTTCATCTCTTTCCCGGACGTCGACTCCCGGTCTGCCGGCTGGATGCTTCCGCCTGCCCAGCGGTAAGGCTCCCGGCACGTGACGGTTTGGACGAGGTCCTGCCCCACAAGGCCGGGATAGGCCCGCACCTGCTGGAGCAGAAGCTCAATGTCGTCGGTCCGGGTGGACAGAATGCCCCGCATCGCGCCGGAAACCCGCAGCCGCCGGGTGAGGGCGCGGCAGTCGATCCCCTCCACCCCCAGCTTGCCGTGGGATTCCAGAAAGGCCTTCAGGGTCTGGCGGGAGCGCCAGTTGCTCGGGAAATCCGAATACTCCCGGACGATCAACCCCTCCAGAAAAATCCCGGTCGACTCCATATCCTCGAAATTGATCCCGTAATTGCCGATCAGCGGATAGGTCATGGCAACGATCTGCCCCTTATAGGAAGGGTCGGTGAGAATTTCCTGGTAACCGGTCATCCCCGTATTGAAGACGACTTCCCCCAGGCCTTCGCCGGCGCCGGCAAAGGCCTCTCCCCGGAAGACGCTGCAGTCTTCCAGAACCAGGAGGGCTGTTTTCTGCTTCCTCAGCAGGGTCATGGCTGTTCTCCTAAATGCCGCAACCTCCGGCGGCAAGTTGCCGGGTCATCCCGAGCTTCGCTCCCGGCGTTCCCCTCCAGACGGCTTTGCGACGGGTTCCTCTGTGTCCGGAGGCGCGCCTGCGCCTCCACTGTCTTGCGTCTTGAGTTCATTACAGACAGGGCGTTGGGATAAGGTTGCGAAGGAGCACTCCGCTTTTCCGGCCTTGCCGTTTTGCAATCGGCGGCAATCTCCGGGATTTGAAGCCTAAACAATCGATATTCTTGCGTATTAAATAATCGCCTGAGTCCCTTATATCAGCACCGTGGAGAATAATGCAACCTCATAAATCGATAAATCGGAAGGAAAGCCGTTTTTTATGAAAAGGGTTTTCCTTCCTGCCGGCGTTCCCCCTCGGGCAGGGAAAAAGAATCTGTTTCCCGGGGAAAAACCTTAAAGCAGCGGCAGATACCGCTCGATTTCGTACTGGCTGACGTGGGTGCGGAACCGGTCCCATTCCACCTTTTTGTTTTCGACAAATTTTGCGAAGATATGGTCCCCCAGGGTCTCCCGCACGAGCTCGCTTTGGGAAACCGCCACGATCGCCTCGTAGAGGCTGCCTGGCAGGGAGCGGATGCCGGCCCGCTCGCGGGCTTTTTCATCCATTTCATAGATGTCCTCTTCAATCGGCTCCGGCAGCTCGTAGGCTTTCTCCACGCCCTTGAGCCCGGCGGCCAGCATAACGGCAAAGGCCAAGTAGGGATTGCAGGCCGGGTCGGGGGAGCGGTACTCGATCCGCGTGGCCTTTTCCTTGCCCGGCTTGTACATGGGGACGCGGATCATGGCGGACCGGTTGCGCCGCGCCCAGGAAACATAGACGGGCGCTTCATAGCCCGGCACCAGCCGCTTGTAGGAATTGACCCATTGGTTGCAGATCGCCGTGATTTCCGGGGCGTGCTTCATCAGTCCGGCGATGTAATGCTTCGCCGGCGCCGAGAGGTGGTACTTGTCCGCGCTGTCGAAAAAGGCGTTTTTGTCCCCGAGAAACAGGGACTGGTGGGTATGCATCCCGCTGCCGTTTTCCCCGAAGACCGGCTTGGGCATAAAGGACGCGTACGCCCCGTTCTGGCGGGCGATTTCCTTGACCGTGGAGCGGTAGGTCATCACGTTGTCCGCCATGTGGAGGGCCTCGTCATAGCGAAGATCGATTTCGTGCTGACTGGGAGCCACCTCATGATGGGAGTATTCGACCCGGATGCCCATCTCCTGGAGGGCGAAGATCGTCTGCCGCCGCAGATCCGTGGCCAGATCGATGGGCAGGCCGTCGAAGTAGCCTCCTCTGTCCAGGAAGTCCGGCGACCGGTCGTTGGTAAAATAGAAAAACTCCAGCTCCGGACCGACGTAGAAGGTGTAGCCCTGGTCCGTGATTTTCTTCAAAACCCGCTTCAGGGCATAGCGGGGATCCCCCTCGTAGGGAGAGCCGTCGGGGTTCAGGATATCGCAGATCACCCGGGCCACCGGGCGCTCCGCGGGACGCCAGGAAACCAGTTGGAACGTTGCCGGATCGGGCATGGCGATCATGTCGCTCTCTTCGATGCGGCAGAACCCTTCAATGGAAGAGCCGTCAAAACCCATCCCTTCCGTGAGCCCCTCCTCCAGTTCCGACGGGGTGACGCTGAAGACTTTCTGTACGCCCAGGACGTCGGTAAACCAGAACTGCAGGAAACTGACGTTCTTTTCCTTCACGATTTCCAGTACTTCTTCTTTTGTTTGGCAATTGTACATGGGCGTCTCCTTTTCTTCTCCTGTGAAGATCCGTTATTCAGGGGATGCGTTTCCTTCCTCGGAAAAAATAATTTCCCAATGAAGATATGACCGGAAAAAAGCCAGAAGCATGCCAGGCAAAAAGCATGGCGGAACGACGGGCGGTGAAGCAAATTCAACCGGAAAAAGTCACAGGGTTGCGCCCCGAAACGAGCGCCGAAACGAGTCCCGTAACAAAAACGGGCCGAAGGAAGGGACGAAAAAGCAAGAGTTTAGAACAAAATGGTGCAAAATAATTAAAAAAGAACATTATTGTATAAAAATCCGGAAGGCCAGGGGGGGAATCGGGGAATTCCCGGCTCAGGCGCGGCCGGAGTGTGCAGCGGAATGTTTCGGGTTGAACCGCCGGGGATCAATTCCGAATTTCTGAATCTTGTACTGAATGATGCGCTTTGTCGTGCCGAGGAGTCTGGCTGCCTGACTTTGATTTCCCCGGCTTTCCCTCAGCGCGTCCACGATCATCGCCCGCTCCTGGGCCTCGATCAGGGTATTGAACTTGCCGGATTCCTTCTTTTCTCCTTCCCGGCTCCGGACCTGGAGAGAAGGAGGGAGATGGACGCTTTCAATGGAACTTCCCGTTGTCAGCAACAGCGCCCGTTCTATGCAGTTTTCCAGTTCCCGGACGTTTCCCGGCCAGGAATAGCTCAACAGGGCTTCCAGGACGTCATTGGAGATGCGCTTCACCGCTTTTCCCATTTCCTCGTTGTATTTCAAGACGAAATGGTCGGCCAGGAGGATGATATCGCTGCCCCGCTCCCTCAAAGGCGGCAGGTAAAGGGGAAAGACGTTCAAGCGGTAAAACAGGTCGGGCCGGAATTTTCCCGCCGCCACATCCTGCTCCAGATTCCGGTTGGTGGCGGCAATGATGCGGACATCCACGGAAACCACGCGGGAAGCTCCGAGAGGCTGAAACTTCTTCTCCTGGATCACCCGGAGCAGCTTGGCCTGGGCCGCCGCGGACAGCTCACCGACTTCATCGAGGAAAATGGTCCCGCCATTGGCCTCTTCGAACCGTCCCCGGCGCGTCTGCAGCGCCCCCGTAAAGGCCCCCCTCTCATGGCCGAAGAGCTCGCTTTCGATCAGCGTATCGGGCATGGCGGCGCAGTTGACCTGAATCAGCGGCCCTTTGCGCCGCCGGCTGCGGTTGTGGATTGCTCGAGCCACGAGCTCTTTTCCCGTTCCCGTTTCTCCATTGATGAGGACGGTCGTATTGGAATCGGCCACCTGGGCAATCATGCCGAAGACCTCCTGCATGACCTTGGAGTGGCCGATGATTTCCTTACTCGGGACGGTCGATCGGCCGAGCATATGCCGGAGGCGGCGGTTTTCCTCTTCCAGGGCCAGAATGTGCACGCCCTTGGCGATGAGCTCGGCGGTGGACGAAAGCATGGCCAGTTCCCGCTCAAGGTCTTCCACCTGAAGGGCCGCCTTATCGGCGGACAGGACCCCGACCACCCGCCCGTCATAAACAATCGGCACACAGAGGAAGGAAAGTTCCGAGCGGTTCAGAAAGCGCCGTGCCCCCGTCCGGTCCAGAAAGTGGGTTGCCTGCCCGAGATTGGCGACCGCCATGGGACGCCCGGTCTGGGCAACCTTTCCGGTAATTCCTTCCCCGGGGGCGTAAGAGACCTCCAGCCCCTCGATGTTGACCCCGTGGGCGACATCGAGCCAGACCTCGCCGCTCTCCCGGTCGAGGAGGGAGATCATCCCCCGCTGCATTCCCAGGCGCTGGTGCATTTCCTGGAGAACCTGCTCCAGTTGATCCCGCAATTCTCCCGGCTGGGCAAGTACCTTGGCAATGGCATGGAGCGCCGCCAGTTCTTCGTAATTATGAATGCTCAATTCCCGACTGCCCTCGTTTTCTATCCGTTTCGCTTCCTTTGTTCCCCTTTGCCGCGGGTCAAGCCGATATTCCACCGACCCTCACGATTTCCACCTTCAGGGCAACGGGGCAAACCCTTCGCTTCCAAGCCCTTCGATTTGCTGATAACCGGCCCTAATCATGATCTCCCGCTGCCGGATTGAAATTCCAGCTTCCTCATCAAGCCCGCACTGCGGAGCCGTGACCTCCGCGTCTTCTCCATCCGTGACCTGGAGAAAGCGGTGAAGCTTCCATCCTTCCGCCTTGCATTCCTATTCAATCCGGTGTGGGAATACGCAATTATGAAGCCATCGTGGAGGACAAAAAGGATGGAAGCGTCCCGGCTCCCTTCCCGGGAGATTTGCCGAGGCGCTGATCCTGTTCATCCGGGCTGGGCTGAATGAAGGGACGGGCCCCGAGATTCCTGTTCCCTCTTTTTGATCATGACCGTCACGGCGGCCAGGGCGGCCTCGGTCATGCCGGTGATGCGCCGGGCCTGTCCGATGGTTTCCGGCTCCACGCGGGAGAGCTTCAGCTTCAATTCGTTGGAAAGGCCCGGAACGGCCGAATAATCGAATCCGGTCGGGATCTTCCGGCTTTCCAGAGCTTTCATGCGGGCCACGGTTTCCCGCTGGCGCTGAATATACCCTTCATACTTGGCTTCAATTTCGATCTGCTTCCGGATTTTCGGGTCGGCGGTGCCGGGAAGGGCGTCCGGGGATTCCAGCAGATCGGAGAAGAGCGCCAGATCGTCCCAGGAGAGGTCCGACCGTTTGAGGAGCTGAAAGAGGGAGACGGGATTTTTTATCGCCTGGCTGCCCCGGGCCTCCAGCCGGGAATTGACGTCTGCGCCGGGATAAATCCTGAGGGAGGAGAGCCGTTTCATCCCCTCCTGGATGCCGCGGATTCTCCCCGTAATCTCATCGTTGAGCTCCGGAGGAATCAGCCCCAGCGCGAAGCCCCTGGGCGTCAGGCGGAGAGAGGCGTTGTCCTCCCGGAGGATCAGGCGGTACTCCGCCCGGGAGGTGAACATCCGGTAGGGTTCATCCACGCCCTGGGTCACCAGGTCGTCGACCATGACTCCCAGGTAGGCCTCGGAGCGGTCCAGCACAAAGGGCGGACGGCCCTGCACCGCCAGGGCGGCGTTGATGCCCGCCCACATCCCCTGGGCGGCGGCTTCCTCGTACCCTGAAGTGCCGTTGATCTGCCCGGCCAGATAAAGCCCCCGGAGCCTCTTGGTCTCCAGGGTATGGCGAAGCTGTGTGGGCTGGACGAAGTCATATTCGATGGCGTAGGCCGCCCGCATGATTTCCGCCTCTTCCAGCCCCGGCACGCTGTGGACAATCCGCTCCTGAAGGGCCAGCGGGAGGCTGTTCCCCAGCCCCTTGGCGTAGACTTCCTCCGTGTCCAGCCCCTCGAACTCCATGACCACCGGGTGGCGCTGCCGATCGGCGAACCGCATCACCTTGTCCTCCAGGGAAGGGCAGTAGCGGGCGCCGACCCCCTTGATCATCCCGGAGTAAAGGGGGGAGGAGTGGATGTTTTCCCGGATCAGCCGATGGGTTTCCGCCGTGGTATAGCCGAAGTAAGAGGGGAGGCGTTCCTCCCGCAGGGATTTTGTGGACAGGGAAAAGGGTTCGAAGGCGGGATCGCTGTCCTGCCGCGCCAGGCGGGAAAAATCGATCGTCGAGGCCTTCAGGCGCGGCGGCGTTCCCGTTTTCATGCGGCCCATTTCAAAACCCAGTTCCCGGAGGCATTGCGCCAGGGGAATGGAGGCCATTTCCCCGGCTCGGCCTGCCGAGTAATGGGCCGTTCCGATATGCACCAAGCCGTTGAGGAACGTCCCCGTGGTGATGACCACCGTCCGGGCGCGGTAGGAGGCGCCTGTATGATCTTCCACACCGACGACCCGCCCGTCTTCCACCAGGAGGCGGTCGATCAGCGTCTGGTGGAGATGAAGGCGCGGCTGCCTTTCCACCGCGGATTTCATAGTCAGCCGATAAAGCTGCTTGTCGCATTGCACCCGCGAGGACTGGACCGCCGGCCCCTTGGAGGCGTTGAGAATGCGGAAATGAACGGCGGTCTTGTCCGCCACCTTTCCCATCTCGCCGCCCAAGGCGTCGATTTCCTTGACGAGCTGCCCCTTGGCCAGTC
>CAZKRB010000057.1:0-20080 GCA_964555065.1 uncultured Syntrophus sp.
ATGCTGACAAGACGGACAAATTTTTGCTCACAGATGAATTCTTGATAGTTGACTGGAAGTGGAACCTGTTGTCGTCAAGGTGACGATGGGTAGTCCGACCTTGACGGTTCTTCCTCCGGCTGGGCTATCTGAGAAGCAGCTTGAGGAGTGGACAAAGCGCAGAGCCGAACAGGAATACCAGTCGAAACTAGAGGCACAGAAAGCAAAGCTAGTTCCTGCGTTTCGAGAGCCTCGAGCTGTCAAGCTGCTTAAGCTACTTAAGCAGAAATCCCATACTGGGGAGTCACTTTATAAGATCTATGAATTGGCGGAGGGGCATCCGTCCCAAAGGAAGACCTTTCAGAGTCAGTTTGGGATATCCGACGTTGAGTTCAAGCGTTTCTCTGACGCGGTCCATAACCCTGTAGTGTCGGGCTCGCTTGCGCGGCATGCGTACGAAGACAAGCCAAAGACCCCAAACCCGATGTCGATGGTAGAGGCGAAGACATTCGTGGTCGGGCTGGCGATGCGTTGGCTGGCGTCCCTTATGGGGTGACGTGCACAGCAGCAAACTGGCGGCGATAAGCCATCGTTATCGCACAACAATGTGCTGAGTGGCGGACTGGTCCTAACTTTGCCTCGGCCAGCCGGTGAGCACAACGTCAGAGCTCCACGCCCCTTTGGGGTGATTTGCGATGGAGTAAATTTATCGGACTTACTCGGAAACCCTCAATAACAACGAGTCCATGCGGTTATGCAGAGATGAATCTCAACGATCTTTTGAAAAACCGGGGCGTTGACCCTCGGCACGTTCTCGTACTACGCCACAGACCGAGCGAACCCAAGTTCAACAAAATTCTTCCATGGTTGGCTGCCGAGAAGCCAGATGTATTCAACGCCTACCAGCAGACACAAGGTGAGAAACTTGAAAAGGTTATGGCGAGCATGGTCGAATTGGGTTATGTGGCGTCGTTCATTGGGCATAAGCCAAGCAAGGCGCTTTTCATTGGTTTGTATTCGATCGGCAAAACCAAACCGCTTACACTGAAACAGTACTGGCAGGTTCCGGCACACGCAGAAATGAAAGCATTGGGTATGCGCGGCTTTACGGGAGAAAACGGAAGGAATTCTATCCTCTGGTTTGACCTCGTTCTGACCGAGCTGTTTGCTTCTTGGAAAGGAAAGCTAGTTGTAGGTTGGCCACCACCCGAGCTATCGTGGTGGCGGCGCGCACATCGAAACGATATGCCGGTGCTTTCTATTCTCGAAGAGAGCTTGCTTGATGCCGAGATGCCCAAATGGGATACAATCATTTTATCGTGGGAAGAACTTAAAGCTCTCCCTTCGCGTTGGAGGACCGCGCTTTCGCAATGGCGCGGCATCTACTATATCTTCGATACTTCCGATGGAAAGGGTTATGTGGGGTCCGCGTCCGGTGAAGCCAATCTTTACGGTCGCTGGTTAAACTATGCGGCGCGTGGACACGGCGGGAACAAATTGCTAAAGCAGCGCGATCCCCGCCACTTTCGGTTTAGTATTTTGCAAAGAGTATCACCCGATATGAATGCAATGGATCTCATCCAGCTCGAAAGTTTATGGAAAGAAAGACTCCACACTCGACAGCCCTTTGGATTAAATGACAACTAAAAAGGCTAATCGGAGAGCCGGCATCGGGGACGCAGCGCGCCCCATCGACGACTCACGAGGAGCGTTGGCTGTATGAAAAAATAGAATAATATATGCCTGAGATTTGCAGATTCTTTGGAATTATCATTATGAATGTTCTTCGATGAACACGCTTCTCCCCATTTCCATGCAGAGTACCAGGGAAGCAGGGCGATTTTTGATTTCAACGGCCATGTCCTGAAAAGGAGTCTCGACTCGCTCGGGAGCGTTGATAAATCGTCGCGTCCTGTGAAACCGGGCGTTATGTAATTTCCAAGAAAGGAGGACAATCGGAATGGCAAGAGATCCGGGGATCGGTAAGGAGATGATCGCCACCTTTAAAGACGTGAAAGGGGTTTGCAGCGCCGGCCACAAGAAGGGGGATACCTTTGAGATCAGTTGTTATGATCCCGGTGAATTATGCGGTTTTTTCTATCATGATATTTTCCCCAGCCTTTCCACCTTCCAATTCGGCGGGAATCTTCCTTGGTGGGAAGGCGACTCGATCGAGCGGCAATGCCCGGACCACGATAACCTCGTGACCTTAACCTTGGTAAGAATCGAACGGGATTGAGATCCCGCAGGACGGGTCACCATTGAGACAGGCTTTTATGCAAAACCCCGTCCCTGCAACTGACCTTCGGCGATGGCACGGGCAGTTCATGCCGTGCCCTCCGGTTTCGTGAGTAACAACCTGCCACCGAAGGGCGGTCGATTAATCCAGAACAATCTTGTTTAAGGAGGCGCAGATGAAAAGCAAAAAAGCGTTGTTTGTCCTGATCTTTTCAATCTTTTTATCCTTCAGCTCTTATGCCTTTGCCGAGCGGGTCTCCGGCACCTTCACGGCTGTTTCCGCCTGCGACGCCTACAAATCGTTCAACAAGGGGACCAACCCCGGCCTGATCAAAACCACTCCCGGAATGGAATACGAAGCCGTTGAGGTCAACAACAAAAACATGGAGTGGGTGCGCATCACCATCCCCGGCATCAGCGACCCGCTGCGCTGGGTTTCCGGCGAGTGCGGGACGAAGAGAATCGAAGAGGGCAAGGCGGATCATGGCGGCGGCGGAGGCAAACCGGACGCCTGCAGCATCAGGAATCAGCAGGACAGTTATGTCCTGGCTCTGACCTGGCAGCCTGCATTCTGCAAGCATGTCAACTATAAGGGGCGGAAGCCGGAATGCGACGCCATCAAGCAGGGCGAGCTGGTTGTCGATCACATGACCCTCCACGGCCTCTGGCCGAATCGGAAAGCCTGCGGGACCCGGTACGGCAACTGTGAGGGCCCGGCACTGGACCTGGAGGAATCCACCGTTTCCAAGCTGGCCCCGTGGATGCCCAACTTCCTTTATGAACAAGTCTTTGGCGCCTATGAATGGAACAAACACGGGACCTGCCAGAATCTTTCCGACGATGCGTATTTCTTAATGGCCCTGCAACTGGTGGAGGCCGTGGATGCGTCGGCCGTCGGCTCGTATATCAAATCCCGCACGGGCAAGGAGATGTCCATCAACGAGTTCTTTGCGAACCTCCAGGATGCCTACGGCCAGGAAACCGCGGATCGGATCCTGCTGATTTGCACCGGCGGCAAATATCTGCAGGAGGTCAGGGTGAATCTCCCCCTCGATTTCAAATGCGATCCCGATCTTTCCGTGATGACCAGAGGGGCCGCCAGGAACAAGGCCAAAGCGGAAAACTGCAAGGGCGATACGATCTATGTGGAGAGCAGCCGTTTGAACTAGGGGATCCTGACGAGCCGCGAAGGCCGGAGGAGGTCGGCAGGCGATCCCGATCCGGCAGGAATGGCCTGTAAGGGTGCAGGTCTATTCCCCCTGTGTTTTCAGACGTATCCAGTCATCCATCCATCTTTGATTCAACAGGCATCAAACCGCCTGCATCTGGGCGGAATTCGTAGAGGAGGCGACCATGGGATTGACAGGACCGCAGGAGACGGCACGGCAGGGCGAATCTCCGCCGGCAGACAAAAAGCCGGGCGAATCGAAGGGATTCAAGCAGATCCAGATGCCGCCGACCAAGACCTGGATCTGGTTTGTGCTCATCCTCCTGGTGAACTTCCTGCTGGGACGGTTGCTGATGCCCGGGCCGGAAGAGCCGGTCGTCATTCCCTACACCCTCTTCAAGGAGGAAGTGGGGAAGAACAACGTCCAGGCAATCTTTGGCCGGGGGGAAACCATTACGGGCCAATTCAAGACGCCGGTCACCTATCCTTCGGCAGCGCAGAAGAGCGATGCGCCGAAAGGCCAGACTCAATCCGCTGCCGGACGCGGTGCGGCTCCGAAAGCGCCCCAGGCGGTAAACGATTTTTCGACCACCCTGCCATCCTTTGTTGATCAGGGCCTGGAAGCTTTTCTGATCAGCCACGCGGTCGAGATCAGCGCCAAGCCGATCCACGAAGAGCGCAGCGCCTGGCAGACAATCCTCTACAGTTTCGGCCCCGGCCTGCTTTTCATCGCCTTCTATATCTGGCTCTTCCGGCGGATGGGACAGCAGGGCGCCGGGTTGGGCGGCGGGATGTTCAGCATCGGCAAGAGCAAGGCGCGCCGATACGACCAGGAGGAGGGGCCGAAGGTCACCTTCGATGATGTGGCCGGCATTGATGAGGCGGAAAACGAACTGGTGGAGATCGTGGATTTCCTCAAGGACCCCCCGAAGTATACCCGCCTGGGCGGTGCGGCGCCGAAAGGCGTGCTGCTGGTCGGCGCGCCGGGTACAGGGAAGACCCTGCTGGCCAAGGCCGTCGCGGGGGAAGCAGGGGTGCCCTTCTTCTCCATCAGCGCCTCAGAATTCGTGGAGATGATCGTGGGAGTCGGCGCGGCCCGGGTCCGGGACCTCTTCAAACAGGCGCGGGAGCATGCGCCGGCGATCATCTTTATTGATGAGTTGGATGCTATCGGACGCGCCCGCGGACAGGCCGCCATCGGGGGATCGAGTGAGCAGGAGCAGACCCTGAACCAGATCCTGACGGAGATGGACGGCTTCTCCAGCCGGGAGGGCATCATTGTGCTGGCGGCAACGAACCAGCCGGAGGTGCTCGACAAGGCGCTCCTGCGGCCCGGACGCTTTGACCGGCGTGTGGTGGTCAACCTCCCGGACAAGATCGGGCGCGAAGCGATTCTGAAAGTCCATACCCGCAACGTCCCCCTGGCGGACGACGCCAGTCTGGAGCAGCTCGCGTCCGAGACGCCGGGATTTTCCGGGGCTGATCTGAGGAACCTGGTCAATGAGGCAGCGCTGCTGGCGGCCCGCCGCGGCAAGGACGAGGTTTCCCGGAAGGATTTCATGGACTCGCTGGAAAAAATCGTTCTCGGCCCCGAGCGCCCCCTTCTCCTGAGCGCCGCCGACAGGGAGCGCATCGCCTACCATGAAGGCGGGCATGCCATCCTGGGCCTGGTGGTGCCCGGCGCCGACCCGGTGAACCGGGTCACGATCGTGCCTCGGGGGCAGGCCCTCGGCGTGACCTATCAGCGGCCGGACAGCGACCGCTACAACTTTCCGGAAGCTTACCTGCGTGGGAAGATCGTCGGGATGCTGGGCGGGCGCGCGGCGGAGGAGGTCGTCTACGGAACCAAAACGACCGGCGCCGAAAGCGATATCGAACAGGCCACCGGCCTGGCCCGCCGGATGGTCACGCGCTGGGGCATGAGCGAGAAGCTGGGACTGGTGCAGCTGGCCCCCCGGGAGAACATCTACCTGGGCGGCATCGGCGGGTACGGGGGCGAGCGGCCCTTCAGCGAAGAAACCGCCGAGACCATCGATGCCGAGGTGCGGCGGATTCTTGCCGAAAGTCACGAGGATGCCAAACGTCTTTTGAGGCGATTCCGCAGGCAGCTCGATGCACTCGCCGAAGCCCTGGTGAAGCGGGAAACCCTCGACGAACACGAAATCCTGGAGGTCACGGGGCTGCCCCCCGCACCGCCCCTGGAGACGGGAAAACTTACGGTGTCCGATGGGGGTGACGAAGAAGCCGGGGGAACAGCGTGAGCCAATTCCCGGGTGGTGGCGCTCTTCGGGGAAGGTCAGGAAGAGAGGCTTTGACAGCCGAAGGTTATCGTCGAAGGAAGAAAAGGAACTTAGAAGGCCGCCCTGCGGCCCGTGCGAAAGAATAAAGGGAATCGGGAGGTGTCGAATGGGAACTCTTCACCAATTGTTCAATCCCGGCAGCATTGCGCTGATCGGAGCCACGGATAGGGAAGACTCGGTCGGAAAGATCCTGCTTACGAACCTGCTCCAGGCAAAGGAGCGAAAGATCTTTCCGGTCAATCCGAAGAAAACCTCTCTCCTGGGGCGCCCCTGCTACGATAAGATTGCCGACATTCCCGAGCCCGTCGACCTGGCGGTGATCGTCACTCCGGCGCTGACGGTTCCGGGACTGGTGGAGGAGTGCGGCAGGGCGGGAGTCGGTGCACTGGTGATCATCTCGGCGGGTTTCAAGGAGATCGGCGCGGCAGGAAAATCCCTGGAACGGCAGATCACCGCGGCGCGGAAGAAATACGGCCTGCGGATCCTGGGGCCCAATTGCCTGGGGTTCGTGAGGCCCAATGCCGGTCTGAACGCCACCTTCATGAGAACCAGCCCGCCGTCCGGGAACATCGCCTTCATCTCCCAGAGCGGCGCCCTGGGCAGCGCCATCCTGGATTGGGCCGTCGACGAGCATGTCGGTTTCAGCATGTTCGCCTCCCTCGGTTCCATGATCGATGCGGACTTCGGCGATCTCATTGATTTTCTCGGCCAGGACGAGGCGACGCGCAGCATCCTGCTCTACATGGAAGGGGTCGGCAATGCCAGGAAGTTCATGAGCGCCGCCCGGGCTTTTTCCATGCGCAAACCGATCATCGTCCTGAAGCCGGGGCGATTTTCCGAAAGCGCCCGGGCCGCCAGCTCCCACACCGGCGCCATGGCCGGGGACGATGCCATCTACGAGGCGGCCTTTAAGAGGGTCGGGGTGGTCCGGGTGAAAGACATCGCCGATCTCTTTGACGCGGCTGAAATTCTCGATTCCCGGAAACTCCCCATGGGGCCGAAGCTGGCCATCGTCACCGCGGCCGGCGGGCCGGGCGTCATGGCCACCGACGCCCTGATCGAGCTCGGGGGAGAGCTTGCCGAACTCTCCGCCGCCAGTATCGAACAGTTGAACGCGTTCCTGCCGCCCTTCTGGAGCAGGGGGAATCCCGTCGATGTCCTGGGGGATGCCGATGCCTCCCGCTATGCCCGGGCGATCGAGGTCTGTCTGAAGGATCCCGGGGTGGACGGCGTCCTTGCGATCTACGTGCCCCAGGATACCGCGGCGCCGGCGGAAGTGGCCCAGGCCATCATTAACCAGGCCGCTGATTCGTGGAAGCCGGTTCTGGCCGCCATGATGGGGGCCCGGAAGGTTCGGGGCGCCATGGAAACTCTGGGCCGGAACCGGATCCCAAATTATGAAACCCCGGAACAGGCGGTGCGGGCCTATCTCAACATGTATCAGGATGAGAGAAACATCGAACTGCTCTATGAGACCCCTGCCGAGTTGCCGGTGGAGGAAGCCCTTCAGCAGGATCTGCTCAAAATCATCCAGACGATCCAGAAGGAAAAGGAGCGACTGAAAAGGTTCATTGCGCGGGCTCTCGGGGAGGGGAGAACCCTCCTCAACGAGGATGAATCCAAACAGATCCTCGCCGCCTACGGGATTCCCACGACGGTCCCAACGCTCACCGCATCCGTGGAAGAGGCCGTTTCCGTCGCCCGGGGAATCGGCTACCCCGTGGCGATCAAGATCGCGTCGCCGGATATCTCCCACAAGAGCGATGTCGGCGGCGTTGCGGTGGGGATCCTCTCCGACGATCAACTGAAGCAGGCCTATGAAGTCATGCTGAGGAAGGTCGGGCAGCGGGCGCCGGAGGCCCGGATCGAAGGCATTTCCGTGCAGAAGATGATCGATGGCATCGATTACGAACTCATTCTCGGCTCCAAAAAGGACAAGGATTTCGGTTCCGTGATTCTCTTCGGGATGGGGGGAACTCTGGCGGAACTGATCCGGGATTTTTCCATCGGCCTGCCCCCGCTGAACGCGACGCTGGCCAAGAGGCTGATGGAGGATACCAAGGCGTACAAGCTCATCCAGGGGTGGCGCGGCAAACCGCCGGCCGACATGAAGGGACTGAAAACGGCCCTGGTCCTCTTCTCCTACCTTCTCGTCGATTTTCCGGAAATCGCGGAGATCGACATCAATCCCTTAGCCATTGCGGGAGGGAAGGTGTGCGCCGTGGACGCCCGGATGATCCTCGATCCCGATTATCGGCCTTGCTCCGATCCCTATCCTCACCTGGTGATCACCCCCTATCCGGTAAAGTGGATCAGGCAAGTGGAATTGCCCGATGGCACAGAGATGATCTTGCGGCCGATCCGGCCCGAAGATGAGCCGCTGGAGCGGGAACTCCTTGCGAACCTGTCCGAAGAGTCCCGGCGAACCCGGTTCTTCTCGGCTTTCAAGAATGTCACCCACGAGTGGCTGGTCATGTTCTGCAATATCGACTATGATCGGCACATCGCCATGGTGGCGGAAATCAAAGAGCGGGGGGAGAAAAAAATCGTCGGCGTGGCGAGGCTCGTGATGGACCCGGAATTCAATTCCGGCGAGATTGCCGTGCTGGTCCACGACCGGTTTCAGCGGAAAGGAATCGGTCGGAAACTCTGGGAAATCGTCATCCAGATCGGCCGGGAAAAAGGGCTGCACGAGATCTACGGCGAAGTGCTTTCGGAGAATGAAAAAATGCTCGGCCTCGGCAGAAAAACGGGATTTGCCACCGAACGTCTTCCCGACGGCGTGACCGGGATTCGCCTGAAGCTGAAGTAAAGGCGAGGCGTGGCGGTAGGATGGGGCATGCGTAAGGGCAAGGTTTTCATTGCCGGGAGCCGGTCTGGTGTGATAGGAGGGGCCCATGTTGAATATCGGTCTGACAGGCAGCATTTCCTGCGGAAAATCCACGGTCGCCCAGATGCTTCAGGAGAAGGGGGCGTTCCTTATCGACTTCGACCGCCTTGCCCACGAGGTGGAGGAGCCGGATCAGCCAGGCTGGCGGGGCGTCGTCGAGGCCTTCGGCCCGGAAATCCTGCGGGCGGACCGGACGATCGACCGGGCTCGCCTGGGGGCCATCGTCTTTGCCGACCGCGGCAAACTGGAAGCGCTCAACCGGATTGTTCATCCGGCGGTTTACCAGGCGTGGCAGCGGCGGCTGGCGGAGATTCGGGCAAACCGACCCGATGCCATCGTCATCTCCGATTTTCCCCTGTTCATCGAGCTGGGCAGGCAGGAGACCGTGGATCTGGTCATGCTGGTGTACGTCCCCCGGGAGGAGCAGATCCGCCGCCTCAGGCTGAGAAACGGCTTCAATGCCGAAGAGGCGCTTCAGAGGGTCAATGCCCAGATGTCCATCGAGGATAAGGTGGACTTTGCCGACATCGTGGTGAACAATTCCGGCCCACGGGAAGAAACGCGGGCGTTCATAGAGAAAATCTGGCCCCAGCTGCTGGAGCGGGAGCGGCGGCTGCGGGAATCCGCCTGATACCTTTCCGGTCAGAGAATCCAATCAGGAGTTCGCGTTATCCGCTGCGCAGAAACAGGCGGACGCCTTGCCGGTCAGGCAAGGGAAGTGTTCCGGCAGGACAGGAAAAGCGGTAAGCTCCCTGTGAACGGGGCGCGGGCAAGGGGCCGTCCGGAGTCAGGAATCTCCTGTTGGACCAGGAAATCGTCCCTCCTTGATTTCTTCCCTGGTTGGAATTCCCTTCCTCCCCCCCCGGCTGGAGACTCACCCGGGCCGCCGCCCAGGCGGCAAAATCGAGACACGTGTCCCATTCCCACCGCTGAACCAGCCCGAAGATGAATCCGCCGTGAAAGACGTCGCCGCAGCCCGTCGTGTCCACCACAGCGACGGGATAGGCCGGTTTCCGGAGCGTCGTCGCGCCGTAGCGGGCCACGTAGCCGGCTGCTCCCAGGGTCACAACGGCGAGTCGCGGACCCTTTTCGAGGAGGAGGGCGCAGGCGTCCAGGGGGTCTCCGTTTCCCGTCAGCCGGCGGGCAAAGGGCTCTGAGGCGATGAAGTAATCGCTCAAGGCGGCCAGCTCCAGCATCCCTTCCCGGAGAGTTCCGGCATCCACCACGACGGGAACCCCGGCCTGCCTGGCCGTTCGGGCGGCCTGGAGAGAGGCCTCGATGTGCAGCCCGTCGGTGTGCAGAACCGCCGCCTCGCGGATTTTCCGGACGGGGAGTTCCTCCGGCTGAAAAGGACGGCCCGTAGGACGCCGCCAGAAGATGGTCCTGTGCCCGGAACCGGGTTCAACAGCGATGAAGGCAAACTGGGAGGCGCTTCCGGGGCGGACGATCAGGCAGGACGTATCAATGCCCTCTTCCCGGAGCGAGGTTTCGATGGCGTGGCCAAAGGAATCGTCGCCGATGATGCCGGCAAAGGAGCAGCGCAGCCCCCAGCGGGACAGGGCCACCAGCGCCGTGGCGACGGGGCCGCCTCCCTGAATCACCAGCCCGGAGAATTCGCATTTGGAGTCGGGTGGCGGGTAGGCGGGAATCTGTCCCAGATAATCCAGGGAGCATTGCCCGAGGCCGAAGATCCGGGCTGGGGTAGGAGGCGCTGCGGGCAGGGGGGTGGACATGGATTTTTCCTCTGCGTGTTCTGCCGTCATGTTCCCCGGCCTGAGAAAGGGAGTTGGCGGCCGTTTCCGGGGAGGGGAGCGAGGACTCCGGAGAATAGCTCCCGGGCATCCTCGGGTTCAGGGAATTCAGACGTAACCCTACACGATTTTCCCGCCGGCTCAAAGCTTAAAAAAGCCCGTCCTGCAAGCGGGGCGGTTTTACAGAGCGGATTCAAGCCATCAGAGGGCTTTGCCAGATAGGCCTTGACTCGGTAAAGGTGAACTGGTACACGACTTATCCTTCAGGAAGGAAAGCAGAATGATGAAGGATAATGCAGTCTTCAAGGGAGGTCGGTCATGCTGTTCCCGGGTATGCCGAGCCTTTTCCTTGAGGTCGGAGAGGCAACAACGATTTGGCGGAATCAACGGTAAGGAGCTGAAATGGCGGCGATCATTCTTCGTGGCAACGAACTCGCCCAGGAGATCCGGGAGGATCTGAAAAGGGAAGTAGCCGGGCTGAAAACTCAGGGGGTGGTCCCGGGGCTGGTGACGATTCTGGTCGGAGAGGACCCCGCTTCCATGAGTTATGTCTCTGCCAAGCAGAATGCGGCCCATCAGCTGGGTTTTCATTCCCTCCAGGAAAATCGGCCGGCGGACATCCCCGAATCCACCCTCCTGGAACTCATCGCCTGCTACAACCGCGATCCCCAAATCCACGGGATTCTCGTCCAGCTTCCTCTCCCGGCGCATATCAGCGAACAGAATATCCTCTACGCCATCGATCCGAAGAAGGATGTGGACGCCTTTCATCCCTTCAATGTCGGCAAACTCATGATCGGACAGCCGGACTTCCTCCCCTGCACCCCGGCGGGTATTCAACAGCTGATCATCCGGTCCGGCGTCCCCATCGACGGCGCCGAAGTCGTCGTCGTGGGGCGGTCGAACATCGTGGGAAAGCCCATCGCCAATATGCTGCTGCAGAAACGGAACGGGGCCAATGCCACGGTGACGATCTGCCATACGGGAACGCGGGACATCGCCTTCCATACCCGCCGGGCGGATATCCTCATCGTGGCGGCGGGCAAACCCAAAGCGATTACAGCCGACATGGTCAAGGAAGGTGCGGTTGTCATCGACGTGGGGGTGAACCGGATCGGGGTCACCGCGGAGGGCAAGGCGAAACTCTGCGGAGATGTGGATTTCGAATCTGTCCGGGAAAAAGCGGGTGCGATTACCCCTGTCCCCGGCGGGGTCGGGCCGATGACGATCACCATGCTGATGGTCAATACGCTGAAGGCGGCCAACCTGGCGGCCGGGCTGTGAGAAAAGGGAATCAACCGTTGAGGGCGCCGGTGCGGCAGGGACCGGGGATAGGGCCGGGGAGCTGAACGTTGGAGAAGAGCTTTGAAAAATCCCTGCTGGATCGCTCCGTCATGACGGTCACCTGGGAACTGGTGCCGGGGCGGGGAGCGCGGGAAAAGGCGCAGGAAAAGGTCCTGCTGGAAGCGCAAAAGGCGGCTGGGGGAGGAAAAGTCCAAGCCGTATCCCTCACCGACAATCCCGGCGGACAACCGGCTCTGGCGCCGGAGTCTCTTGCTTCCGAAATCCAGGCGCTGGGCGTCGAGCCTCTGGTTCACTTCACCTGCAAGGACAAAAACCGCAGTCAGATCGAGAGTCAGTTATACGCCCTGGAAAGGGCGGGGATCCGAAATCTACTGGTCATGTCGGGCGATTACCCCGTTTCCGGCTTTCAGGGGCGTCCCCGCCCGGTTTTCGACCTCGATCCCATCCATGTGCTGCAACTGATCCGGGCCATGAACGGGGGGCTGGAGGTCCCTTCTCCGAAGGGGGCCGAGAGACTCCAATCGAGTGCTTTCTTCGCGGGCGCGGTGGTCTCGCCCTTCAAGGAGACCGAGGCGGAGCTGCTGGGCCAGTACGGCAAACTGGGGAAAAAGCTTGCCGGCGGCGCCGGGTTCATCATCACCCAGCTCGGCTATGATGTCCGCAAATTTCATGAGCTCCTCCAATACCTGAGGCGGCAGGACCTGGACGTTCCCCTTATTGGAAACATTTTTGTCCTGACCTACCCCGCCGCCAGGCTGATGAAGGAAAACCGCCTGCCGGGATGCGTCGTGACGGAGGGGTTGCTGGCGGAGCTCGAGCGGGAGCGGAGTCTGCCCGATAAAGGCGTGGAGGCGAGGCTGCTGCGGGCGGCAAAGATGTATGCCCTGCTGAAGGGAATGGGATTCAGCGGCGTCCATATCGGCGGTCATCCGCTGACCTATGAGCACGTCGAGGCGATCATCGAAAAGGGGGAAGAGCTGAGCCCTTCCTGGGAGACACTGGTTCCCGAATTTCACCATCCCCTTCCCGGCGGCTTCTACTATTTTGCCGGGGATCCGGGCAGCGGGCTGAACCGCTCCCTGCCGGCTGAACCGGAAAACCGCGCCTTCGACCTGCCGGTGTCGAGCCGGGCCTTGTACCGATTTTCCCGCTTCTGTCACAACCTGTTCTTCGAGCCGGGGAAGAGGGGCTTTGCCCTGATGCGCCGCCTGGCCTTCCGGGTAAAGGGCTCTCCGCTGGAAAAGCCGCTGCACAAAGTGGAGTACCTGGCGAAAACACTGCTCTATGGATGCCGCGACTGCGGCGACTGCGGCCTGGTGGACGTGGCCTTTCTCTGCCCCATGTCCCAGTGCCCCAAGCAGCAGCGCAACGGCCCCTGCGGAGGGAGTTGCCAGGGCTGGTGCGAGGTCTACCCCGGCCGGCAGAAGTGCATCTACGTGACGGCCCATGCCCTGCTGAAGAGCGATGGGCGGGAGCGTCTGGTGACGGTTTCGACGCCGCCCTGCAACTGGGACCTGGATTCGTCCTCGGCCTGGCTGAATTACTTTCTGGGAAAGGATCACACGGCAAAGCGGCTGGGCATAAAAGAAAGCGCCGGCGAGCCGGAAACATCAGGCGAATAGCGGAAAGCGAGCCGATCCTGTCCTAACCCGCCTTTTCGGCGCCTAAGGCACCGGGGCGGCCACCTGTGAAATCGGCCATTCCCCCCGTTCCTTCAGGACTTCCCGGAAGACGTTGAGCGCTTCGTTGACGGCGGGCATGCCCGCATAGGGAGCCATTTGAAAGAATATTTCCGTGAGCTTGCGGGGGTCGCAACCCACGTTCAGGGCGGCATTGACATGAAGCTTCAGCTCGTCCGTTGCCCGGATGGCCCCCAGAATGGCGCAGGCTGCCATCTGCCTTTCTGGAAGGGTCAGCACTGTGCGGGAATAGAGATTTCCCGTGATAAACATCGAAAAGTCGTTGGCCAGATCCCGGTCGAAGGCCTTCCAAGTGAGGTAGGGCGGGTCAAGTTTTGCCCCCTTGCTGAAAAGTTTTTTCGCCGTCTCCTGTGTTGTCTTTCTGATTGCTTCCTCGTCCACGGATTGTTGTGCTCCTCTCTGCTTGATCTCCTTTTTGCCTTTTTCCGATCTCTCCCGCCGGCAGGCATTTTAGCCCCGATACCGGAGCTTTCCGCTATTTGACCAGAAAAAGGTCGTTGTCCTTATCCTGAAGGTAAACGTACTGGTAGGGACCCTTCTTCCCAGTCTTTTCGAAAGCCTCTTCCCCTTCCCGGCGGCATTGGCGGCAGGCGTTCCAGGGAATCGTGACGGCAAAGATCCGGTTTCCCCGGTCCGACTGGGAGTCAATCGTCACCAGTCCGCCGCAGTCATTGCAGACCCGGACGACCACGTCCTGCTGTTCGCTGATCCCGTCCGTATCGTAGTAGATTTGTTTGCGGCGCTCAGTGTACTTGGAGTCGCCGACCACCTTCTTCCGGATCTCTTCCCGGCGTGACCAGAGTTCATAGATCGCTTCGGCCTCCCGGGCGATGTAGCGGGAAATATCCTGCGACTGCCTGAGGCTTTCGGGGTCGTATTCGGGTTCGCACACGCGGCTGTAATCCAGGCCGGCCATGGCCAGGATGATGCCCACGTTGACGTAGGGAAGGGCTTGTTCAATGGAATAGCCGCCCTCCAGAACGGCGATGTCTGGAGACAGGCGGTCGTTGAGCTGGGCGTATCCCTGGGCGCTGAAACGCATGTCCGTAATCGGATCGGAGTAATGGTTGTCCTGCCCGGCGGAATTGATCACCAGGTCCGGCTTGAACTGGTGAAGAATGGGCATGATGGCCTGTTCCAGGATGTAGAGAAACCCCTCGTCGGAGGTTCGAGGCGGCAGGGGGATGTTCAGCGTCGTTCCCAGGGCGTTGGGGCCGCCGAATTCCTCGTGAAACCCAGAGCCGGGGTAAAGGGTCCGGCCGTCCTGGTGGATGGAGATGCAAAGCGTATCGGGATCGTTCCAGAAAATGTCCTGGGTGCCGTCCCCGTGATGACAGTCCGTGTCCACTACGGCAATCCGCTTGTGGCCGTAATGGCGCCGGATATATTCGATCATGATGGCTTCCATGTTGACGTTGCAGAATCCTCTTGCCCCGTGAACGACCAGCATGGCGTGGTGTCCCGGCGGCCGGACGAGGGCGAAGGCATTGTCCACCTCTTTCGTCATCACCTTTTCCGCTGCGGTGATGGCCCCACCGGCGGCAATGAGGTGAGATTCCGTGGTCACGGCGGCGGGATCGGGTACGCAGAAGTGGACCCGGTTGATGTCCGCATGGGAGGCGATGGCAGGCTTGTACTCCACGATATTTTCCAAATCGAGGAGGCCCTCTTCAAAAACCTGATCCTGGGTATACAGGAGGCGCTCTTCCCGCTCCGGGTGAGTCGGCGAAATGGCCCAGTCAAAGGCGGGGAAAAAAATCAAACCCGTTCTGCGCGCTTTTTTCATGATCGTTCTCCCGCCTTGAATCCCGCAATGAGGCCCGGTTTAACCTGAAGCTTGACGCGGATGTTTTTTCCCGTGGTAAAAAAATCCCTGACCATATTAAATTCCTGCTCTTCGATGACTTCGATCTCCAGATCTTCTTCCCGGGCGCCCAGGCGCAAGGCCCGCTCCCTCAGCAGCCGCCTGCCTGTTACAATGGCATCGCCTCGCGTGAAGCGTTCGGGGATGCGCTGCTGGATGCCTTCCTCGGCGATGGTCATCGTCCCCTGTTCGGTATCGGCGAGAACCGTTAACTCGGCGGTGGTCCTTGCCAGGGCGGCGCCGATGGCGTTCGCCACTTCGAAATGGGGAGGGATGGAGACGGGGCATTCCAGCAGTTGCCCAAGGCGGTCCGCCATGGGTTTGGCCGGTCCGCCGATGATGTACAGGACCTTGGGGGAAAGTTTTTTTCCTTCCAGGAGTTCGTGGATGGTATAGACCGGCTGGTTGTTGATCTCTTCGATAACGGAGCGGACATGACGGGCGATCATCTGGCAGGATTGCTCAAAAATACGCTCCGCCGCTTCCCGGAGGGTGCAGCCCATGGCCTGGGCGATTCCCTGGACGGCCCTTTCCGCAAGCGTTGGATCGCCGATATCGGTCAAGCCGAGGACGATCATCGCATCCGTGGGGGTGGGGCAGGGACCTCCGAAGGCGGCGGCCGGACCTTCCCGCTGCGGTCCGATCGAGAGCAGGCCACCTTCGAACCGGACTTTGCTGTCGCCGCCGATTCCCACGGGCTTAGAGCGCAGCCCCCGGATCAGCGTTTTGTAGCCCTCCATGGTGACCCCGAAGGCTTCGAGGAGGGGGATGCCATCGGCAAAGACGGCGATGTCCGTTGTAGTGCCGCCGATGTCCAGGGTGATGGCGTCCTCCCTGTTGTCCCCGGTCATACAGAGAATGCCCATGATGCTGGCTGCCGGTCCGGAGAGGATGGTGTGGACGGGAAATTCCACGGACTGCTCGATATCGAAGGTGCCGCCATCGGCCTTCAGGATGTAGACCGGAACGGAAATTCCCCGGTCCCGGAAAAAGGCGCTCACGGAGGAAGCAAAGGATGAATACAGCTTCCAGATTGCTTCATTGAGATAGGTGGTGGCAATCCGCCTTGGAAAGTTGAGATGGCCCGACATCCGGTGGCCCAAAGAGACATGATCCAGGCCCTCGTTGATGAGCCGCTCCACCTGAAGCTCCTGATTCGGATTGCGGGTTGAAAATTTGCCGATAATGCCGACGTGTTTCAGCCCCTGCTGCCGAAAGTTTTCCTGTACCCGGGCAACTTCGGCAGGGTCAAGGGGTGAGGTTTCAATGCCCCGGTGGTTGACATAACCGGACAGAAAGTGCGTGCTCCCGCCGGTTTCCATGTAGGAGGGAGGGAGGCCGGGACCGCTGATGACCAGCAGTCCGACGGGTTCCACCTTATTCTGGACGATGGCATTGGTGGAAAGGGTTGTGCTGAGAACCACCCGCTGGAGTTTCTCAAGCTGCTCGCCCTTGAGCAGCTCCGATGCAATTTCCGCAAGTGCCTCGACCTGCTTCGCGGGTGTGGGAACCTTAGCCGTTTTCCTAATCCGGCCGGAATCGATCAAAACCGCGTCTGTATGCGTACCCCCTACGTCGATGCCGAGAATCATGCGGAGACCTCATTTCCAAGTGTGCTGAAGGATGATTGTTTTTATATACTGATAATTTTTTGTCTTGACAAGGTAAAAAAAAAGCGTATGTTTCCCTCGCACATGCAATTGAATAGTTGAGTGATAGATAGGGTAAATGATTGAAAGGAGGTGACATTTGATGAAGAAAGTCTTAACGCTCGTTATTACGATGGTTTTCTTTACGGCATTATCCTTTGCAGTCGTGGGTTGCAAGAAGGCGGAGGAGCAGAAGCCCGAGGAAGCCGTAAAGCAGGAGGCCCCGGCCCCGGCTCCGGCAGTGCCCGAAGCCCCGGCACCGGCCCCGGAAGCGGCGAAAGCCCCCGAGGCAGCGCCTGCACCGGCTCCGGAAGCAGCGAAAGCTCCGGAAGCACCGGCACCCGCACCGGCAAAGTAAGATGATTGAGTCATCGGTAGTCTTCAAAAAATTGTAAAAGGAGGTGATATCTAGATGAAGAGGATTCTATCAGTTCTGTTTTCAGTACTTTTCTTTGCGGCATTATCCTTTGCAGTCGTAGGTTGCAAGAAGGCGGAGGAGCAGAAGCCCGAGGAAGCCGTAAAGCAGGAGGCCCCGGCCCCGGCTCCGGCAGCGCCTGAAGCTCCCGCTCCGGCCCCGGAAGCGGCGAAAGCCCCCGAGGCAGCGCCTGCACCGGCACCGGCCCCGGCAGCTCCGGAAGCACCGGCACCCGCACCGGCAAAGTAATTTTATAAAAAAAGCAACTGAAAAAGAACCGACCGGTATCTGGCCAGCCAGAAACCGGTCGGTTTTTTTGTTGTCCGACCGGTTTCGTTCAACAACTTCTCCCCTCTTCCCACCCTCTGCCTTTCCGTCGACAGGGGCCCATCTCAAGTCATATTCCCCTTTCTTCCCGGAGAGCCCCGTTCTCTTTTATTGAAATTACTGATAAATTTATTTGATATGGATAACTGTTTCATGTTAGAAAATAACATCATTGGAGTAGGGATTCCTGGATCCGGTCCGTTTCAGGAATCGTTGACGTGGAAACGAATGGAGATTTCAGAAAGGAGAATGTCCCATGATCGAGAGAAACAACGATTTCATTACCGGGTTGCTCATCGGAGGCTTGGCTGGTGTACTCTTCGGCATTCTGTGCGCTCCTAAAAGTGGAAGAGAAACAAGAGAGGATCTCGGACGAAAAACAGAAGAGCTCATGGCGAAGGCGAAGGATGAATATGACCAGGCCGTAGAGAAGAGCCGGAGTGCCTACGAAAGCGCCGTCAAAGCCATTTCCGAAGTGAAGAAAAAGGCGGGAGAAAAGGCGGGGGACGTGGAAAAAACGGCTGCTGAGCTGGCCGAACGCGGCAAAGAATCTCTGCAGGAAGGCGCTGGACGGGTGAAACGGGCCATCGACGCAGGCATGGATGCCTATCGGCAGGAAAAAGAAACCCCATCGGTATAACGGTGATTTTTTAAATGGAGGACGGCATGGATGTGGAAGTCATTCTGTATATTGTGCTCGGGTTTCTGCTGCTGATGGTTGTCCTGGTGGTTCCCTTCCTCTACCAGCTCTGGCGGACGGTCCGGGAGTTGTCCGTGACCCTCTGCTCCTTGAACGAGAGGCTGCCGTCCATCTTGAAGAATGTTGAAGAACTGACGGAAAATATGAACGAGGCGAGTCGGAATGTGAACGCCCGCGTTACCGAACTATCCTTTGCCTTTCAGCGAGCCCATGCCTTTTTAAACACGGTGCAGGGTTTTGAACAGATTCTGCGCTCGCGGGTCGGATTTCCCCTGCTTCGCGTATTTCAAAATGTCCTGCCTTTGCTGAAGGGAACGCAGGCCTTCTGCCGGACACTGGGGACCGGCAGTAAAAGCCAGGGGTGAACGCCCCTTGGAGAGATAAGCAAGGCAAACAAGCCTAGGTATCCTGATGGACTTTTCAGCTTGAATTTCCAGGGAGTCTTTCCCTTTGTCGATCTTTCCGGGACTGGAAGGGCGTCACCGGACGAACAAAAAACAGGAGAATCAAAGGCGGCGGGGATTCCGGCTCCACCCATCTCCGCCTCCTTTTCCTGCACTCCCATACGACGGGAAGGAAACCGGCATCGTGTCGGGAAAAATTCAATGATCAAGCCCATGGGGAAACGTAAGGAACCGTTGAGATGGCGAAGATGACCTTCGGCAGTAAATGGGGGCGTGTTCGGGTGAAGAGTGCCGGCAGCAAGGGAGAACCCTCCCGATCGCCGGAAGAGGTCGTCCGGGAATTGAAGCAGGATGCTCAACGGCCGGTAGGAGAGGATTACCGGGAAAGGTCGCTGGCCATCCATGGCCTGATCTGCGCGCGATGCGGAAGGGAGTTTGACGAGTCCAATCGGAAGCTGCTGACCGTTCATCACAAGGATGGCAATCACCATCATAACCCCCCCGATGGGAGCAACTGGGAGAATCTCTGCGTTTACTGCCATGAAGATGTCCACAGCAGGGAACTCCTGGGAGCGTACCTGGAGGGGGGTGGGGGCGAAAAAGAGGCAAGCCTCGTTTATTCAAACGACAGGAATAACAAGGGCGAATCTGCCGGTTTCAGCGCCTTGGGGCAGAAGCTGATGACCGCCATGGAGAAAAAGAGAAAACCCTGAGGCCGAGTCAAAGAGAGAGGAATGAGTTATTTCCAGATCAGCCCCGATTCCTTGGGGTTGGTGCTTGTCTTTTCCCCTACCGAAGTTCCACAGTAGATGCAGGTGTAATCGTATTTTTCTCCAC
Organism: uncultured Syntrophus sp.; assembly: GCA_964555065.1. Classification (GTDB taxonomy): domain Bacteria; phylum Desulfobacterota; class Syntrophia; order Syntrophales; family Syntrophaceae; genus Syntrophus. Next base: position 19,528 of record CAZKRB010000057.1, read on the forward strand.
CGGCCAGGATCAGCAGCAGCCGCTTCCTCACCGGTACCGCACGCCTGCAGGCGGGACAATAAAGCTCTGTGGCCTCAAAATCCTGGTAGCTTTCCGCCTGCGGCCTGTTTCTGCCATTCCTTCCCTGATTCATCGTGGTCACCCCTTTTTTAAATCATCAAGCATGGGGATCTGCTCGACATTTCTCAGCCAGACGGTCGCTTCGCTGTCGCTCGGGGCTCGGTAGTCCCCCCGGGGGGAAAGGGAGCCGCCGGAACCGACCTTCGGACCGTTGGGGATGCAGGAGCGCTTGTATTGGCTCAACTTGAAGAAACGCAGCAGATAGATCTGCAGCCAGTGCCTGATCTCGCCGATGGTGTATTCATGCTTCTTTTCTTCCGGCAGATCCGGCCATGCCCCCTCCGCCTTATCCCTCCAGGTACAGTAGGCCAGAAAGGCGATTTTGCTTGGCAGGTAGCCGAAGCGCGTCGTGTAGAAATTGTTGAAGTCCTGAAGTTCATAGGGGCCGATGATCGCTTCCGTCTTCTGTGCCGGCTGCTGGTCTTCCTCTCCC
>CAZKRB010000058.1:0-19950 GCA_964555065.1 uncultured Syntrophus sp.
CCTATGCCGTTGATATGGCAATACTATTTTTTCGCAACTGTTAAACTTCAGTATAATGCAATTGAAAGAAAAGTGGTTGATCATGAAGCTGCGGTGCACGTAATGAGTCAGGTTACTGGATTTGAATGAGAAAAGAAACACAGGGTCTTCGTGGTGATCATCACCCTAAAGAGACCAAGTATTTAAGACGCGACTCCAGTCAAAAGACAAGACGGCACAGGCGGCTCTCATAAAAGCCCCTCGATGAACAGCAAATGCTCACGAGGGGTTTTTCTTTATCATGATTGGAACTTGAATCAATGTACGGACGCTTTGTTCCATTAACGGATTTGCCTATTATTTCTGAATCCTTCGATATTCAGGAAATTGCCCTGCCGACGGCGTCCCGCTTTTCAAACACCCAGGACCTTCTTGACCTGACCGACCTTCTCCTGAACTTTGCCGGCCTATCTGGGCATATTTTTATTCACGATGTCTCCACGACCGCCGAACATATCACTGAAAACAAATTTATATTCTGGTAAGGATTGCATGGTAAGGATTTCTTCAGCAGGCGTGTTAAGCAATCGTTTGCTCAGATCATTAGCCATCCCTTCGACGAGCTCAATGTCCTTTGCTGATACATCTTGCCCCTGGCTTCTTGCCTTTCTGATTTTACCTTCCAGCGCCGCCTGTTCAGCTGGGAACACTCCCGGTTTCAGATGAACGGAATAAGCTTCGCCGGTAGAGATTTTCTGAATAATGAACCCGTCTCCCACAGAAGCGTCAAGGCGAAGCGTCTGAAAATTGATCCTTGCCCCGGTCATAAAACTTACGGTGTCAACCCAGCAAGGGCCGTTTTTCGAAACCGCCCGCAGATCTGTTCTATCCACCTTGCCGTCAGGGAATAACTTGTTCAAGACGGCCTTGCTCTCGATGAAGCTGATGACCAGACCATCACAGAGGTGGCCATGAATCCTGGCGAGATCTTTGAGCCCAATTTCTTTCGTAGCCTGGGAATAGCGTCCAAGAGCACTATCTGTATCCCAAACGGCCACCGGCTTATTATATTTGGCGTCAGCGGCCCATTTCGGGTAGAACCAATCCGCAGAGTTGTCCGTTTTTCCTGCTCCTGCCGAGGCCACTGATACAGAAAAAACAAAAAAAAGAATCATGAATCCCAAAAGATATCGACCCATTCGCCTGGTGCTTCTCATCATCATGGTTGCCTCCCTATTTATGTAAAAAATCATCACCACCATCAAAATCTGGCGAATTTAAACAAACGACACTAAAGTCCCATAGGATTCCGGACAGCATCTCCGAAAATTGACGTCCGCAAAATTTGAAGGGCATTTCCCCTCTGGTTACTTTCCCCAAACGTTGCCCAGGAAAGCCTTTACTGCACATTTACACCATCATCCGGCTCGGCGTCGCTTGTTCATCCCCTTTTGCATCCGGAACGTTGCTGGTTCTTCTGATCCGCGATTTCATGAGTTCAACAGATTATTTTTACTCAGTCACAACGGCAAAGTATATGTTCCCCGGGCATATGTCAAATTCAATGTCTTGATAGAATGACCAACAATATGCCATTTCATTATGTTCGGGCGATTTGTTCTATTAGCGGATTTGTCTGTTATTTCTTAATCCTTCGATATTCAGGAAATGGCTCAGGCCGGCAGGTAAGCGGGGATGGCAAAGACCGGGAACAAGGGTATTTTGAGACTGGAGATCCCAAATGCGCAACAGGATTCGCTGTCCACTCCTTTCCGGAATCAATGTCCAGCTCAAATCGGAATCGTTGTCCTGTGTGCTCCGGGATTTTGCGCCCCAATCTTTTTGCAACGGATCTGATGGTTGACCAAAGAGGGCTTACGCGGAGATTATCAAAAGATTACCTTTGGTTATCTTCTATATATCAACAAGTGCTGTTGACAACTCCCGTTATTTCTGTGGGGAACCATCTCGAAGCCGTAAAAAATAAATGAGGTTTATCAGATTGCCTATAAATCAGGCAGTATTTGATCACCTATCATAAAGTTCTGAATGTTCCTGATGTTTCTGCCAATTCCAAAGTTCCGCCCTATTTAAAACGCTCTTCAGTCTCGTGGGCAGGGAATGAATTGCCTGGTTTGGGTGCAACCCGCTGCGTTATTTCAATTTCCTCTTACCCTCAACCTTTCCCTGAACTCACTCGGCCTTTCATAATCGCCCAACCCCCAGATGCCTTTTCGTTTCGATCTTGCATCCTGCTCGGCATTGATAAATTCCGAAGAATAAGGTTCTTTCAGATATTTCCGATAGGCTTCCGCATAACCTTCTCTAACCATTTCCAGGTTGATGTTGCGCTTTTCCAGCCAGATTATCGATACCATGAGCCGAAATGACTGGTTCATCCATTTCGTTCCCTCTTGGTCGCTACCTTCACTCAGCAGTCGACAGTCAAGATTCTGCAAAACCTTCTGAAGCTTTCTCTCCCAACTCAGACATTTTTCAAATCACCACAGTTCCATGTGGCTGAACTAGCCACCGGCGCCTCCGGCTCATCAGTGCTGACTCATCATGACGATATGAATCACATCCCCATCTTTGACTTTTTTCTCCAGACCTTCCGAGCCAACATCCTCTTTGTTGACAAACACCAGGATCCGGTCGTCCAACTCTTTCCCTGACTCATTAAAGAAGGACCTCTTCAATGTGGGAGCAAGGCTGATGAGCTGTTTGAGACACTCACCCACCGTCTCGCCGTTCAACTCAAAGAGAAACTTATTCTTGACAAGGCGGGAAAGACGATCGGGAAGATATAGCTTGATGCTCATTGTATTCCTTATATCATTGGTATGTTCCAGAAGTATCTACTGGAATTCAGAGATAAACCTTGGTCGGCTCATTTCTCTGTCTTTGATCTCGCCTCCTCGAGCTGCATCATGACCCTTCCCCCGGAAACTGCCATGACGCAAGCCTCAATGGCGCCGATTTCCTCCTCGGAAACCCCCATTTCCCTAGCAACGCCAAGGTAGTGCTGCATTCAGGGATAACAACCCACTGCCATGGCCGTTGCAAGGTGGATCATGAGGGTTGTTTTCGGTTCGAGCACTTTGTTGTTGCGGGCCGCTCCATAAAAGCCGTTAAACATCTTCTGCTGATGCTCTGACAACATGTTGCCCTCCTCTTTGATCAGCGAGAATATTGTGATGAACTCTTTAATCAGCGTGTGCAGTCATGTCAGCTTTTATCAGGTTTTTCCTGGCCGGGATTCTGGACTTTGCGCTTCTCCATCAATTCGTAATAGTCCTGATACATTTTCAGAACGGCATGTTCATACTCTCTGATACTGTTTGCAGGAATGTAATTCACTTCTCCCAGCTGTTCTACGAGATATTTAGCGGTCTTCGAATCAGGAACCTTACCTTCCTTGTAGGCGTGCTGAAAAATGTTGTTCAAACCTGTTACATTGACCTTGGAGCCATCGGGAAAGAATACGGCACGGTATTCCTGCGGTTCTCCCGGTCATCAAAAACAGGGACCTAAACTGATTTGTGGTGACATGGTCATCCTCCTGAAAAATTGATTTAGCTTCATTTATACTGGTTTTTCTCACGCTGTCAATCCGATAAAAGTTCCGCAGCAGCCAGCAGACCGGCCTGAATGATGAGTCTTTCCGGTATTTCCTCAAACGTGGTATCACCAATAGAAAGGGTTCTACATTCAGACGCTCCGCAGACGTCGCAACAGGGACTTTGACCCACAGCTGCTCCAATCCATTTTTCCAAAGGCTTCTCTCCAATCCAGATTCGATTGGATTGGAGAGGGTCACTTGAAAACATGGGAAAGTCGAGAGATTCCATTTTTAAAAGGACTTCGATTCCCAGTTCAGCCAGAGCCTTTTTGAGTTTATCCGCCGCGCTGCACACCGTTTCCCCGGTCATTGCGCAGCGCGGGCAAGTCCGCTCCGCTTCATTCACCAGCCTTTTCCAGCGAATGGTCAGTGTTTTCATGGAAGTGCTTCCTCCTTTGAGAGAAGGCCTACCAATAAAAATGGAAACATCCCGATCTTTAGCCGGCTGCTCCTGCTCGCGCTTGATAGTCAGCGATTCCGTTGTCAAGAAATTCCAGCAAAGCCTGGGCTTTTTTCCGCAACAGGTTGTCCTCGTAATCCAGAAATTGAGGGAAGGCATCTGCTGTTATTCCGACGGCCTCTTCGAGGGTCTTCCCCTTTACCAAGGCACATAAAATCTCTACAGCAACGTTTGTTGTCGGACAACAGATACATTGATACCGGATGTCCCGAATGATATTTTCAACCACCTGAACATAGAGATCCATGAAATCATCCGTGTTACCGCAGACGGGACTCTCTTTCCCATAAGTCTCCAGGTATAGGTCGGCATTGTCGATTGAACCGGCATTCTCGAAACCTGTTCGCAATAATCCCCGATAATATGCTAGAACAGCATCTTCCGTTGGCTCCATTATTCTGTCCTGTCTGCTTTATATCGTAAAATTCCACTGTTCAAGAGTTCCAGTAAGTCCTTGGCCCTTTCCTGTAAAGTGGTATCTTCACTTCCCAGGAATTGAGAAAAGGCATTTTCTTTGAGTGTTGCGGCTTCTTCGAGGGTTTTCCTCTTTATCAATGTGCACAAAATCTCTACGGCAACATTCGTTGTGGGGTCGCAGATGCATTGATACTTGATCTCAGAAACGACGTTGTCGACTACATGGATATAAATGCGCATGAAATCGTCCGCGTTTCCATGACAGGAGAGACTGAAGTCAGCGAAATTCTCCAGGAAGATTGAGGCATCTTCCAACGAACCCACATTTTCGAAACCCATTCCAGTCAATTTACGATAATACGCCATCACAGCTTCGTCCATCTCATCTACTCCTTCACCTTCTTCCGGTTTATTTAATAAAGTCAGATGTAACCGCGTTCCTTGAACATTTCATCCAGCATCTCCAGGAAGATCCAGCATTCTTCGATTGTATTGTAGAAGTAGAACGAGACCCGATACACCATGCGATGTTCGCTGTGCGCCCGGGGGCGGGTCCATCCCTGCCCGAAGAGTTTGTTGAAGTAAGAATGCACGCATAATGCGCCGTCCCGGATCATGATGTTGCTTTTCGCGTCCAGGTCTTCGGCGATTCTCACTGCGTTGGGCCGTTGGATCTCGAAGGTCAGGATTCCTCCCCTTTGTGCGGCATCCTGGGGGCCGAGGATTCGGAACCAGCCCGTATCTCCGTAACGGTTCATCAGCTCATCGGTCAGGAAGCGGTTCAATGCTGTTTCATGGGCGCTGACCCTGTCCATTCCAATCACATTCAGGTATTTGACCGCCGCTCCCGAGGCAATCTGGGCGGCGTAATTCTGAATGCCGGCTTCGAATCGTTCCGGTGGATCTAAAAATCTGTAGGTGGAATAAGTCGCATCGGCAACCGTTCCTCCGCCCAGAATAAGTGGTTCGATAACTTGACCCGTCTCATTCCCGCCCTGCCCGAGATTGCCAAGAAATTCCCCTTTGCCGTAAAGTACACCCACCCCCCTGGGACCACACATCTTATGCAGTGAAAAAGCCAGGAAATCGACGTCCAGACCCTGAACGTCAATTGGGTGATGAGGCACGGCCTGGGCACCATCAAGGAGCACCAGGGCGCCATACCGATGGGCAACTTTGATGATTTCTCCCGCCGGAATCGTGTAACCGGTTACGTTGGACGTATAGGCCATGCTGACCAGTCTCACTCGGCCACGTTTCATCTTCCGCTCAAAAGCATCGAGGTCGAATTCATCCTGAGCATTGGGTTCTGTGTAGTCGACCGTGATAAGCCCCGAATTTTGCAGCTTCAGCCAGGGAATCAGATTCGAATTGTGCTCCTTATCGGTCAGCAGGACAACATCTCCCGGCCGGAACATAAAGCCAAAGGCCACGGTGTTGAGGGCATGGGTGGCATTAAGGGTGAAAATGATTTCCTTTTCGGATGCGGCATGAATGAATTCGGCGACGATCCGGCGCGAACCCTCAATGCCCTTATCCGGATCGCCTTCAAGGTGAGCCGCCACCTCTCCGGCGAACCAGTGACGACTCCTTCGGCCTGTGCATGATGGATATTCTTCATAGTACTCGGCAATCGAATCAATGACCCGTTGCGGCACCAGAGTCGTACAGGCATTATCCAGGTAAACGGGCGGTTTGCCATTCCGCCTTCGTTGGAGCGCCGGAAAGTCTTCTCTATATTTCTCTAAAGATTTTCCATATTCCATGAACTCTGCCTCGCGCCGGTGACCGTTCGGAGATGATGTCGTCATGATGCCGCTCCAGGTTACAGCACTTCGTCCAATATCCCACAGGCGCTGCAGACCAGGCCCGTGCATACCGTGAAGAAAAGATTCTTCTCCGCGATTTTCTTCATGTCTTCCGGCACGGTGGGGTTTAATCCCAGGATATTCTTGCAGATCAGGTTGCCATTCTTTTCTATGAACTTCTTTTCAAATTCTTTTGTCTTCGCAATGAGCTGCCCCTTTGTCTTTTGATCGCCGGGCATAGAGTGACCATATTTCAATCCCACGGCCATCAGCGCACCGGACACACAGCCGCAGGTATCGCCGGTCCACATGCCGCCGCCGAAAGACGCGGCTATTTTGAATGCTTCTTCCTTATCGATGCCAAGCCTGTGTCTCTCCGCTGCATAGGCGAGCACTTGCTGTGAGCAGTCAAAACCATCAAGAAATCCTTTCGTTGCTCTTTCTTCCGTCATCGAATTCTCAGACATAATTCCCTTCCCCTCCATTTTGCTCTTTTTTCTGATTCCAGATCCAAGAGGATCGTTCGGTAGATAGCGCTTGGACATGCCATCGGAATGCCCGATCCTGTTGCGATGACTGAGCTAGCTGCCTGCTTCAGCGCACCGTTTCAAACTCAGCAACGCAATATAAATCACATCCCCATCGTTGATTTTTTGAGCCAGGATCTCTTCATCGACGGCGATTTTGTTAACCAACACCTTTACATTGTTATATAAATCATTTCCTGATTCGAAGAGTGACCGTTTAACCGTTGGAGCAAGGCTTATAAGGTGATTTAGACACTCGCCCACGGTATCACCCTTTACCTCAAATAAATCTTGTTTCCCCCTCGTAAGATTACGAAGATTGCCGGTAAGATATACCTTTATGCTCATCTTTGAAGAACCTCCTGGTCGTATTCGTCGCCAAAATATCCGCCGCCTAATAGATCAAAATATCCACGAGATAGCCGGCCACGATGGCAACAAAAAAAACATTCAGTGCAAATGCGAAGATCAGTTTCTTTTTGAACATGGAACCTAGAATGATCATTTCGGGGATGCTTGCCCCGGCTCCGCCGATGATGAGCGCCAGAACCGTCCCGACTCCCATGCCTTTGCCGACAAGGGCGGCGCTGATGGGAATCACCGTTTCGGCCCGGATATACATGGGCACGCCGATAAGCGCCGCAACGGGAATGGACCATGGGTTACCCGGACCAGCCACCCGGACCACGAAATCCTGAGGGAAGAATCCGTAAATGAAAGCGCCGATGCCCGCTCCAAGAAGGAGGTACCAGAACACACCCTTGAAGGTGTCCACAGCGGACACAGAGGCCCGCTTGATTTTTTCCTTGAATGGCGCCTGGGTTGTCTCGGCCTCGAAACTGGCGGAACAGCAAGAGGTTGCCGGCGCTGCTTTTTCTGCGGACGGGGTGACTTCTCCGGCACAACAACCGCCCGAAGCGGGAAAAGCCGGCAAGGTAATGAAAGTGGCAGGCGGAACGCTGCTTGAGGAACAACAATCGGCAGCCATCTGCAATGTTTTCGGGGAAGCAGCATCGAATTTTATGTCCTCCGTGCAACAGGATGTCTGAAAGTTGGCCAGAGGCTTGACCTCTCCTTCCATTCCCAGTCTGGATAATAAAGCGGCGGCAGCCATGGAGCCGAAAAAGGTGACGACAACATAGATGGCGGTTGCCTGATAACCCAGGAGCGAAAGCAAGAGGGCGATAATGATTGGGTTCAGAACCGGTGAAGAAAAAAGGAACGCCATGATAGGGCCGAAGGGGACGCCTCCCTTAAGTAAGCCGGCCGTAATGGGTACGGTGGAACAGGAACAGAAGGGCGTAATGGCGCCCAATCCTGAGCCAAGAAGGTATTGCACCCAGGGGAGCCGATTGGAAAGAAAATCTCTGACCCGGGAAGGCGGAAGATATTCTGTCAGCAGGCCAATGATAAAGGAAACGGCGACAAAGATAAGGACCAGTTCGCCGGCAATCACCAGAAAAAATTTTCCTGCAACGGCAAAATTATTCAACGTGAACAGATTCATTTTCTCCTCCAAGCGATTGAATTTTTGTCAATCTTATGGTTGACAACGTCAACCATGTCGCAGAACATCACTTCCTTCAGCTGTACAACATGCTTCCCGCTGCGGACTTTCATAAGCACCCTGCTGTGTTGTCGCTTGAACAAATGCGCGCAGGCTGATGAGTAAGACTTCCCGCATAGCCGGGTCCATGGCAGCCAGCATCTCACCAATATTACTCATTAATTTATCTTCAACCCGATTCAGGAGCATACGTCCTTCTTCCGTCGGGACCACACAACAGACTCGGCCATCTTTATGATCCTGTTGACGAACTGCCAGACCTTTTTCTTCAAGGCGTTGGGCAATGCGGGTGGCACCGCTCTTCGTAACCGCTGCGTTTCTCGCGATATCCTGCATGATGCAGACAGTCTGATGCATTGCTGCCTGCAAGGCCCGAAACTCGCCGTGGGAGATATTTTCGTTGCAGCATCGCCCCTCCATGCTTTGCATCCCGAAGGAGTAGGTTATATTTTCAATTAATCCGAAAAGTTGTCTTGCTTGTGCGTCCATCACCCATCCCTCTCCATAATAGTGATGTTATCGACATGAAGCTGTGTTCTCTTGTTTTTTGAGTTTGTATTTCATATAAAGTTGACTTAGTCAACTTTATTTTTGAATGCTACTCACTTTTTCTTTTTTACTTGACACGGAAGGAATTAAACTTTTAAATTGCCATAAAAGAATACGGAGTTTTTTGGCCATGAAAGATTTCCTGAAAGTGACCAAGGCCCTGTCCGATCCCAACCGGGTAAAAATGCTGAAGATGTTGCAGCACAAAGTAATGTGTGTCTGCGAAATTCAGGTAGCGTTGGGAATCGCACAACCTACGGCTTCCAAACATCTAAAGATTCTCGAAGAAGCGGGACTGGTCCATTCCAAGCGGGACGGTCAGTGGGTGAATTATCATCCTGCGGATGGCAAAGGCAGCCCCTATGCCGCAGCCATGCTGGGCAACCTGCTGCATTGGCTGGAGAATGACGAGGATGTCCACCAGCTGATCGAAAAAATCCCCTGCATTCGGAGGGAAGAAATTCTGTGTCGGAAGGGTTAGGTGATATATTGCCATACGGCTATATGGCCTGACATAATTCATGGACATCCCTTCGGGGGAACGTGGGTGTGAGAATCATCTGAAAAACAGGAGGAGCTATGGCACAAGTTGCAGAGAAACGACTTTCTTTTCTGGACCGGTTTTTAACCCTGTGGATATTTCTGGCCATGTTTATCGGCGTGCTCGGGGGCTATCTTTATCCGGGTATTCGGGACGTGATCAATTTATTTCAGGTCGGAACGACCAATATCCCCATTGCCATCGGGCTGATTCTAATGATGTACCCGCCCCTGGCCAAGGTCAAGTATGAAAAACTGGGGCAGGTTTTCTCCAATTACAAGGTCCTGGCCCTTTCACTGGTCCAGAACTGGATTGTCGGACCGATTCTGATGTTTCTGCTGGCAGTCACCTTTCTTTCCGGCTATCATGAATACATGGTGGGACTCATCCTCATCGGACTGGCCCGCTGCATCGCCATGGTCATCGTCTGGAACGATCTGGCCGACGGCGACCGGGAATACTGCGCAGGACTCGTGGCCTTCAACTCGATTTTCCAGGTCCTCTTTTTCTCGGTGTACGCCTATATCTTTATCACCATTCTTCCTACCTGGATCGGCTTGAAGGGGTCAGTCGTCGATATCTCCATTGGCCAGATCGCCGAAAGCGTGTTCATTTATCTGGGAATCCCCTTTATTGCAGGTATGATTTCCCGGTTTGTCGGCCTGAAAATGAAGGGGCAGGTGTGGTATGAGGAAAAATTTATCCCGAAGATCAGTCCCATCACGCTGATCGCTCTTCTCTTTACCATTCTTGTCATGTTTTCCCTGAAGGGGGAATACATCGTTGAACTCCCCATGGACGTCGTCCGGGTCGCCGTTCCCCTGTTCATTTACTTCGTGGTCATGTTCCTCGTATCTTTCTACATGTCCAAAAAAGTCGGCGCCACCTATGAGGAGTCTACAACCCTCAGCTTTACCGCCGCATCGAACAACTTCGAACTGGCCATCGCCGTGGCCATCTCCGTCTTCGGGATCAATTCCGGCGTAGCCTTCGCCTGCGTCATCGGTCCGTTGCTGGAGGTTCCGGTTCTGATTTCCTTAGTGAACGTGGCCCTCTGGTTTAGGAAAAAATACTTCCCTTTTACCAAGGCAACGCCCACGGGAGTGTGCCATGTTTCCTGTGAAAATTAACACCGCCAGAAGAGGGTAAAAATTTTGAAAGAACGCTACAAACTGCTGATCCTTGTGCTGGCATTTCTGGGGGCCTATTTCATTCCCTGGACCGATCCCGTCATTCGCCGATCCGGTCTTGAAGCCTTTCTGATGCTCCAGGAATATGCACAGCAGCATGTCCTGACCTGCCTGATCCCGGCGTTTTTCATTGCGGGCGCCATCGCCGTCTTTGTCTCCCAGGCCTCCGTGCTGAAATACTTCGGCTCCACAGCGAGCAAGATTCTTTCCTACTCCGTGGCCTCCATTTCCGGCACTGTGCTGGCGGTCTGCTCCTGCACCGTTTTGCCCCTTTTTGCGGGGATTTATACCCGGGGCGCAGGCATCGGTCCCGCCACAGCCTTTCTCTATTCCGGACCGGCCATCAACGTTTTGGCCATTGTTCTGACGGCCAGGATCCTCGGGTGGCAACTGGGGCTGGCCCGGGCGATCGGGGCCATCGTCTTTGCCATCGTCACCGGTCTGCTGATGTCCCTGATTTTCCGCCGTGACGACGCCAACCGGGCCGCGGGGGCCATCTATGTCCCCGATGCCGAAGACAAATCCCGAACCCTGACGCAGGACGCCCTGTACCTCCTCACCATGGTGCTGATCCTGGTCTTTGCCGCCTTCGCCCGCCCGGCGCCCGGCAGCACCGGGCTCTGGGCCTTTCTCTTTACCGCCAAATGGTTCATCACCGCGGTCCTGCTCGTGGTGCTGGGCATCATGCTGAAGTCCTGGTTTTCCAGAGAGGAGCTGACCGGCTGGGTGGAGGCCACCTGGGGATTCATGAAACAGATCTTTCCTCTGCTGCTCGCTGGCGTTCTCGTTGCGGGTTTTCTGCTGGGCCGGCCGGGTTATCCGGCGCTGATCCCGGAACATTATGTCCAGAGCCTGGTGGGGGGCAATTCCCTCTGGGCCAATCTCTTTGCCGCCGTTGTCGGCGCGTTCATGTACTTTGCCACGCTGACGGAGGTGCCCATCCTCCAGGGGCTGATCGGTTCAGGCATGGGACAGGGTCCGGCACTGTCTCTGCTGTTGGCGGGTCCGGCTCTTTCCCTGCCCAACATGATCGTCATCGCCGGCGTCATGGGGATCAAAAAGACGGTGGTGTTCTGTTCCATCATCATTGTCCTCTCCACCCTGGCAGGATGGAGTTATGGATGGTTGGTGTCCTGATAACGAGCTGACCGTTCACGAGGCACCATAAACAAAATCATTTTGGAGGATAAGGATCATGAAAATCAAAGTATTGGGACCGGGATGCGCCCGTTGTCATCAAACGGAAGATCTTGTCCGGGAAGTTGTCGCCGAGGCCGGCGTGGATGCGGAAATCGAAAAAGTGACCGACGTAATGAAGATCGCCTCATACGGCGTCCTTGGCACACCGGCCGTGATCATCGACGAGCAGGTGAAGTCCGTGGGAAAAATTCCCAAGAAGGAAGAGATTTTGAAGTGGATCGGCAAGTGAATCAGTCCTGTGCCGGGGCAGCAATACGACATGATGCTCCGGCGCGGGCCGGTAATTCTTACTTGAGAGCACGAAGCAAAGAAGGATGATGTCCCATGTATGAAAAGATTGTCATTGCATCGGACCTTTCCGAAGCTACCAAACAAGTCATAACCTGCGTTCAGGATCTCAAAATATTTGGAACGAAGGAGGTTGTTCTTTTCCATTCCCTCGGCATCAAATATCTTTATGCTTTACAGGACTATATGAAAAGCTTCGCTATGCCTTTGCTCACCGAGGAGGAGAATCTTCTAAAACATTTAGGTTTTTCCGTTAAAGTTGCCATAGGAACGAACGGGGTTGTCTGGGAGCTTCAAAAACTCGTTGAAGAGGAAAAGGCGTCCCTGGTCGTCATCGGCACCCATGGCAGGGGAATGGCCTTTGATGCTCTTCTTGGCGGTGAGGCCCATAAAATCATGCACGCGGCCACATTCCCGCTGCTCGTCATTCGTCTTCAACTGGCAGAAGGGAAAGAATTACCGAAATGTGCAACTGATGGCCTGAGTTTTTCCAAGAAAATCCTTTATGTCACCGATTTCTCCGATACGGCCCAGAGGGCTTTTTCTCATCTGGAAAAGATGGTGGAGCATGGGGCAAAGCGCGTTTCACTTCTTCATGTTCAGGACACAAACCGAATGGCCAACGTAGAGAAACATCTCCCGAAGTTGATAAAAGAGTTCAACGCCATTGACACCCGAAGATTGGAAGCGCTGAAAAGTTCCCTGATGGAAAAAGGCGCCCATGAAGCGGACATCCTGCTTAAGCATGGTTTGCCGGCGGTCGAAATACTGAAGGCCTCGAAGGAAGAAGATTACTCCTTCATTCTCATGGGAAGCCAGGGGCGAGGGTACGTCAAGGAAAGCTTCCTGGGAAGCGTCAGCAACAGTGTCGTCAGGCAAGCCTCCTTGCCTGTCCTGCTTATTCCGGCGGCAAGATAACGACGAACCCTCATACCTAAAAATTGTTACAGCGAATAATGAATGTAATCAATAATTTGGATTTATTTTCATATAAAAGACCAAGCGATAAAGGAGGGAAATGATGAGCGGATTTCTGGAAACAACCCACGACAAGTTCGTCTTCAAGGTGAAGGTTGGTTATTTCTACAGCAAGGATGATTTCTGGGCGAGCGTGGAGGGCAATACGGCGCTCATTGGTGTGAGCGATTTTCTCCAGAAGATCAGGGGAGACGTGGCTTTTTTGGAAACGGTCGATGCCGGAACGGAAGTGCAGCAGGGCCAGGAACTCGGCAAGATCGAAACCATCAAGGCCACCTTCGGAATCCTTTCGCCGGTATCGGGCAAGGTGATTGAAGTCAACCCGGAACTGGAAACGAGCTCCTATCTCATTAACGAATCCCCCTACGATGAGGGCTGGATTTATAAGATCGAACTGAAGGATTTCGAAAGCGATAAGAGGGAGCTCCTTCAGGATGAGGGCTATATGGAGATCATGAAAGTGAAGATCGCTGAGGAGATGACAAAAAAATGAAGGAAAAAACGAACAAGGTCGTCGTGCTTGCCTGCAGCGGCATCGGCAAGGTCTACGGTGCGATAGCAAGGGAAACACTTTACGAGCTGATGGAACGGGTGAGACCGGGTGTGGTCGTGACCGCCTGCCTGCCGCTTCTGATGATTGAAGATCCGGATGCAGTAAAACTGGTTACCGACAACCCCGTCATCACTCTGGACGGATGCCCCAAAAGCTGCTCTCTAAAGAATCTGGAAGCGCATGGGGTAAAGGCAGATCGGACCTTCCAGGCCATCAAATTCTACACGGCCCACAAGGAGCTCAAGCCGGATGGTATTGTGGATCTCGATGAAAACGGCAGAAAGCTTGCCGCCATGGCAGCGGACGAAATCGCGCACATTGTCGATGAACTGGCTGTGGGAGGTAAAGCATGAACGGTCTCAACCTTTTGAAAATATTGAAAGTCGGCATTGTCTCGTGCAGCGGGGAAGCCATTCCCGGAGGCACGCTTTCCCGCATCGCCTGCCGCAAGGTGTTGGATGAACTTAGGCCCGGCAAGGCAGTCACCATCTGTCTGCCCCTTTTTATCGCAGGGGGCAGTGAGGAGCGTAAATTCGCCACTGATTATCCTACCATCACCGTGGACGGTTGCGAGAAACAGTGCGCACGGAAGAGTACCGAAAAGCTCTCGGGCAAGCCCGCCAGAGCGCTCTTGATCCCCGAAATCCTGAAAAAGCACGGCATTGAAGCACCGACAAGCCTTCGCAACCTAAGGTCGGAAGAAAAGGCCGCGGCTCAGGTGGTAGCCGAGGAACTCGCGCGGACGGTGGACGAAGTCCTGAATGCAAAGGAGTAAACGCATATGCCTGTATACAAGAATAAGGTGGAATGGCGAGGCGAGCATGTGGGGTACACGTGGTGCCAGAACGGAATCGACATGAAGTTTTCTGCCCCGCCCGATCTCCACGGCCTCCCCAACGTACTGACGCCGGAAGACGCCTTTATGGCCTCAGCGAACACCTGCTATCACATGATGGTCATCTGGGCAGTCGAACGGTTCAAGATCGACCTGGTGTCCTTTGAATGCGAGGCGGAAGGGGAAGTCGAAGAGTTCATCGATAAGACCTCCTGGTTCAAGAAGGTAACACTCTATCCCAAACTTGTTGTGAGGAACAAGCCGCGGGAGGTCGTCCAGCGCGCCTTGGATCTGGCACTCAAGTACTCGACCATCAACCAGTCTTTCAAAAGCGAGGTTGTTGTTCAGCCCACTATTATCGTCGAAACGAAGTAAATGTTGATTTCGCTAAAGGAGAGATTTCATGCCACACGGAGGAATTGCCGGGCAGCGAACATTATTAAATGTAAAAATAAACAATATTGAAGCACTACCAAGGCAAGCACAAGGAGAGAAGGAATTAAACCCCGTCAACATCGCAAAAGAATGTGAAAAGGCCGGTTGCAACGGCATTACGGTGCATTTGCGGGAAGATCGGCGTCATAATCAAGACAGGGATATCTTCGCGATCAAAGAAATCGTCCAAGGGAAATTCAATCTCGAAATCGGCCTTTCAGACGAAATGATACATATCGCCGCGGAAATAAAACCGGATCAGATTACCCTTGTCTCCGAAAAGCGAGAGGAAATGATGGGTGAAGGCGGGCTTGGCGTTAAGGAGAATGCTCTGAAAATCAAGGATACCGTCAAGTTTTTTCATGACCGAAACATATCGGTATCCCTCCTGATTGAACCTGATATAGAGGCCATTGACATTGCGAAGGGCTGTGGGGCCGATTTTGTGGAGTTCCATACCGGGGCATACAGCAATATCAACGTCAAGACCGGATTTGAAAGGGAACTTGAGCGCTTATACAAAGCGGCGGATCATGCTGCAAAGGCGGGGATAAAGGTCAGTGTCGGCCATGGTCTCCATTACGGAAATATTGAGCCTCTTTTGAATCTCAAAGGGCTGACGGAAGTCAATATCGGCCATGCCATTTTTTCCAGGGCTTCATCTGTTGGTTTAACGAGTGCTGTTTACGAGATGCTGGAAATACTCGAATAGCAGTTCAAATCCTTAAGATACAGGAATTGCCGAAGGAGTGAGAATCACCTGATGGGCGATCAATTCGACATTGCCTTTCTCGGAGGTGGGCCGGCCGGTTATCAGGGGGCTATCCGCGCGTCTCAACTCGGAGCGAAGGTAGCGGTTGTTGAGGAAAAGTTTGTGGGTGGCGTATGCCTCAACTGGGGCTGCATTCCAACTAAGGCGGTGCGGGCCTCGGCCGAAGTTGGCCGTTCGCTACGGCGGGCACGGGAGTTTGGTTTTCAACCCGCCGAGATTGTTCCCGATATAAACGCCATTCTCGCCCGCAAGCAGCGGGTGGTGAAAGCTCTGCGGGGAAGTATCGAGCGATTGTTTCATGCCCGAAAGATCGCCTTGATCGAAGGACGGGGCGCGCTGCTGGGACCGGGAAAAATCGAGGTGCAGAAGGCCGGAGAAGCGATTCTCGTCGAGGCGGAAAAAGTGTTGATTGCCACAGGCTCCCGCCCTGTCGGACTGCCGGTTTTTCCAAAGCACCCGCGCATCTTCCTTGCCGACGAAATGCTCGATATTTCCTATCTGCCCGTACATTTGCTCGTGGTCGGCGGCGGCGCCGTCGGGGTGGAAATGGCGGCGATTTTCCGAGAGCTGGGGGCGGAAGTGACCCTGGTCGAGGCAATGGACTCCATCCTCCCCACGGACGACCGGGAAATGGCCGGTATGCTCCTCACCCTCCTGCAACGGCGCAAGGTTAAAGTTTACCCGGGTGCAACAGTGGAATCCGTGGCGGAAAATGGCGAATGCTTCCGGGTACTCCTTTCCAACGGAATGGAAGTGACGCCGGACACCATCCTGCAGGCAGTTGGACGCCGCCCCAATACGGAAGGAATCGGCCTCGAAGCGCTGGGCATCGCCATGGATCAGGGCCGTATCCTTGCAAACCGGCACATGGAGACCAACCTTCCGAGTCATTACGCTGCCGGCGATGTGGTCGGTGGGTGGCTGCTGGCTCATGTCGCCTTTGCCGAGGGAATCTGTGCCGCGGAGCACGCCCTAGGCATGGAGGAGAGCTGGATGAACTATCGAGCTGTGCCCCGCTGCGTTTTCAGTATTCCCGAATACGCAGCCGTAGGATTTTCCGAAGAAGAAGCGCAGACAAAGAAGTTCCCCTTCAAAGTGGCCCGTTTCCCCTTCAAGTCCCTGGGCATGGCGCAGGCGATTGGTGAGATCGAAGGGCAGGTCAAGATCATCACGCAGGCGGAGTCGGGCCGGATTCTGGGAGCCCACATTCTCGGGCCGCACGGTGCCGATCTCATTGCCGAGCTCGCCCTGGCAATTAAGGAGGGATTGCCGGCCCGCTCCATCATGGACACGATTCACACCCATCCTACCCTTTCCGAGGCGGTTCTGGAAACAGCACAGGCACTTCACGGCCAAGCCATTCATATGCCGCCGAACGGGGGATCTTTATGAGCGAAAGGATTCCTGCATGGCTCCGTGAGGAAGTCCGCCAGGCGAAAAGAGGACAGGGTCGGCAAAAGGTTGAGGAGACCAGCAGCCTTCTGGCACGTCTGGGATTGCCCACCGTTTGTGACAACGCCCAGTGTCCCAACCGGGGAGAATGCTTTTCCCATCACACAGCAACGTTTCTGATCTTAGGAGAAGTCTGCACCCGAGATTGCTCCTTCTGTGCGGTCAAACATGGTCGCCCGGAAGGACCTGCCGATACTGAAGAACCGGAACGTCTCGCCTCCGCCGTATCCGAAATGGGATTGTCCCATGTGGTGATCACCTCCGTCACGCGGGATGACCTGCCCGATGGCGGCGCGGGGCATTACGCCCAAGTTGTCCAGGAGCTGCACAAGCGTTGTCCAGGCGTTACTGTTGAAATCCTGGTGCCGGACTTTCTGGGTGCTGCGGAATCTCTTGCCACCGTCCTGGAGGCCCGCCCCGACGTCCTCGCCCACAATGTCGAGACTGCTCCCAGACTATACCGTAAGGTGCGGCGAGGCGCCGTCTATTCACGTTCCCTTACCTTGCTGGCGAAGGCAAGGTCTTGGCTGCCACGGGTTGTCGTTAAATCAGGGTTCATGCTCGGCCTGGGCGAAACTGCTGAAGAAATCGAATCCATGTTGCGGGACCTCGTTTCCGCCGGATGCGACATGGTTACTCTCGGGCAGTATCTGTCGCCTTCGCTCACCCACGTGCCCATCCACCGCTATGTAACGCGGTATGAGTTTGACTACTGGCGCGACGCAGGGCTGCGCCTTGGTTTAAAGAGTGTAGCTTCCGGCCCGTTGGTCCGGAGTTCATACAACGCATCGTCCTTCTTTAAGGAGCTTACATGACCCCGTGGCGGCTTCTGGATACGGGCGACCTGTCCGCCTCGTTCAACATGGCCATCGACGAGGCCCTGCTTCGGTTGCATGTGCCGGGAGAATCGCGACCGACACTGCGCTTCTATCGATGGAGCCCTGCCGCCGTTTCGCTGGGCTATTTCCAGAAGCGTCATGCGATCGACCTCTACGCGTGCCGGAAACTCGGCCTCGAGGTCGTGCGCAGGACAACAGGGGGGCGGGCGGTATTGCACCAAAACGATCTCACCTACAGTGTGGTTGCCGATTCGGGGCAGGGCATCCCCTCGTCCCTCGATGCCGCATATCGCCTGCTCTGCAAAGGGCTGCTGGCGGGGTTTCGCCGGTTGGGTTTTGAAGCGGAGATCGGGAGAGAGGAGACGGCATCACCTCCGTCAGACATCTGTTTTGTACATGCGGCCATCGCGGATATCGTCTACCAAGGAAGGAAGTTCGTGGGAAGCGCCCAGACTTGGCAAGGTGCATCCCTGCTGCAGCACGGCTCCATCGTTCTGGAGCCGCAGGAGGAGACATGGTCTGTGATCATCAAAACAGATTCGCAGGATGCTCTTCGCGCTCAGATCAAATCGCGTATTACTTCACTCCGTGAGATTCTTGGGCGAGGAACTGATCTCGGCGAGCTCAAAGGGGCAATCATGGCTGGACTGACCGAGGTGCTCCATGTGGAGTTCGAGACCGACGAGCTGAGTACGCAGGAGTGGGCGCTCGCTATAGAAATTGCTTCCAGTCGATCAAGACGACGAGAAGCACTGTTGACCGCGGATTAACCAGGGTAAAGTCATGATCGAAGTTACACAAAAAGCGGCGGATGCGATTAAGGAATATCTGAGGGATCGAAAAGGGACCGTCACGGTCCGAATCATTTCACAGAGGAGTTGTTGAGGGACTTCTCTGGCGATGACTCTGGATGAGCCAAAACGAAGCGATATGGTTTTTACGGAACAGAGCCTCATCTTTGCGATCGACCAGGATCTTCTGGAAAAAGTGAAGCCGATGCGGATCGATTTCGTTGAAGCCGGAGGACAATCGGGATTTCTTTTGACCCCCAGGGACGAGTTTCCTTCTCTGTCTGTCCTTCGGGATTTCAATGGATCTCCGAAATGAACGGTCAGAACTGCACCCGGATCTTTATCGCGAGGTAAAAGCCAAACTTCTGGTTGTCCGCAGGGATCCACCGGCAAAGGGACGGGGGCGCTCTGGGTCAGGTCATCTTGATTCCCTGGAAATCAGCGAAAATAGAGGCTGAAACAGTTACGGCATTTCAAGGTAAAATTTTCAAAACCAAGAGATTGGGCGAGGTGCCGTCACAATGATCGATGAACGGAAGATTCGCGAGGCGCTCAAAGTCGTCCTTGACCCTGAACTGAAACGGAGCCTCCTGGAGCTGGGAATGGTTCGGGAAATCTGCGTGGTAAAGGGTCAGGTCAGTCTGACCCTGGCCCTCACCACCACGAAGCGCCCTAAAAAGGAGCCCATCGTCGCGGAGATCGAACGCGTGCTCGGTGACCTTCCGGACGTCGCCGGAGTGGATGTCAAGCTGACGACATTGACCTGTTCAGGAAATTCGGGATGGCAATCATCGGCCTGGTGGAGAACATGTCTTATTTCCTCGACGCATCCGGAAGACCCGTTGCTATTTTTGGCCAGGGCGGCGGTGAAAAATTAAGTCAAGAATTCAGGCTGCCGTTACTGGAAAAAATTTCCATTGATCTGGTTATCGGGAAAAGCGGCGACTCCGGCGTTCCCTTCATGATTTCATCCCCTGATTCGGATGCCGGCCGCATCTTCCAAGACATAGCGGAGAAAGTTCTTTCTGTCACGCAATGACTTTGGCAGACTGACGATTCCTCTACAAAGTGCTCGTCATTATTAATTCAATACAGCAATGTCCGGTTAGAATTTTGCGTAAGCGGTTGAGAATTTTTGTCGTCTTCG
>CAZKRB010000059.1:0-19531 GCA_964555065.1 uncultured Syntrophus sp.
AGAAGGTTAGAAGTCCCAATGGGCACAAAAGCCCAATTAACTGTAAAAGAAAAGTCAGAGTAAGTTCAACAAATTTACTCTACTTCAAAGCGCCCGAAGGGGCGTGGGTCGCTATCAATGGAAGATGAACAGGGGGATCGTTCCGTCCCGTAGAATATTCTTGATGGAATTCCCCAGGAGGTAATCGGCGATCTCATTGCTGCCGCTGGTGCCGATGACCAGCAGGGTTTTTCCCACGGCCTCCATTTCCTTGGCGGTCTTATGGATGACTTCCCGGGGCCTGCCCGCCCGCACTTTCTTTTTGACCGTCAGCCCATGAGCCTGCAGATAGCGATCGGCCTTTTCCAGGACGGCATCGCCTTCGCAGGGATCATCGCTGACATTCAATAAAGTCACTTCCCGGGAAAAATTGAAATGGTCATTCATTCCCGTAAAGGCCCGCATGGCATTGTTGGATTTCAGCTTCCCGTCGTAAGCAATCAGAACGCCCAGTTCCGTAGGGAGTTCCTCATCCGTCACGGCGAGGAGCGGGCAACGGCCGTGGCTGACAACCTTCTCGAAGGTGTCTTCCGGACCTTCGCGGGTTTCAAATTGAAAAAAAGTTCGAACGCCGAGAATCAAAAGATCCGCCAATTCCGACTCCCGGATGAGCTCTTTGGCCGGGGTGCCGCAGGTCAGAATCTTCTCGTATTTTATGCCGCTGCGTCTGCATAGCTCATCGAATTCCTCCAGCAGCGTCTCCAGCGTCTCCCTCGCCTCGTTGATTTTTTCATCGATCAATTTTTCCGCAAAATAGAAAGCGCCGATGTTCGCGCCTGCAGAATGCCTCTCGATTCCGAAGGTATCGACAATACAGATCCCGCAAAGCGTCCCACCGCTTTTCTTCGCCAGGGCGATCCCATAGGCAACCGCCCGCTTACCGAAGTTCGATCCGTCCATGCCGACCAAAATCCTCATGCCCATGCGCACACCTCGAATCACTTTTTTCCTTTATAATACATTCTTCCTTACCCATGATCAATCCTGCATTGCCGCTTTTCCTTTTCCCTGTCCGTCCGAACGGAACAGCCCGTCACTCCCTCCGGGATCGAAAGGAGTAAAGGCATTCTGATCGCTGGTCCCGGGGCGGGGGCATTATTTTTGAGATGATAAAAAGCGGAAACCGCCGACAAGTCGTGTCCCTTGTACTTTTTTCATTACATCTTCAATTATTACAATGAATTATTAAAAGCACCCGAGGACACACCGTAAAGATTTTATATACATTAACATTGCAGTCTTTTTATGTTTATTTTTCTTCCTGATTGCTTATATAAATCCGCAATTTGATAGAACGGTTTCATGGTACTGAGTGAGAAAAATTTAAGGGAAGGAGGAAAATACTATGACTGTAGGCGAATCCATTCAATTTGCCGGCCTTGTATACCTGATTTTAATTATTATCGGATTTGGAACTGCTGCTTTGATTAAGGCGATGTCGATGTTCTTTGATAAAGGTAAGAAATGACCTCAATTTTTAAAAAGACGAATCACGGGAAAAGACAAATAAAAGAAATTATATCATTTTAACACGGAGAGGATAACATGTTAGATTTTGATGTATTGCAATTGTTTCAGGGTATCGCCACGCTGGTCGCGCAGGACCCCATCCATTCGATTGCCCGCGTTGTTCTGATGCTGATGGGGATATCCTTTGTGTATCTTGGCTACAAGGGAATCCTGGAAGCGCTCATCATGATCCCCATGGGTCTGGGAATGGCGGCGGTCAATGCCTCCGTTTTGTTTTTAGCTCCAGGAAAAACGGGAACCATTTTTCTCGATCCCCTGATTACGGACCCCGCAGCCTTGGTCAACATCATGCAGGTAAACTGGCTCCAACCCATCTACACGATGAGCTTCAGCAACGGGTTGATCGCCTGCCTCGTTTTCATCGGCATCGGTGTGCTCTGCGACATCGGCTACGTGCTGGCACGGCCTTTCAGCAGCATGTTCATCGCGCTCTGGGGTGAACTGGGATCCGTTGCCGTCTTCCCGCTCGCCATCGCCTTTGGCATGACCCCCCAGGAAGCGGCTGCGACGGCCATCGTCGGCGGCGCCGATGGCCCCATGGTGCTCTTCACCTCCCTCATCCTGTCCCCGCACCTTTTCGTTCCCATCGGGATCGTGGCCTATCTCTATCTGAGCCTCTGTTACGGGTTGTACCCCTACCTCATTAAGCTCATGATTCCGAAAAAAATGGCGGCCCTTCCCATGGACCTCAGCAACATGCCCAAAATTACGCCCCTGCAGAAGATCATGTTTGCCGTGATTGCCTGCACGATCCTCTGCCTGCTCTTTCCCGTCGCCGGGCCGCTCTTCTCGTCATTTTTCGTGGGCATTATCATCCGGGAAGCGGGCATCAAGCCCTATGTCGAACTGCTCGAAACTACCATTCTCTATTCGTCGACCTTCTTCCTGGGCCTGCTCCTCGGCGTCCTCTGCGAAGCCAGCACGATTCTCGACCCCAGAGTTCTGAAGATCCTGATCCTCGGCTCCACCGCCCTCATGGTATCGGGCGTCGGCGGACTTATCGGCGGCATACTCATGTATTACATCAGCGGGAAGAAGTACAACCCCGTGGTCGGAATTGCCGGCGTCTCCTGCACACCGACCACGTCCAAGGTTGCGCAGAAATATGTCTCCAAGCTTAATCCCCGCGCCATGATCATGCCCTTCGCCCTTGGCTGCAACGTCAGCGGCGTCATCACGACGGCGATCCTGGCCGGCATTTACTGCGCCCTGCTGAAATAATGTTCCAGCACAGGCGCCAGTGGTGGTGGATTGTTGGAACCTGCATTGCCCTTCTGGGGGTTGCTCTGGTGCGGCTGCTCGCCCCGGAGTATCCCCCCGGCACCGCCCGCTTGGTGATCAAGGCCGGCGGTTATGCCTTGGTCATTGTCGGCCTCTTTATGATCCCACTGGCCATGCAGAACAACGATTAAGACATTAAAAAGATGCAACCCCCTTGAAGCTTCTCAACTCAGTCCTTCCTTCCGCTTTTGCCGCTGCAGGCAAGAGCGGAAGGAAGGACCTCACTCACAGCTGATCCCGAAAAAGCATAAAGTCAGACGATCCTTTTTTATGCCAACCTTAGGCTTGCTTTAACCGAAACCACCATAATTCCAGGAGAAAAAAGAAATGTTTTCCGGAACCTGCGCTAGAATTGCATCTATAAGTCTGTGGTTTTTACTGTTCCCTGCTCTGGCCATGGCTTCCGAAGGGAGTCCACAGGTGGATTTTCCGCTCTGGAGCGGAGCCTTTTTTGTCGGACTTCTCCTCTGCATCGCCGTCCTTCCCCTGATCAACGGCGACTGGTGGGGCAGGTATTTCGGCTTGGTCTCTCTCGGGTTGGCCATCCCGGCGGCTCTGCTCGTCATTTTCACGGAGTGGACCCTGCTTTTGCACGTGGTTTCTGAATATCTCTCCTTCATCATCCTCCTGGGGTCCCTCTTCATTATCGCCGGCGGCATTGTCATCCGCGTCGGCGCCCAGGGAACACCGACGCTGAACACGATCTTTCTTCTGATCGGGTCCGTCTTCGCCAGCCTCATCGGCACCACCGGCGCCAGCATGGTCCTGCTTCGGCCCCTGATCCGATCCAACAAATGGCGGAGGTACGTGGTCCACATCTATATCTTCTTCATCTTCATCGTTTCCAATATCGGCGGGCTTCTGACGCCCCTGGGCGATCCGCCCCTCTTTCTTGGATTTCTGCGGGGGGTTCCCTTTTTCTGGACCTTGAGACTGCTGCCTATCTGGGCTTTAGCCATTGGAGTCCTCCTGATTCTCTTCTTCGTCATGGATTCCTACTTTGCAAAAAAAGAGAGTCAAGAAAGGGCCCGAAGGGCGATGGAGAGGCTGCCCGAAAAAAAACTGGAGATCAAGGGGAGGATCAATTTTTTCTTTCTCCTGCTCGTCATCGGCTCTTTCTTTCTTCCTGCCATTCCCTGGCTCCGTGAAGGGGTCATGATCGCAGCCGCCTGCCTTTCCGTGTATTTCACCGAGAAAGACCTGCGGGAAGAAAATGCCTTCACCTACCACCCCATCAAGGAAGTGGCGATTCTCTTCGCAGGAATCTTTGTCACCATGGTCCCAGTCCTAACGATGCTGCAGGTGCACGGCAGCCGGCTGGGCGTGGTTCAGCCCTGGCAGTTCTTCTGGGCAACGGGGTCGCTCTCCAGCTTCCTGGACAACGCCCCAACCTATCTGGTCTTCATGAGCACCGCTCAGAGCGTCGCCCACACCCAGGGGATTCTTTCCGGGCTCGTCGTGGGCGTCCCCGAAACCCTGCTCAAGGCCATTTCCGCCGGTTCGGTTTTGATGGGGGCAAACTCTTACATCGGCAACGGTCCGAACTTCATGGTCAAGGCCATCTGCGAGGAGAACAAGGTCCGGATGCCCTCCTTCTTCGGCTACATGGCCTGGTCCAGCGGCATTTTGATTCCGCTTTTTCTCCTGATCACCTGCTTCTTCTTCGGATAGGTGAAAAACTTGAAAGCCGGATTGGATTTCTTTCCCGCTGGAGGGCAAAAGACACTTCCGGCGGGAATGCATGATGACTTCCGGAAGATGTCCTGTGGCAGGACCTTCAGCGCAGCCAACAGTTTTCCCACATCTTTCAGGCAGGACAGGGAGAAGAATCCTGCGTTTTCCCTACGGCACAGAGGGTTCCTTCACGCCTTTGTCTAAGCCCAGTTGGGAAAAAACTCCTCCCTCTACAGCTTCCCCCGATTTCCACCTACAGCGGCTCATCAAACAGAGCCGGATCAATGATTCTGAGGTCCGGCCATTTCCTCCCTCCTCGCAGGGAATTCGAAGAGAATACCCCGGCCGAGGGCAATGTTGTGTTCAGCCGCAGGGAACGTTGCATGGTCAATAGCTTTGTAAAGATTTGTGTGCTCCCTCCGATACCCGCCCTCGTTCACCAAGCGCGAGGTTCTCTCGATTCCGGCGCTTATGAATTTATCTTTTAAAATCAATATGTTGCGAGCCTCACTCCTGAGCGGCGGCTCAACAAAAGCAGCCCCTTCCACTTTGAAATTCCTTCGTCGTTTTAGCATATAACGATTTTAATATACCAAACAAAATATCATCAAATAATTTAATTAGTTACAGAAAAAATATTTCTGTAAGCTTGACAGGCTCGATAAAGAAAAGTATAAACAGGTTTCAATCGCCGATCCATGATGTCAGTCAATGAGAATTTTTAAGGTCTGCATTTCATGGTCCTCCTGCCCTAATTATATAATTTCACGAAATTTATATAATCAAAATTATCAGGATGAAAGGAGATGAGCGTTCAGATCATGTCACCAGCGGCAGATGATGTTGGAATCTCTGCCGGGGATCGGTGTCGAGATCACAAGGGGAAAAGCAATCCCTTTGAGATCACCATTTTTTATTTGATGATTCCGGCTTGTTCGGATGAAAGGAGCGTCACTGGATATGATTGATTGGAATTTGGCGATAAAAACAGCGGCCGGCGGATTCGGACTGGTTTTTGGCATCTTGATGCTGCTGTGGATATCAGTGGAACTGACGAGAATAACCATAGAGAAATTTTTCGGTGTCAAAAAATAGACTCCGTTCAGATCAGGTAAAGGAGGAAAAGAGGTGATTTTTGGATTGATGGAAACAGGGTTCCCCCTGTTTTACTGGGGAAACGCCCTGATGATCGTAATAGCATTGACCCTCATCTACCTTGCAATTGCAAAAGGGATGGAACCCCTTTTGCTGGTTCCGATCGGGTTCGGGATGATCCTGGTTAACCTGCCCCTCGGAGGTATGATGGACTACGAGATGATGTTGAAGGCCCCTCAAGCGGGAACAGTGATGGAAGTGTCCGTGAATAAGGGGGAGGGCTTCGACAAAGGCGGCGTCATCTGCAAGCTTGATACAGGGGAGGTTAAAGCCCCCGTTTTCGGACGTGTGGACAGCCTGAAGGTATCCAAAGGCCAGCGAGTGGAACAGGGGCAGGTGATCGCCTCCATTCTGACCATGGAACAAACCAACCAGGCAGAGCTGCCCTCGCGCCCGGTAGGGCTTCTCTCCCGGATCTTTCAGTTCGGCGTTATGTGGCAGATCCTCCCGCCCCTAATGTTTCTGTGCCTGGGGGCTCTGACGGATTTCGGCCCCATGCTCGCCAATCCCAAAACCCTGCTTTTGGGGGCTGCAGCACAGTTCGGAGTTTACCTTGCATTCTTCATGTCTCTTTTCTTCGGATTCAGCCTCACGGAAGCAGCCTCGATCGGAATCATCGGAGGAGCGGAAGGCCCCACTACGATCTATGTTACCTCCGTGCTTGCGCCACACATCATTGGAGCTACCGCTGTGGCCTGCTATTCCTATATGGCTCTTGTCCCCATTATCATTCCTCCTGTGATACGCCTGTTGACCACAAAGAAGGAGCGGCAAATCTACATGAAGCCGTCGCTCAGGCCGGTATCACGGTTGGAGAAAATCGTGTTTCCCTTGATAACAGCCATCATCGTCATTCTGCTCGTACCCACCTCCGCCCCTCTGATGGGCTGCTTTATGCTGGGCAATCTCTTCAAGGAGTGTGGCGTTACAGAAAGAC
The DNA here is from genome assembly GCA_964555065.1 of uncultured Syntrophus sp. Classification (GTDB taxonomy): domain Bacteria; phylum Desulfobacterota; class Syntrophia; order Syntrophales; family Syntrophaceae; genus Syntrophus. The sequence continues at coordinate 6,617 of CAZKRB010000059.1, forward strand.
TCAATCAGACCGCACAAACGACATTTGTTGACCTTATCACCATCTTCCTGACCCTGGCCATAGGGGCGGCAATGCCCGCACAGAACTTTCTCCAGCCCAAGACCCTGCTGGTTCTCGTCCTGGGTGTCGTCTCCTTTGCCAGTGCAGCGGCCGCAGGGGTCATCCTCGCCAAGATCATGAACCTCTTCTTGAAGGAGAAGATCAATCCCATGATCGGAGGCGCCGGCGTTTCTGCCGTCCCCATGTCCGCTCGGGTTGTTCAGGTGATGGGCCAGGCGGAAGACAAAAGGAACTTTCTCCTGATGCACGCCATGGGGCCGAACGTCGCCGGAGCCATCGGCGCGGCGATCGCTGGTGGTGTATTCATCGGCATCCTGGGATAAACGAGCGGAGAATCATTGCGGGAAGATCGCTTACCATGATCCTGTAAAAACCACGTGACAAATCCTCGGGGGGGGGGCTTCCTCATGTTCCCCCCCCTTTCCATGAGCGCATCGTTCCCGGTTGATCATGGACCCCGGAAAAGGCCGATGCCCGCCGTCGAAACTCCTGATGTGCCCCGGAATCCATGAAAAACTGGCAGGCGCATCTTCAGGGTTCGGAAAGGCGGCCCTTCCCTCCAAGGGGTTGCCATTTGCCGTGCGAATTGATTCCTTGTTCCGAGGTGCTGTCATTCTCCTCGTTTCCTGTCCTTTTTGGGCAATATTCTTATGATCATCTTTAAAAAGAAACGCTACTGGTGGTGGGTTATCGGAACAGGTATCGCATTGTCGGGCGTTGCGCTTGTGAGGCTGCTCGCGCCGGAATACCCACCCGGCATGACCCGAATAGCAATCGGGGCCACCGGTCACGCCGTCATCATTTTCGGACTGTTTTCTCTGACCTTTGCGACGCGCCGGGATGAGTAAGGTGCGTGTGGGGGAAAAGGGCAACCGTTTCTTTCTTTATGCCCTCCCGGCAACCACGCCTTTTCAAGGCAGTAGAGATAGGTGAGAGGCCAGGTTGATATTTTTATGATTCAATCCAAGTTTCTTCCTTATATGGTTCCGATGAAGCGCCACGGCGCCGGGGCAGACATTCATCAATTCGGCGATCTCCTTGGTTGTTCTGCCATCCTTGATCAATAAGGCAACCTGAACCTCCCGTGGCGTCAGGTTCAATGACTGGGAAGTCAATTTGTAGCGGAAAGATGAAGTGATTTCATTCAGATGCGCTTCCAGAATCTCCATGTAGTTCATCTGGGTGGTATCGAGGGCGGTCATTTTGATCTTCTTTACGTAGGGCAGCACCATGCTTTTTACGTTGGAAAGGACCTTCTCTTCGAGTTCATTTTTGTCTTCTTCCCTCTTTTTAAGTAAAACCGTAAGAGCCGCATTGAGTTCCTCGAGATTTTTCGTCTTGATTTTCAGCTCCTTTTCCCTTCTTTTCAGGACATCCTCCATCCGCTTCCGCTCATTAATCTCTTCCTGCAGCTCCGCATTGACCTTCTGAAGATCGGCCGTTCTTTCCTGAACCCGCCGCTCAAGATCCTCCAGGGTCTTCTGCAGCATTGCCTCCGCATGCTTTCGCTGGCTGATGTCATTGTTGATTTCCAGAATGGCCAGCGGTTTCCCCTGCTCGTTGCGCCGCAGGGTCCACCGGCTTTCCACCAGGATCGGTCCGCCGTCCCGCCGGATCTGGACCAATTCGCCTTCCCACCGGCCGCAGTTGATCAGCGTTTTTTCTATTTCCTGCAGCTTCTGCGGGAATCTCGTGTTGAGCAGGGAGTGAATGTTCTTCCCCCGGACCTCCCTGCGGCTCCAGCCATATTTTTTTTCAGCGCCCCGGTTCCAGAACAGGATCCGATGCCCCATGTCCAGCACCATGATCAGATCCTCCGCCAGGTCCAGCAATTCCGCCTGTTCCCGGAGAGCATCCGCCTGTTTTTTCAGGATATCCGCGGAGGCCTGATCAACCGGCGGCTTGTCAAAGAACTGCTGATACAGCACATCATATTCGATGATTTTTTCCTGTCGTATTCGTTCGTCCGCATCCATGATGTCAACTCCGTCTTCCGGTGTGGATTCCTTTGTGTTATGGTAAGCGATCAAGGTAAAAAAATTTAATCAGCGCTTACAACTGGTATTTTCATATCTCAAAAGATTGCATATTAAAACATTAAAACGACCTTGACATGAACAGGCAACAAGTAAAACACGGCCGAATCTTATCCCGAAACGAGGGAAGAAAGTGTCCAAGATCCCGGCTTTCAACGATGGTTCGAAAAAAATTCAGTTTCGGCTTTTGCCGGTGAAAAGCCGATGAAGGAAGGAAAACATGGCAATTTTGACCATCTCTAAAGAATTCGGAAGCGGGGGCACCAAGGTTGGACAGTTGGCGGCGGGACTTCTCAACTACGATTTCATCCCCCTGAAGAAGATCCATGACAATGCGAGGCAGACAGGAGAGCTGTGGGAGCGGGCCACGGAAGACTATGCCGGCGGATACGCCACGCTGTGGGAGAAGTTCGACTGGTCCTTCATGGGGTTCGTCGCCCTGAGTCAAAGCATCCTTTTCCGGTACGCCCAGAGGGACAACGTCGTCATCATGGCCCGGGGAGGGAACATCCTGCTGCACGACATCCCTCACTGCCTGAAAATAAGGGTCATTGCTCCCTTTGAAAAGCGGGTGGAAGTCATCGCGGAACGTGAAGACCTGGCAAAGGAAACGGCGCGCCGAATCGTGGAAAAGGCCGACCGGGAGCTGTCCTACGCCGTCCACCAGATGTACGGTAAAAGAGGAAATGATCCGGAAACCTACGACCTCATCTTCAATACGGAAGAGCTGAAACCGGAGGATGTGGCCGCAGTCGTCCGCGTCGCCTGCGCTGCCAAGGAGGCCTGCAAGACGGAAGCGGCTCTCCAGGCACTGCGCTTGAAGGCCCTGGCCTATGAAATCAAAGCGGAAATCGCAACGAATCCGCATTTTCTCGTGCCCACCCTGGAGGTGATCCCCCGGGGAGAGGGCCTCGTCGTTCGGGCGGTGGTCCGCAGCATTAAAAAACACCACAAACTCCAGGAGGAGGTGCTTCGGCTGGCCGGAGACGTACCGGTCACCTTTGATCTTCAGTTCCGGGGAACTTTTCGCCGGTAATCCGATGGGTTGGGGAAAAACTTCCCCGCGCAGCCGCCCTTCGGGTGGAATGGGATGTTGAAAACGGCTTAAAAAGCGCCGCCGATTGTGATACACTAAAAAAAATTGAACGAGGTGAAGATGATGAAACTGCTGATGATTGTCTATGCGGAAACGGTGGATCAAGATGTGATGGAAGCCTTAACGGGCGCTGATATCAAGAAATTCATCAAGATAGAAAGAGTCACCGGAAGGTCGGCGGATACGGAAGAACTGGCTCAAAACGCTTCTCTTTACTGGCCGGAAAAATACGTCTTACTGCATCTGGCCCTTAAGGACGAGGAAGTTGAGCGGGTCATGTCCATCTTCCGCCAGTTGAAAAAAGAGCATCCCGTCAAGGGAGGCTATCATGTCTTCATGAGTCAAATGGAACAGCTGCTTTAAGCTTGGAATATAAAAATCCCCCCCTCGCCAAGAGGGGGGATTTTATGTGTCAACGACCCTGGTGGATAATGAGGAAGAGGGGTTAAAATCCTCCGCTGCCCCGCAGCCGTGAAGGGAACGAACGCCAAATCGAGCCACTGTTGTGGAAAAACCACGATGGGAAGGCTGGTCAGTAGGTCGCCCGAAGCCGGAATACCGATCCATCAGCATTACGCGAGGGAGTTATACCAGCAGGCATTTCAACAAGTTTCCGCCCGCCGCATCCCCGGAAGGGGATTCGTATTCTCCTGAAATAACGTTGTTTTCATTATTGATAAACCCGCCTCAACCGCCGGCCGGCGTCCGCACAGTCCGGAAGCCGCGTCACGGAAGGGGCGAAGGCGAAGAATCCCATGGCGGAATCGGCGGTTACGATAGCCAGAGTCATGAAAGTGAGCCTGCTTTTGCTCGCCCTTCTCCTGGTGACGGCGGCGGCATCCCTCCTTTGCGGTCCGGCGGAAACGGGTCTGGTCCAGGGCCTCAAGGACCTCCTGGGCAACCGCCCCCTGACCGCCCCGGTCCTGAAGCCCGAAGACGCAACCATCCTCTTTTCCCTCCGCCTCCCCCGGATCGTCTTTGCCGGGCTGGTGGGGGCGTCGCTGTCCACGGCGGGAGTTCTCTTTCAAGCCCTGCTCCGCAACCCCCTGGCCGACCCCTATATCCTGGGGATCTCGGGAGGATCGGCGCTGGGGGCCATCATCGCCATTTCCGCCGGTCTGGGCTCTCTTCCCCTGGGCGTTCCCCTGCCCGCTTTCCTGGGCGCCGCCGTCACGGTGCTCCTGGTCCTTGCCGCAGGGGGCTCCGGAAGGGGATTCTCGTCGGGGACGCTGCTTTTGGCGGGCGTCATCGTGAACGCCTTTTTCTCCTCCCTGATCATGCTGGCCCTTTCCCTGAGCAGCACCGCCGACCTTCAGAAGATCACCTTCTGGCTCATGGGAAATCTCAGCCTGGCCCAGCCCGATGAGATTGCGCTGACGGCTCTGGTCCTCGCGGGGGGATTTCTCGTCTCCTACCTGCACGCCCGCGCCATCAACCTGCTCTCCCTGGGCGAGGAAACAGCCCTCCACCTGGGAGTCAACGCGGGAAGGACCCGGATGCTTCTCCTCCTCGCCGGATCGCTGCTGACGGCCGTAGCCGTGGCCTTCAGCGGGACGGTGGGCTTTGTGGGGCTGATCATCCCCCACCTGATGCGGATGCTCCTGGGTGCGGATCATCGGCTGCTGCTGCCCGCCTCGCTCCTCTTCGGGGCCTCCTTTCTGATCGTGGCGGATACCCTGGCCCGGACGGTCATCCCCGAGATTGAACTGCCCGTGGGCGTGGTGACCGCCCTGTGCGGCTCCCCCTATTTTCTCTATCTGCTGCGGCAGGGACGGTTCAAGCCATGGTCATTTTAAGCCTGGAACACCTCTCCTTCTGCTATGACGCCGCCTCCCCGGTGCTGCGGGACGTCTCCTTCGCGGTGGAGCAGGGCGAATTTCTGGGTGTTCTCGGCCCCAACGGGTCGGGCAAGACCACGCTCCTGCGGCTCTGCAGCCGGATTCTCTCCCCCCGGCGGGGGACGGTGACCCTCCAGGGAAGAGATATCCGGCAAATCCGGCGCGGCGACCTGGCCCGGATGGCTGCCTTCGTCGCCCAGGATTCCCCCGATCTGTTCCCCTTCACGGTGGAGCAATACGTCCTGATGGGCCGGACGCCTCATCTGGGGAGGCTCCAATTCGAAAGGGAACAGGACTTCGCCAACGCCCGGCAGGCCATGGACGCCACGGGGACCCTCCAACTGGCCTCGCGGAGCATGACCGAGCTCAGCGGCGGAGAAAAGAAGCGGGTAATGATTGCCCGCGCTCTGGCCCAGGAGCCGCGGATTCTCTTCCTCGATGAATCCACGGCCTATCTGGACATGAAGCATACGACGGCCATCCTCGATCTGCTGAAAAGCCTGAATCGTCGGAACGGCCTGACGGTGATCGTGGTGACTCACGACCTCAACACGGCAGCCCTCTACTGCAGCCGCCTTCTGCTGTTGAACCGCGGGAGTGTCCATGCGGCGGGACGCCCGGAAGAGGTGATCACCGAAGCGAACATCCGGGAAGTGTACGAAACCCGGGTAATGGTCGACCGCAATCCGGCCAACGGATTGCCGCGAATTTCTCTAGTGCCCGAAAGTCTGTCAGATCCAAGGAAGCCGGTCAAAGCCGGCGCTGCCCCGCAACTGTAAGCGGTACGAAATCCACCGGAAGCCACTGAATTTTTCGGAAATTCGGGAAGGCGTGGAGAGTAGGTCGAGCCGTGAGCCAGGAGACTTATCTGACGGACGGAACATTTCAACCTGACCGAGGGGAAAGGAGGTTCGTCATGCATAACAGGAAAAGAAACAATCCACCCTGATACCCGCTCCGCTGACCAGTGAACGATCGGAATCGAATCTGTTGAACACTTTTCAACTTTCCACTCAAGGAGCAAAGGAAATGAATCTTAGAACCGCAGCGTTTTTTTTCGTGTTACTGGGCGGGCTCACGCTTTGCCGCCTTCCGGCCTACAGCCAGGAGACAGCGGGCGCCGTACCGATGGAGGAAGTCGTGGTGACGGCGACGAGAAATACGGAAGCGATCCGGCAGGTCCCGGCCAACGTCAGCGTCATTTCGGCCCGGGAGATCGAAAAATCCGGGGCGACCAGTATCGTGGAGGTCCTGGAAAAGCTGGAAAGCATTCAGGTCCGGACTTACAGCGGCAATCCTTCGCAGGCCGTTGTCGATCTGCGGGGATTCGGCGGCGATTCCCCCTTCGGCAAGACTCTGGTGCTGCTGGACGGCAAACGGCTGAACAACCCGGACATGCAGTCGATCAACTGGCTTCAGACGTCCCTGAGCAACATCGAACGGATCGAGGTGGTCCGGGGGGCGGGAAGCGTCCTTTACGGGGATTCCGCCCTCGCCGGCGTGATCAATATCATCACGAAAAAAGGGATCGGGAAGCCCGAAGCCCAGGCCTCGATCAGCGGGGGGAGCTATGGACTCCATGATGAACAGGCCGGCATCCGGGGAGCGCAGGGCAAAATTTCCTATTCCCTGAACGGGGAAAACCAGGGCATGGAGGGATATCGGTCGCGCTCGGCGTACACCTCCCGGGGAGGCGGCCTAAATCTGGGTTACAGCGGAACGGAGGCGTGGAACGCCTCTTTCGCCCTGTCCTACAACCGGACGGACTTCGAATTGCCCGGCTCCCTCACCAGAGCACAATACGAACGGGACCGCAGGCAGGCCGCAAACCCCGATGACGATGGAGTGAACACCGACTTTCATGCCAATTTCTCTCTGGATGCCCGCTTCGGCGATGCCGGAAGCCTTTCCCTCCCGTTGCTGTATGGGAGCAAGGAGATCACGGCGAATTACCGGTCCATGGCAGCTTACTCTAAAGTCGATCTGGACACCTATGCCTTCACCCCGCGCTACGTCCTGGCAAAGAACCTCTTCAATCACTTAAATACGCTGACCGTCGGCCTGGATTATTATGACGAGGAACTGGACAAGGACGGCTTCCGGGATCGGGAGCAGCGGGAAAAAATCAATACCGCCGAGTTTTCACGGAAGAGCCTGGGGGTTTACGCCCGGAACGAGCTCTTTGTCCTGGACGACTTGATCCTGACCCTGGGCTACCGGACCGAACGCGCCAAGATCGAGGGCAGGGAAAGGCTGGCCGACGGCACGCTCGCTATTCCCGACAGCGAGAAAATCCATCACGCCGAGGCCTTCGAAGCGGCTCTGACCTGGCTGTTCGGGGAGAAATCCAAAGCCTTTGCCAAGTACGCCACCGTTTTCCGTTACCCCTTCCTCGATGAGCAGGCATCGTATTACGGTTTCGGAGCCGGCTGGGACCAGTTTCAAACGGACCTGGACAAGGAGAAAGGCAAGACCTATGAGGTGGGCGTCCTCTTTTACCCCCTCCCGAACCTTTCCGTGGATCTGACCCTGTACCGGATCGACATGGAGGACGAGATCGCCTGGGACGGGACTGCCAACCGCAATCTCGACGACACGCGCCATGAAGGCATCGAGTTGGGGGCCTCCTTCCGGTGGGAAAAGGTGGCCAAGGTGTACGGCCAGATGTCTCTCCGCAATGCGGAATTCCGCAGCGGCCCCAATTCCGGCAACGAGATCCCCCTGGTTTCAAAAATCATCGGCAGCGCCGGCGTCATCTTTTACCTTCCCTGGGGTCTGGAGCTGAATCCCGAGGTGAGGTACGTCGGAGAGGCGTATCCGGGAGGCGACAACGCCAATGCGGCGGAAAAGATAGACGATTACGCATTCTTGAATCTTTTCCTCACCTACAAAACGACCCTGAAGGATCTGAAAATCTCCGCCTTTGCCGGCGTGGAGAATCTGACCGATGAAAAAGAGGCTCTGGTCTATTATTACCCTTATTCCGGCGCCAGCTACTATCCCCTGCCGGGCATCACCGCGAAGGGGGGAATCGCTCTAAAGTTCTAACCCTCGTCCCCGGCACGGGCACAATGAAGGCTGAAAAGAATCGACCCCTTGGATTTATTTTCATATAAATTTTCATGCCGGGACAGTACCCTCAGACGATGATATTTCGGCGATCAGAACAGATATTGTTATGCAAACATAGCGCTACAACTCTTTGTATTTATTATATACAAAGTCTATTTTCCGACTAACTCCGACTCGCGGGAGGATCAAGGTCACCGGGCAGAGAGAACGCCGGCTTTGGACAGCCCCGGGGAATGAACCGGCCACGAGGCCGGCAAGGGGTTCGCTCTGAACGGGGCTTGAGATAACGGTTCCTTAACGGTTCAAGAAAGCAGCAGCGGTACCATGCAGGGGGCAAAGAAACCGCTTTCCCCCGCCCGTTGCCGCCATATAGAAACGATCCATGAGCTCACCGCGAATAACAAAAGTTGCCCTTTGTCTTGTCTTCCTCCTGATCCTGCCGGCGATCGGACATTCCGCCCGGGCGGCCTGGGTGGTGGACGAAACGGGGAGGCGCGTCCACGTCCCGGCCCATCCGCAGCGAATCGTTTCCCTGGCGCCGGACATCACGGAGACGCTCTTCGCCCTGGGGCTGGATCGGGAAATTGTCGGCGTCTCCCAGTTCAGCGACTATCCTGAAGCGGCCAGAACCAGGCCGAAAGTGGGGAGTTATGTGAATCTGTCCCTGGAAAGAATCCTGAGCCTTTCTCCCGATCTGGTGATCGGAACCACCAACGGAAACCGGAAGGAAGCCGTCGCCCTCCTGGAAAAAGCGGGGATTCCGGTCTATGTGACCAATCCGGAGCGGTTTTCGGATATCTTCCGGATGATCCTCCACCTCGGCGCCATTACAGGGAGGGAAGCGGCCGCCCGACAACTGGCCGGGAGCATGAAAAAAAGGGCGGACCGGATCGCCTCGCTGACGGCCTCCTGCCGGAAGCCGAAGGTCTTTGTCCAGATCGACTCGAATCCTCTCCTTTCCGTCGGCCGGAACACGATCTACCATGAGCTGATCACCCTGGCCGGCGGGACGAACATCGTAGGCCGCGTCCCGGTGAAGTATCCCCGCTACAGCATGGAATCCCTGCTCAAGGCCCAACCGGAGGTCATCCTGGTCTCCTCCATGGGGGGAAAGGGCTCCCGGAAGGCGGTCCTCGATGCCTGGAGCCGCTGGCCTGACCTTCCGGCCGTCCGGAATGCACGGATCCACCTGCTGGACTCCGACCTGACGGATCGCTTTTCCCCGAGGATTGTCCTGGGGCTGGAAAAAATCGCTGAAATCCTGCATCCGGAGCGGGTCAAGCCGGCCTTTGATCCGGGGGAACCACAGGGCGGCAGGTCAGAGGCGGCAAAGGTGCACCCGGGTCGGCTGTCGAGGGGCCGCTGAGGCCGCCACGAAACACGCGCCTCGAGAGGAAAGGAAATCCGTCCGGGGCTAAACAGCCGATTCAACACGACAGAGAAGCCCCGCCTGCGGAGCGAGGACGATAGACCGGAAAGGGGAATCCCCTTCGAGAGAATTCATGGAAGACACCGCATCGAAAATTTCCAGAAAAGACCTTTTTTCCGCCGCCACGGCATCCCTCGCTCTCCATGCCGCGGCGCTGCTGCTCGCCATCGCGGTGGGAAGTGCGTCCTCGACTCCAGCAAGGCAGGAAAAAACGCCGGAGCTTACCTTATCCCTGGTGAATCTCTCTTCTTCCCCCTCCGACCTTCAGCCATCCCGGCTTCCCTCGCCCGGCGCGCAGCCCAAAGGACCGATGCAACCGGCAGGGGAAAAGAAAATTACAGCCCTTCCCGACAGGCGCACTGGGGAGCAGCCCCCCTCGGCCCCCCTGCCCAGCGATCGGAGAAACATCCGGAAACGGGCCGACGGCAGGGAGGGGCTGGTCATCGCAACCATGGGAGCGGAGTTTCCATCGCCGCGGGAAGAAGGGGAAGAGACCAGGCCCACGGCCGCAGTGCAAGCCCTCGCAGCGGCCACAGGATCAGGCGGAGTAACAGCCGCAGGAACAGCGGCGGGCGGCAAGGGGGGCGGCGCCCTGTCTCCCGGTACCCCCGTTCCGCAGGGCGGAAGGGCAGGAGAATCTGCCGGTCCGCTTCGCTCAACTCCTTCCCGCTACTCCCGGACCCCTCCCCCCGTGTACCCGGAGGCGGCAAGGCATAAAGGCTATGAAGGGCTGGTCCTCGTCTCCGTGGAAATCCTGGAAACGGGCTCACCGGGCCGGCTGATCGTGAAAAAATCCTCGGGATACGACCTCCTCGACCAGGCCGCACTTCAGGCCGTCAGAAAATGGAAATTTGCGCCGGCGGTACAGAACAATGTTAGGATCCGCACCTGGGGGGACGTCCCGATCCGCTTTGTCCTTCAGGAGCCGGACTGAGGCATTGCGGCACAACCACCCCGGAAACTCGAAGGGATGTAGAGCCGACCGCGGCGGGAAGCCGCCATTTTCCTTGACTGCCAGACTCGTTGCGGGCTATAAGCGCACCGTGGGCCGGCCGCCTCCGCAACGGGAAATCCGGAATCCTCATCCCCTGCCCCCGGGGCTGGTTCCCCTGCCGGATTCAAGCCAAACTCAAAGCGGCGCGGCAGATGACTCCCGCGCGCGTCGAGGAGCCGGTCGGCAAATCCCAGGGTGCGCGAGAGCCTGCCGCAAATCGGCTTTGCCGCTTTCCGCAGCGGAGAGAAGCGGGTCCGCCGGGTTTCTTTCCCCCTAACCTTAATGGACAGCAGATGAAGACCAGGTCAACCTTCCTCAAATCCTACGGATTCACCCTGCTGCTGCTCCTTTCCATCCTCATCGGCTCGGGGGTGGGGCTCGCGCTCGGGAAGGATGCGGCGGCCCTCAAACCCCTGGGCGACATCTTCCTCAATCTCCTCTTCACCTCCCTCGTCCCCCTGGTTTTCTTCTCCATCTCCGCGGCGGTGGCGGGGATGACCACCGGCCGCCGGCTGGGCAAGATTCTTCTCGCCATGATCGCGGTCTTCGTGATGACCGGCATCGTCTCCTCAGTGCTCATGGTGATCGGCGTTTCGCTCTACCCCCCGGCAACGGACGTCCACATCGAGCTGCAGGCGGCCGGGGACCTTCAATCCACGAAACTGTCGGAGCAGATCGTCAAGGCCCTCACCACGCCCGATTTTCCCGAACTCCTGTCGAAAAAGAACATGCTGGCCCTCATCCTCTTTGCGATCCTGGTGGGGCTGGCCACCTCCGCCCTGAAGGAAAAGGGGCGGGCCTTTGCCGACTTTCTCGCCTCGGCCGGCGACGTCATGATGAAGGTCATCGATTTCATCATGTATTATGCGCCCATCGGCCTGGGCGCTTACTTCGCCTACCTCACGGGCGTTTTCGGACCGGAACTGCTGGGATCCTATTTCCGGGCCATGACCCTTTACTACCCCCTGACGATCTTCTATTTCTTTGCCGGATTCACACTTTACGCCTATCTCGCCGGAGCGGGCCCAGGGGTGAGGACCTTCTGGAAGAACATCATCCCCACCGCCCTGACCGCCCTGGCCACAGGCAGCAGCGTCGCCGCCATCCCGTCCAACCTGGCGGCGGCCGGCAGAACCGGTGTCCCGAAAGACATCGGCGAACTGGTCATCCCCATCGGCGCCACGATTCACATGGACGGCTCCTGCCTGGCCTCCGTCCTGAAGATCGCCTTTCTCTTCGGCGTCTTCCATCTGGATTTTTCCGGGGCCGGCACCCTGCTGACCGCCGTGGGCATCGCTCTCTTAAGTGGGATCGTGATGAGCGGGATACCCGGTGGCGGCTTCATCGGCGAGCTGCTGATCATCTCCCTCTACGGTTTTCCCCTGGAGGCCTTTCCCATCATCTCCATGATCGGCGCCCTGGTCGATCCCCCCGCCACCCTGGTCAACTCCGCAGGCGACAACGTGTGCAGCATGATCGTCGCCCGGATGCTGGGGGGGAAGGACTGGATGAAAACCGTCGATATTTAACCCTTTTATATCTCTTGACAATCCAGATTGACTTACCTATAGTCCCGCCCGTGCCTGGCACATTCCGGTTTCTTACCCCTTTTGAATATAGATTGGTCCACCTTCAACAGCCCCAAGAATTTTTTCCAGGAGGAGGCTCATCATGCCGAAGCGCAGCGACATCAAGAAAATCATGATCATAGGTTCCGGGCCGATTGTCATCGGGCAGGCCTGCGAATTCGACTATTCCGGCACCCAGGCGTGCAAGGCCCTGCGCAAGCTCGGTTACGAAATCGTTCTTGTCAACTCCAATCCGGCGACCATCATGACCGACCCCGGAACGGCCGACGTCACCTACATCGAACCTCTGAACGTCCAATCCATGGTCGAGATCATCGAGAATGAAAAACCCGATGCCATCCTCCCCAACCTCGGCGGCCAGACGGGCTTGAACCTGACGGCGGAACTGGCCAAACTGGGCATCCTGGAAAAATACGGCGTCCAGGTCATCGGCGTCCAGGTGGATGCCATCGAGCGGGGCGAGGACCGGATCGCCTTCAAGGAAACCATGACCCGCCTGGGAATCGACATGCCGAAGAGCGAGCCGGCCTATACGGTGGAAGAGGCGGAAAAAATCGCCGCACAGCTCGGCTATCCCGTCGTGGTCCGTCCAGCCTATACCATGGGCGGCACGGGAGGCGGCCTCGTCTACAACCTGGAGGAACTCCGGATGGTGGCCAGCCGCGGCATTTCGGCCAGCCGCGTCGGGCAGATCCTGATTGAAGAATCCGTCCTCGGCTGGGAGGAGCTGGAACTGGAAGTCGTCCGTGATGAGAAAAACCAGATGATCACCGTCTGCTTCATCGAAAATGTCGACGCCAT